>JAUNPI010000112.1 GCA_030536875.1 Clostridia bacterium
TCGTAGATATATTCCTTTTTCTCGCCCTTTTTGATGATGATCAGGTTGTCTTCGTCCTCGCCCAAGGCGACGTAGATGTCGCGGTCGTCCGCCGCCGTGAGCTTGACGGTGACCGTGTCCTCATAGGGCGTGATCTCCGCCTTGATGGGCGTGGCGGGCTGCGGGTCGGCCTCGCCGTTTGAGGCGATGAGCACGGCCTCCGCCAACCCGGCGGGCGCGCAGGCGCTCAGCAGGGTGGCCGCGCAGAGCGTGGCGGCGATTTTGCGCTTTAGAAAGATGCTGGTTTTCATAACTATCCCCTCCGTGTGACCAAAGTGTAACGAAGCTTGGCTTCATCTTATCACGTTTTGAATGCTTATGCAACAGCTTGGTTCATCATGAGCTTCTGTATATAAGACGATGAAACCGGGGCAAATCTTTCATCAAACTGGAAGATTCGGAAAATTTTTTATTGATTTTAAGGTTTCCGGCATGTATCATAGAGAAAAGCGGTTATCGGAGGGGCTTTGTTCTGCCAAGGATTGCCAGCTTTGATCTTGACTGATCAATTTTTCGGGAGGTTTATCATGCTGAATTTTGAATTCTGTTCCCCGACGAAATTTGTCTTTGGGCGTGACACGCAAAAGCAGGTGGGCGGCCTCGTGCGCCAGGCGGGCGGCACGCGCGCGCTGGTCGTCTATGGCGGCGGCAGCGTCGTGCGCAGCGGGCTGCTTGCGCAGGTGCTCGCCTCGCTGGACGAGGCGGGGATTGCGCACATGGAGATGGGCGGCGTCGTGCCCAACCCGAGGGACGATCTGGTCTACGAGGGTATTCGCCTCTGCCGGGAAAACAACCTCGATTTCCTTCTGCCCGTGGGCGGCGGCTCGGCGATTGACACGGCGAAGGCCATCGCCGACGGCGTGCCCTACGACGGCGATTTCTGGGACTTTTACAGCGGCAAGGCGACGCCGGAGCGCGCGCTCCCTCACGGCTGTGTGCTGACGATTCCGGCGGCGGGCAGCGAGGGCAGCAATTCCTCGGTCATCACCAAGGCGGACGGCAGCCTCAAGCGCGGCCTGTCCAGCGAGCTGCATCGCCCGCGCTTTGCGGTCATGAACCCGGAGCTGACCTTCACCCTTCCGCGCTACCAGCTCGCCTGCGGCATCACCGACATGATGGCCCACATCATGGAGCGCTACTTCACCAACACCAAGGACGTCGCGCTGACCGACCGGCTGGCGGAGGCGCTGCTGCAGTCCATCATCGAGGCGGGCCCGAAGGCCATCGCCGATTCAACCGACTACGAGTCCCACGCGACGCTCATGTGGGCGGGCATGCTGGCGCACAACAACAGCGTCGGCGTGGGCCGCGAGCAGGATTGGGGCAGCCACCAGATCGGCCATGAGCTCTCCGCCAAGTACGACTGCGCGCACGGCGCGAGCCTCGCCGTCGTCTTCCCGGCGTGGATGAAGACCGTCTATCGCCACGACGTCGCGCGCTTTGTGCAGTTCGCCACGCGCGTTTGGGGCGTTGAGACGGCGGGCAAGAGCGACGAGCAGGTCGCGCTGGAGGGCATCGCCGCGATGCAGGCGTTCTTTGTCTCGCTGGGCATGCCCGCCACGCTTGCCGAGGTCGGCGGAAGGGAAGAGGATATTCCCGCGCTGGCGGCGAACGTCGTGGGCGGCAAGACCGGCCACTTCGTCGAGCTGCTGCCCCCGCAGATCGAGGAGGTTCTCAGGGCCGCGTGCTGACGGCTTGGCGCGGCGCGCCCGGCAGGCTCGCTTTGGGAGGCGCCAGAGCTCTCAAGCAAGCCGTCATCTATGCCGTATTTGACGCTAAGCAGGATGATATGAGCCTCATCTAGCTCTTATTCCACCCAAAGGGCTGTCAGGCTAAGAATCCGGACATTTCAAGCAAAAACTAAGAATTTATAGGGCTCTATCCGGGAAACTCGCATAATCGCGCTTTCAGCGCTCCTTACGATTTCCGATGTTTCGCCTGACTTATACTCATTCTTGAAATGTTTGGAATTCGCCTGACAGCCCCTTCTAGGTGTGTCGCCGTGCGACAGCGTGGAGAGTACGCCTTCCGCTAAAAAGCTCAGATTGACCGGATAGGCTCCCTTGATGAGAGACAGTGAAAGCGCTGTTCATCATGAAGGGAGCCTATCCATTCAGATAGTCCGCATGCCCCTTTTGAATAACAACCCGCGGCAAGCCTCCACATCAAGGCTTACCGCGGGTTGTTTCTCTTTATAAGGGTCAGGCGTTTTTCGTCGCCTCGTCGTCCTCGCCGATCTCCCGCCCCTGCATATAGGCGTCCATCGCCTCGGCGACCTTCTTGCTGTGCTCGACGGCCTCCACGACGGTGCGCGCGCCGCTCGTCACGTCGCCGCTGGCGAAGATGCCGGGCCTCGTCGTGCGGCCGTATTCGTCGGCGACGAGCAGACCGCGGCCGTTGGCTTGAAGACCCTGCGTGGTGGAGACGATGCGGTTTTTGGGGCCTTGGCTGATGGAGATGATCGTGCTGTCCGCCTCGTAGAGCTTGCGGCTGTCCGCGACGGGTTCGAAGGTGCCGTCCTCGTGCTCGACGATGTCCTCGAAGATGACGCCCTCGTCGACGATCTCCACCGGCTGCTTGTTGTAGAAGAACTCCACGCCCTCCAGCTGCGCATAGTCAAACTCGTGCTTGGAGGCGGCGACCTTCGCCGTGCGCGAGAAGCAGAGCACGCGGCGCACGCCCTTGCGGATCGCCGTGCGGCAGACATCCATCGCGGCGTTGCCCGCGCCGATGACGATCAGCGTTTCGCCCAGACGGTAGCTGTCGGGATTGTTCAGGTAGTTGATGCCGAAGTGGACGTTGCCCAGCGTCTCGCCCTTGATATGCAGCGCATTGGGCTGCCAGACGCCCGTGCCCACGAAGATGGCCTTGTAGCCGTCGCGGAAGAGGTCGTCGATGCCGATGGCCGTGCCGATGGTCGTGTTTGGGCGAACTCGGATGCCCTTGAGCTCCAAGTGGCGATATTCGAAATCATCCAGCACGGATTTGGGCAGGCGGAAGTCCGGAATGCCGTAGCGCAGCACGCCGCCGATCTTGTCCTTCCCCTCGAAGATGGTGACCTGATAGCCCTTGCGCGCGAGGATGACCGCGATGGTCAGGCCCGCGGGCCCGGAGCCGATAATCGCCACGCGCATGCCGTTGGAAGGCGCGGGGCCCTTGACCATCTTCGTGCTGTAGGTGGTGGAAATGTAGTTTTCGATGAGCGAAAAGTGAACCGGGGCGCCCTTGCGCCCGAGCACACAGTGGCCCTCGCACTGGTTTTCGTGGTTGCAAACGAGGCTGCAGACCGTCGTCAGCGGATTGTTTTCAAAGAGCATCCAGCCCGCCTCATCGAGTTTGCCGTCCAGCATCAGGCGGATGACCTTCGGAATCGGCGTGTGAATGGGGCAGCCCTTTTGGCACTGGGGCACCTTGCAGTTCAGGCAGCGCTGAGCTTCGTCGAGAATGTGTATGGCCATGAGCATTCGTCCTTTCTGGTTTTGGAAAATCGACCGTGTCAGATGAATCTATTATACGCCATACGGGGACGGCCGGGCAAGGAAGTGTCGCGAGTCAAACGAAAATGGACGCGAACAGGCCGCGTCCATTTGTCTGAGGGGATAGGGGAAAAGGCGAATTACGCCTCGGGCAGCAAACCCATTGAGCGCATGGGCTTTTGCAGCCGGAGCGAGAGCACGGCGGCGAGCAGGATCTTGACCGCGTCGCCGGGCAGGAAGGGAATCACGCAGTAGGAGAGGCTGGTGACGAGGTTCATGCCGGTGAGCGCCATGAACCAGATCGTTCCAAAGGCATAGCAGACGGCCACGCCTGCGACCATCGAGAGGCACAGGCTGCGCAGATTGGAGCCGAATTTGCGCGTTATGAGGCCGACGACCAGCGCGCAGAGGATGTAGCCGAGAATGTAGCCGCCCGTTTTGCCGAAGAGAGCCGCAGGGCCGCTCTTAAACCCGGCGAACACCGGCACACCGACGGCGCCCAGCAGCGCATAGGCCGCCATCGAGAGAGCGCCCCACTTCGGGCCCAGCAGTGCGCCGGCCAGGTGAACCGCGAAGAGCGCAAGGTTGATGGGGACGTAGGGCAGGGGGATTTGGATCTGGGAGCAGACGGCGGTCAGCGCGGCAAACAGGGCGGCGAGCACGAGGCTGCGGGTGAGAGCGGAACGCATGGGAAAGCCCTTCTTTCTGTCAACTTTTGTTTTTTGAACGGTTGACAGTATAGCGCATGCGAGGAGAAATGTCAACCTTTTAAATTGATAAAGTTGACGATAGGCGAGAATCCGCGTTTCGGTTCAGCTCTATATGGAGAAAAGGAAAGAAAATCGAAAAAACCAAACGGGAAAACGCACCTTTATCGCGAAATAATAAAAGGAAGCAGAATTTATAAAGGGAGGCGGTGCGGAGATGAAGAAGTATGGCGTGTTCATGATTTTAATGGCTGTTCTGTTCACTTGTGCAAGTGCGATAGCTGATGACGGAAATATCGATGGCGTTGGGGATATGTTGCCCGATGGACGAACGGCCGATCCACAAATGGGTCGATCGCTTTCACCACAAATCTACCGTGTTGACGCGGGAGAACGTTACAACCCACGGCTGCTGCATAGTGCATACTATCTATCGGATAATGATATCTGGTTTTTCGTACTCAAAGGCAAAGTAGGGGGATATTTGATTCAGACCGACATTCGAGCCAATGTCTTGAATATGGCGGAGGTTCCCGTGGTTTCCGGATATGATATGGAAGTTTTAGGTATAGCAAAAGTCAATGGGCAGTATTTGATCGGAGCGAGGGATTCATCTACGCTGCGAGGCGTTATCACCTGTTTATCTGACGGTAAGAACAAGCCGCGGCTTTATCAGCTCGATTCGGACATAGCCGTGCTCAAAATGATTCCCTCGCCTGATGGAATGCTTGTATTAGGAATCAAGAATGAGAAAAATAATCCGGTTCTATATTTACTGATGATCAATGATCGGTTTGACGTTGTATGTAGTAACGCGGTTTTCTACGGCGGCCCTTCTGCGGATTCGGCGTATTTGCTGAATTCGTCAGCTATGGCGGCTGATGATAATATTTATATACAAGTAGACTGCGGCGTGCCAGATCGTCTGCAGCCAGAACATCTGTTCATATGTTTTGATCGATATGGACTAGAAAAATGGAGAATACGCTTGCCGGATCAACTGTCCATTCAATCGCTCTCCACGGCGGACGATCATGTATACCTTTATGGTTTGACCGGCGATTTGAATCAAAACGATGTATTGGTGAACCATAAAGCTACGATTCTGTGCTATTCAAGCGATGGAAAACAAGAATGGCAAAAAATATACGAATCAGCTTCGATGTTTTATGATGGTGCGTCCAATGGGGATGGCTGTGTCGCCATTTCTGGACTTGATGGAGATGGAACGCTTCACATTTACAGCACTGACTCTGAAGGAAGAACCGAAAAGATCGCATATATTGAAATGCTGAACACAAATGTGCGTGGCTTGGGTATAACTTCAGACGGCGTTGCAGTTGTCCTTGGCCATAACGACAAAGAGTTGTTTGTGTTCACGAATTAGAGATCGATATTCGATTCATTGCTCAACACATTTGCTCAGAAACAAGCCCTAATTTGAAGGCTATTTGGGCGTAATCTTGGCTGAGTAGTAGCGAATCAGGCGGCCAGAGCTTGACACTCTGGCCGCCTGTGTAGTAGAATAAAGCCAAGAGGAGGCGCTCCTCCACGGCGTAGCCCCGCTAGAGCGGAGTTAGGCCAACGAAGAAGGATAAAGCCGCCATGTAGAATGCGACTCTACACGGCGGCCCTTTCTATTTTTGGCTTTTCATGCCAAAGTACAGAGAAATGAGCAAGCCCAGAACATTGAGGATAGCGAAAAATAATTCCACATTGCTCATGTACTTCACCCCCTATCTTTTGTATCGCAAAAGCGGGGGAACGCCGTGCAAGCTCCTCAAAGCCGTACTCTACGAGAGCATCATACCATAAGCGGATGAGAAAAGCGAGTTTGCGCAGGCATTCCGGGATTGTGTTTTTGCCTCGCATCTGCTACAATAAAATGACCGTAAAAAAGACCGCGAGCACATCGCGCGTTTTGTGTTTGACAAGCGAGGGGGAGAAACCTGTTATGGATATGAAGAAAATTATCGCCCGGCATATCGCCGAAGCGGCCAAGAGCAGCTTTGAGGGCTGCGCGATGCAGACGCAGGATGTGGCGGCCATGCTGGAAATTCCGCCGGAGAAGAAGCTGGGCGATTATGCGCTGCCGTGCTTCAAGCTCTCCAAGACGCTGCGCAAGGCGCCGCCGGCGATCGCCTCGGCGCTCGCCGAGCACATCGCCTGCGAGGAGATCGAGCGCGTTCAGGTCGTGGGCGGCTACCTCAACGTGTTCCTCAACCGCGGCCAGCTGGCCAAGGGCATCGTGGAGGCCGTGCTGAGCCAGCCGGGCCGCTGGGGCTCCAGCAGCGAGGGCGTGGGCAAGACGGTCTGCCTCGACTATTCGTCCATCAATATCGCCAAGCGTTTCCACATCGGGCACCTGTCCACGACGATGATCGGCCACAGCCTGCGCCGCATCTACGATTTCTGCGGCTACAAGACCGTGAGCATCAACCATCTGGGCGATTGGGGCACGCAGTTCGGCAAGATGATCTGCGCCTATAAGAAGTGGGGAAACCGCGAGCAGGTGGAAGCCGGCGGCGTTCAGGCGATGGTCGATCTCTACGTCCGCTTTCATCAGGAGGCGGAGAAGGATCCGGCGCTCGAGGACGAGGGACGCGCGTGGTTTAAGCGCATCGAGGACGGCGATGAGGAGGCCATGTCCATCTTCACGTGGTTCAAGGAGGTCACGCTCAAGGATACGCAGCGCGTCTACGACATGCTGGGCGTGACGTTCGATTCCTACGCGGGCGAGAGCTTTTACAACGACAAGATGGAGCCGGTTGTCCGCGAGCTGCGCGAAAAGGGGCTGCTGACCAAGTCTCAGGGCGCGGAGGTCGTCATGCTGGACGAATACGGCATGCCCCCGGCGATCGTATTGCGCAGCGACGGCGCGACGCTTTACATCACCCGCGATCTGGCGGCGGCGTTTTACCGCCACCATACGTATCACTTTGACAAGTGCCTCTATGTGGTCGCCTATCAGCAGAACCTGCATTTCAAGCAGCTGTTTAAGATTCTCGAACTGATGGGGCACGAGTGGTATCAGAACATGGAGCACGTCTCCTTCGGCATGGTCAGCTATGAGGGCCGCGCGCTCTCCACGCGCGAGGGCTATGTCGTCTATCTGGAGGATTTGCTGAACCGCGCCGTCGAGAAAGCGCGCGAGATCATCGAGGAGAAGAGCCCGAACCTGCCCAATAAGGACGAGGTGGCGCGCCAAGTCGGCGTGGGCGCGGTGGTCTACTTCGATTTGCACAACGACCGCAACAAGGATATCGACTTCAGATGGGAGCGCGCGCTCAACTTCGACGGCGAGACCGGCCCGTATGTGCAGTACACGCACGCCCGCTGCTGCTCCGTGCTGCGCAAGGCGGCGCATCTTTCCGCTAAGCCGGATTACAGCGCCGTGACCGACGACGAGGCCAGCGATGTGCTCATGCTGCTCTCGCGTTTCCCGGAGACGGTGAGCAAGGCGATGGAGCAGAGCGAGCCGTCGCTGATCACGCGCCACACGACGCAGCTGGCGCAGGCATACAACAAATATTACTTCGAGCACCGCATCGTCGAGGAGAGCGACCCGGCGGGCACCGCCGCGCGCCTTGCCCTCACCTCCGCCGTGCGCGACGTGATCCGCACGGGGCTGTACTTGATCGGCGTCGAGGCGCCCGAGCGCATGTGAGAGCGGCCGCTTTGCGCGCCATAAAAGAGGAAGGCAAACAGAAGGCAAGCGAAAAGCAGGAAATGGGGAATAACGACGATGGATATTCACGCTCTGCGGGAATTGCTGCTGGATCTGGCATGCATGACGGCGCTTCGCCATGTCATGGACGACCCGGGCATTTCGGCGCTGCACGCGCTTTTGCGCGTCTGTGCGCAGGATCAGGCGGATCCCGATGCGCTCACCGGAGCGTATTGCGCGGCATACGACGCGTGGCTCTGCGCCGCATCGAAGGGGCGCGGGGGCTTTGTGCGCTCGGCCTTGGAGGCCGTGCTCTTTGAGGAGAGCCCGGCGGCGCTGCTGTGCGCCCGCACGCCTGCCGGCGAGCTGCCCTACAGCGTCATGAACGCGCTTGCGCACGATCTGCAGGCCTTGGGCAGGCTCGCGGCGATCGAACCGGCGATGTTCCTTCTGCTGTGCGAGCGCGCGGGCATGCAGGGGCGCACGGCGGCGCGTCTGCCCGTATGGGAACCGGCGATGGGCTCGGAGGACTTCGACCCGCGCATCGATCGGGACATGCTCTCTCGCGAGGGGGCGCGCCGCGTGGCGGCGTTCTGGCGCAAGCATGGCAGCGGGCTGTTTGCCAGCTGCCCGGGCAGCACGTGGGTCGGCGTGTCCGAACGCTATCCGCTGGGGCTGAGGGGCATCCGCGAGCCCGACCCGATTCGGCTGGAGGACATGGTGCTCTATGAGCGCGAGCGGGGGGCGCTGGTGGAAAACACGAAGCGCCTGCTCGCCGGGCGTCAGGCGTGCAACATTTTGCTCTATGGCGACAAGGGAACGGGCAAATCCGCCACGGTCAAGGCGCTGCTTTCCAGCTTCTTTATGGACGGGCTGCGCATCGTCGAGGTGCCGCTGGCCCATCTGACCAATTTGCCGACGATCTTTTCGATCCTGCGCAGTCAGCCGGGCAAATTCATCGTCTTTGTCGACGATCTGGCGTTTAACGATTCCTGCCCGGAATACACGGCGCTCAAGACCGTGCTCGAGGGCGGGCTGGAGGCGAGGCCGGCCAACGTCGTCGTCTACGCCACCAGCAACCGCCGCAACATCGTCCGCCAGCGCTTTTCCGAGCGGCAGGACGACGTCAACGAGCGGGACACGCTGGAGGAAAAGTTCTCCCTTGCGGATCGCTTCGATCTGCGGCTGACGTTCCTTGCGCCCACGCAGGAGGAGTATTTGACCATCGTGCGCGCGCTGCTGGACGCCGGCGGCGTGGACTACGATTGGGCCGAGGTGGAGCCGCGCGCCCGCGCATGGACGGTCAGCCGGAACGGCTGCTCGCCGCGCATCGCCAGGCAGTTTGTCGACTGGCTGAAGGGCGAGCGGGCGCAGGAGCCATAAGCGCAGACCAATAGCGCAG
>JAUNPI010000113.1:0-8180 GCA_030536875.1 Clostridia bacterium
AGCCAGCGATCAGCTGGATATCACGCTGTATTACCGCTTTGCGCAGACGAATGTGCTCGGCGCGCAGCGCGAGATGCTCGATATCCGGCGGGAGGAGACCGTCGCCCACAGCATCGTGTCCCGACTGGTTGAGGGGCCGAGCGTCACCCATGACCGCCTGAGCGGCGTGTTTCCGCAGGGAACGCGGGTCATTTCCGTCTCCGGGGAGGGCTCGACGGCGTTTGTGACGCTCAGCCGTGATTTTTTGGGCAGACCGGACGGGGCGCCCGCAGACTGGGAGGATTCTCCAAGCTGGCAGGAGGAGGCGGCCCTGCGCCGCTGGCTGGCCGTGCAGTCCTTGGCGCTTTCGCTGACGGAAAACGGGCGCTACCAGCGCGTGCAGCTGTATGTCGCCGCTAACGATGACGATATCCCCGAACGCATTGCGCTGGCGTGGTTCGACCTGACCCAAGAGGATATGAGCGTCGTACTCGGCCCCTGCGGGCGCGACGAGTCGATGATGCTCACGCCGCTTGGCACGATGACGATGATCATGGAGGCATGGGCGGCGAAGGACTGGGAGGCAATGCGCCCGCTGCTGGCGCAGGAGGGGAACCTGCCTTCCGCCAGCGAGCTGGAGGCGCAGGCGCGCGAGGCGGACGTCTCCCTGCTCGGCTACGCGCTCAGCGGCGGGGCGCCCGGCATGGACGGGCAGCGTGCGACCGTCGTATTGGATGCCGAGCTGCATTCCGTATCGGGCGGCGACGCGCAGATCGTGCGCGAATCGGTTCCGCTTGTGCGCCAGACGGACAACTGGGCGATCGAGCCCGACGTCCTTTTGTCGCTGATGATTCGAGACTGACGAAGGAGAGGAAGCATGGGGCGTTCAACGAGGGGTGTATGCGCTGCGGCGCTGGCCGCGGCGCTGGCGTGCCTGAGCGGCTGCTCGGCGCAGGTGAAAGAGCGGCCGATGGCGGACATTGAGCAATGGGCGATCGAGCCGGGCTGTCAGGCGCCGCAGCAGGACGCCTATGCCGCGCGGGAGGAAAGCGTCACGCTGTATTTTCTCAGCGAAGACGGCCTCAGGCTGATTCCGACGGTGCGGACGATTGAAATTGAAGAGAGCATGAGCAGCGCCGAGGCGGCGCTTCGCGCGCTGCTCGAGGGGCCGTTTACGGACGAAGAGGCGCGGCTTGGCGCGACTTGGCCCGACATCGGAACGCCCAATACGCTTCGGCGCGTTCAGCTTTCCGGCGCTGTGGCGACGGTTGACCTGCCCGCGCGCGTGCGCGAACTGCCGCAGAACCAGATTTACGCGCTTCGCCAGGCCGTGACCAATACGCTGACGGAATTTGCGCCGATCGTCTATGTGAACGTGCTTGTCGGCGGGCGCGAGGAGGGCTTCAACCTGCGCGCCACGCTGCCCGTGGGCACGATGACGCGCGTGAGCGATCTGGACGTGGGCGCGCAGTACGACCGAATCGACGAACAAGAGCAGGGGGCGCAGGGGATCACCCGATTGACGACGCTGTATTTCCCTACGGCGGATGGGCGCATGCTGCTGCCGGAGGTGCGCAGCATGGTGTATGAAGCCGTATCGCCGATCGAATACCTCTACACGCTGCTGCGCGAATTGGGCAAGGGGGCGACCGGCGAGCTATGCGCCGGAACGATTCCCGCGCCGATGGAGTACTTGGTGGAGATGCCGGAAATTGTGCGCACGGACGACGGCGCATACCGCGCCATCGAGCTGCGGCTGAGCGACCGGCTGGACGGCGCGCTCGCCGATGCGGGCCTGACGCGGGGCGTCTATCTGGCGATGCTGACCGACACGCTGATGGGCTTTGTGCCGGGCGTGGAGGGGCTGACCGTGATGATCGGCGGCGAGCGGCTGACCGGCCTGACGGCGGACGAAACGCCGGACGGGCAGGAAATCGCCTTTGAGCAGTCGCTGATGACGCGGGATGCCTTTCAAGGGTATGCCGCCGCGCCGTGCGCGCTCTATGCCGAGGCGGAGGAAACGCCGGGGAAGCTTACGCGGGTCAGCCGCGCCGTGGCGGAAAGCAGGCAATATGACCCGCGGGAGCGGCTTACGGCGCTCATGCGGCTGTCGAGAGAGGAGGGATTTTCCGCGCTGCCCGAAGCGCTCGGGCAGGAGGATATCCTCGCCGTGAGCATAGGGGAGGATCAGATCGCGCTCAATCTCTCCCAAGCGTTTGCGCAGGCGCTGTCGGCGCTCACCCCCGAGCAGGAGCGGGTGGGCGTCTACGCGATGGTCAACACGCTCACGGAGGGGACGGCGGCGCAGAGCGTCGTCCTCTTCTTCGAAGGGGAACAGCGCAAGACGCTTGCCGGAGGGCTGGAGATGCGCGGCAAGCTGACGAGAAATCCCGGAATGGTGGTGCGGTAATGAATCAGTGGGCTTTTTTTGAGGAACTCAAGTCGGGAACGGTGAGAAACGTCTATCTTTTCTATGGGCCGGAGGCGTTTATTCGCCGCAGCGCGATTGCCGCGCTGGAAAAGAAAATCCTCTTTCCCGGCCTGGAGAGCATGAATAAGACCGTTCTCTCCGGGGCTGGCGCGCAGGCGATCATCGAGAGCTGCGAGACGCTGCCGATGATGAGCGATTACCGGCTGATTGTCGTGACGGATTGCGGCCTGCTCTCTTCCGGAAAGGCCAAGGATGAGGCGCAGGACAGCCAGGCGCTTACGGGCTATGTAAACCGCGTTCCGCCGACAACCTGCCTCGTCTTTGACGCGGGAGACGCCATAGACAAGCGCAAGGCGCTGCCCAAGGCGCTGCTGAAATTGCCCGGCGCGGTCAGCTTTGACGCGCTGGACGACGCGCACCTGTTCAGGTGGATGAACCAGCAGCTCCGGCCGCTGGGCAAGCGCATGAGCCGGGAGGCGTGCGAGACGCTGGCCTTTGTCTCCGGGCGCGATTTGACGCTGCTTTCCGGAGAGCTGATGAAGCTGGCGGCTTATGCCGGCGAACGAGAGGACGTGACGGGCGAGGACGTGGAGGCCGTGGCCACGCATACGGCGGAATGCACGGTCTTCTCGATGGTCGACGCCATTTCGGCGGGCAAGGCGCAGGAGGCGTTTTCGCTGCTGAACGTGCTCCTGTGCGCAGGGGAGGCGCGCATCGGCATCCTCGCCATGATCACGCGCCATTATCGCCAGATGATGCATCTGTGCGCCATGAGAGACGAGCGCGCGGCGCAGGGGCAGATGGCCAAGGCGTTGGGGGTGCCCCCGTTTGCGGTGACCAGGCTGCTGCGCCAGACGGGGCGTGCGACGTTTGAGCAGATGAAAGAGCGCGTGGAGCTGTGCGTTCAGACGGATTACGACATCAAGCGCGGCGCCATGCGCGAGGATGCGGCGCTGGAGAGGCTCATGCTGCTGCTGATGGAGCGCCGCGAAGGGTAGCCGCAGCGTTTTTCGGGGCGCGCCGGATTGACCGCGCGCAAAAAATCCCTCCCGGCATAGGATGTAGAGGGAGGGATTTTTGATGAAACGAAGAAAAGAATGGAAGGATGACCGCGAGGTCGTCTTCATGCCGGCGCTCTCGCCGATCGAAGCTGCCGTTCTCCCGGCCAAAGAGGCGCGCCCCCTCGGGGCGCTGCATCACGCGAAGGCCGCCTTTGATTACGACGCGCGGGAAAGGCGCGCGGGTATTTCGGGGCTGCGCCTTCGGGGCTGGGGGCCTCACCGGCAGAAGATTTGAGTCAGATAAACATAGCCGTTTTCGTCCAGCGCGATGCCGATGCCGACCTTCGTGCAGGCGCGGCTGAGCACATTGCGCCTATGCCCCGGGGAGGAAATCAGGGCGGCTTGCGCCTTGTCGACGTCGCGGTGGTGGGCGATGTTTTCGCCCGCCGCCGCATAGCTGTAGCCGAATTGCGTCAGCATCTGGCGCACGTCCCCGTATGTCGGCGAAGTGTGGGCGAAATAATGATTGTCGCGCATGTCTGCGGATTTGATGCGCGCGATGCGGGAAAGCTCGGGATCGATGACAAGCGGGCTGAGACCGTACCGCGCGCGGTCGGAATTCAGAAGATTTCCTGCGTTAATCTCTTGCGCAGACTGGAAAGCTGTTGTATAATGTGCGTCGAAAGCGGTCGCGCTTTCCGCCGCGGCATCGTTTTGCGCGAGCGCCGCGGGCGCAAGCGCGAGCCAAAGCGCCGCAGCGAGCGCGGCGCGGCTCTTTTTCCGTGAATGGGTCATGCGTGTGTGCCTCCTTTTCGTCCTTTGGCGTCAATCGGGGATGGAGTGGATTGCAATCCCACAGATGCAGTGTAGCGGAAACGGCTTCAAATCGCAATCAAATTGGCAGTGGACTGTCATGGAAAATATACGTTGATCAGGAGGATGGCCTATGGGCTTTATCAAATGTCCGAGATGTGAGCTCAACTACATCAAGGAGGAAGAGCAGTATTGCCCCGTTTGCAAGCGTGAGATGAAGGGAGAGGCGCACGACGATCCGTTTGAGCTCTGCTCCATCTGCAACGAGAACCCGGTCATGCCGGGCAAGGACGTTTGCTACCTGTGCTACAAGGAGATGACCCAGCAGCAGGGGCTGCGCAGCGAGAGCGCGGACGAGACCGAGGCGCCCGACGTTTCGCTCGACATGGAGGACGTCACCGAGATGGAGGAGATCGAGCTGGGCGGCCTGCCGGACGACGTGCCGGAGGAGATCGGGGAGCAGATCTCTCTCGAAGAGGAAAAGAGCAAGGAAGAAAAGGAAGCCGAGGAAGACGAGGCGGAAGAGGAAATGTGACGTTCTTTCGCCTGCGGCGAGGGGCGGCTATAGCGGCTTTGATGGGGGAGAGGCGTGAGCGTATTTGCGATCGGCGATTTGCATTTGCCGGGCGGCGACAAAAAGCCGATGGATATCTTTGGCGCGCACTGGGAGAACCACTTTGAGCGCATCAGCGCGGACTGGCGCGCGCGCGTGAAGCAGGGGGACACGGTCCTCATCCCGGGGGATATCTCGTGGGCGATGCAGCTTCCGGCGGCGCTCGAGGACCTTCGGCGGATTGCGCAGCTTCCGGGGCGTATTCTCATTTTGCGCGGCAATCACGATTACTGGTGGTCTTCTCTCACACAGCTGCGGTGCAGCCTTCCGGAAAACATGCATGCCGTGCAGAACGATGCGTTCGACGGCGGGGAATACGTCTTCTGCGGAACCCGCGGATGGACGATCCCGCCCGCGTCGGGGGCCGATGCGCAGGATGAGAAGCTGTATCGCCGCGAGGCGCTGCGCCTGGAGATGTCGCTTTCGGCGGCTCGGAAGATGGCCGATGGGCGCAAGATCGTCGCGATGATGCACTATCCGCCGCTTCTGCCGGAGAACCTGCGCGCGGGAACGGAGTTTACGCGACTGCTCAGCGAATACGGCGTTTCCCGCTGCGTATACGGCCATCTGCATGGGCAGAGCGTCCAGCGCGGGTTTAACGGCCTGTACAGGGGCGTCGTTTACAGCCTCACCTCATGCGATGCGCTGGGGTTTAAGCTGTTGGACGTCACGCCGCGGTGAGGCGGGGCCGGGCCCCAACGAAGACCGCCGGGCGGACGGAAGAGAGCGAAGAGAAAAGGCAAAGAGTAAAAAGCAAATCAAAGAGAACGCCGACGGGCTGTCAGGCTGCCAATCCGGTTTGGCATTTGCCCGACGGCCTCTTTTTGTAGACTTTGTTTTGTGGGTCTTGTTTGGCAGATTTTGTTTGTAGGGCTTGTGCGGGAACGAAGGGAGGGGCGAAGGTGAGGGACGACACGGCGCTGGAAACGCTCAGCGCGATGCTGTGCCTTTTAACGCGGGCTGCGTGGGAACCGGAGCTGCCTCCGCCGATGACGCGCCCGGCGGTCAGGCGGCTGCTGGAGAGCGGCGCGCTCAGCGGTTTGGTGCTGCGCGAGGTTTCGCAGGCGGAAGGGCCGATGCTTGAGCGCGCGAGCGCGCTGCTGGCAAGGGCCATGCGCGTATGCGAGCTCGCGGAGCGCTACGCAGCGGCGGGCTACGCGGCGATGACGCCGGAAGACGGGCGGTGGCCCGAGGCGCTGCGGGCTCTGGGGCGGCAAATGCCGCTGTTTTTGTTTGCCAAGGGCAATGCTTCGCTGCTGAATCAAGCCTGCATTGCCGTTGCTGGCAGCCGGGAAATTGCCCCGGAAACGAGGCGTATGGCGCGGCGAATCGGGAGCCGGCTCGCCGCGGAGGGGTACACGCTGGTGACGGGCGGCGCCAGAGGCGTGGACGCCGCGTCGCTGCAGGGGGCGCTTGAGGCGGGAGGGAGCGCCATCCTCGTTCCGGCGAAGCCGGCGCAGCGCATGCTCGACAGCGCCGGTTCCCGGCGGGCGATGGAGGAAGGGCGGCTGCTGATCCTCTGCGACACCCTGCCGGACGAGCCGTTTTCCGCCGCCAAGGCGATTGCGCGCAACCATACGCTCTACGCGCTTGGGGAGGCTGCGATCGTCGCCGCGGCAAGGCGGGGGATGGGCGGCAGCTGGCGGGGGGCGACGGACTGCCTGCGCGGAGGATGGAGCCCGGTGTATGCCGTACAGGGCGGCGGGGAAGACGCAGAGGGAAACCGCGCGCTGCTGGAGCGCGGAGCGAAGCCGATTTTTGCGGACAGGCCGCTTGGCGCGCAGCTGACGCCGGCGTTCAGGCAGATGTGCATGCTGGATGAAAGCCCACATATGAATCAAAGCCCGCATAGGGATGAAGGAAGGGGTGCGCGAGGATGACCCGGATGGTGACGATTCTCGACGGCGCGATGGGGACGATGCTCATGCGCGCGGGGCTGGAGCCCGGCAAGCGGCCGGAGCTGCTCTCTTTGACCGCGCCGGATGTGGTCGGGCGGGTAAACGGGGCTTACGTGCGCGCGGGCGCAGGGATGATCCTTGCCAATACGTTTGGCGCAAACGCCCGGAAGCTGGAAGGCACGGGCCGCTCGCCCGAAGAGGTCATCGCCGCGTCGGTGAGCATTGCGCTGCGGGCGGCGGAGGGCAGCGGCGCCGCCGTTGCGCTGGATATCGGACCGATCGGCGAGCTCATGGAGCCGCTGGGCGGGATGAGCTTTGAAACCGCCTATGAGCTGTATGCGCAGATGATTCGGGCGGGCGCTTTGGCGGGGGCGCAGGCGGTCTTCTTTGAGACGTTTTCGGATTTGAACGAGCTTCGTGCGGGCGTGCTGGCCGCGCGGGAATGCTGCGCGCTGCCGGTGTTCGCCTGCATGACGTTTGAGAAGACGGGGCACACGTTCCTCGGCTGCCGGGCGGATGCGGCGGCGATGGCGCTGACCGGGCTCGGCGTATCGGCAGTGGGCCTCAATTGCTCGCTCGGCCCCGAGGAGGCGGCGCCTATCCTGCGCACGATGCGCACGGCGACCCATCTTCCGCTGATTTTCAAACCGAACGCGGGCAAGCCTGACCCCCGGAACGGGAGGTATGCCGTGGAGCCGGCGGCGTTTGCAGACGCCTGCGCGCCGCTTCTGGACATCGGCGCGGCGTATATCGGAGGCTGCTGCGGAACCACGCCCGACTTCACCCGAGAGCTCGCGCGGCGCTTTGGCGGCGGGCAGGCCGTTTGGCAGGAAGAGGCGGTTCGCGGCGTCTGCTCGGCGAGCGCCGTCACGGCGTTTGGCAAGGGCATTTGCGTCGTCGGCGAGCGGATCAACCCGACGGGGAATGCGCGCGTGAAGCGCGCGCTCACCGAGGGAGATATGGAGGATATCGCCCGAATTGCCGTGGAGCAGGAGGCGGCGGGCGCGCAGATTCTCGACGTGAACGTGGGGCTTCCCGGCTTGGACGAGGCGGAGGCGATGCGAAGGGCGGTGACGGCGATTTCCGCCGCGGCGACGCTGCCGCTGCAAATCGATTCCTCGAATCCAGCGGCGATCGAGGCGGGGCTGCGCGCCGCGCCGGGCAAGTGCATCGTCAACAGCGTGAACGCATCGCGCGCGTCTTTGGAAACCGTGCTGCCGCTGGCGCAAAAATACGGGGCGGCGATCATCGCGCTGACGGTCGGGGAGAGCGGCCTGCCGGAAAACGCGGGGGAGCGCATGCTGCTGGCGGGGAGGATTCTGGCCGCGGCGCGAAGCGCGGGCATCGAGCGTCACGACGTGATCGTCGACTGTCTGACGCTTACGGTGTCCGCGCAGCAGGATCAGACGGGAGAGACGCTTGAAGCCGTGCGCCGCGTGTCGCGG
>JAUNPI010000113.1:8190-9245 GCA_030536875.1 Clostridia bacterium
ATTGGGGCTGCAGACCACGCTGGGCATTTCCAACATCGCTTTCGGCCTGCCCGAGCGCACCCTGATGGCGCAGGCTTTCCTGACGCAGGCGCTCGCCTGCGGGCTTACGATGCCCATTCTGAACCCGAATCGGAAAGAGATGATGGATGCGGTCGCCGCCTGCCGGGCGCTGTCCGGGGAGGACGAGGGCTGCGCGGCGTATATCGCGCGGGTTGCGCCCGAAGGCGAGGGCGGGCGCGACGCCGGTTTAGGGCCCGGCGGCATGACGATCGAGGAAGCCGTGCTTCGGGGAATGAAAGGGGAGGCGGCCCGGCTTGCGCATGCGCTGCTGGCGGACGAGCCGCCGCTGGAGATGGTGGAAAAGCGGCTGATTCCCGCGCTGGACGAGGTGGGCAGACGATATGAAGCCGGGCGAATCTACCTGCCCCAGCTGATGCGGGCTGCGGAGGCTTCCCGCGCGGTGTTTGACGAGGTGAGGAGGGCCATCCGCGCATCGAAGGAGGCGCGCCGGCCGGAAAAGGGCCCCGTATTGCTGGCTACGGTCGAGGGCGATATGCACGATTTGGGAAAGAATATCGTGCATACGGTTCTGGAGAGCTACGGCTATGCGGTCCATGACCTCGGGCGGAACGTTCCGGCTGAACGCGTGGTCGAGGAGGCCAAGCGCGTCGGGGCAAAGGCGATCGGCCTTTCCGCGCTGATGACGACGACGGTGCCGAGCATGGAGCGCACGATTTGCGCGCTTCGCGCCTCGGGCGTGACCGTTCCCGTCATTGTGGGAGGAGCCGTGCTCACGCAGGAATATGCATCTCGGATCGGAGCAGACTTTTATGCAAAGGATGCCGGGCAGTTCGCGCTCATCCTCCGGGATCTTTGGGGATGATCGGATGATGTGGATAAATATCTGACGAGATTTATAACCCTTGACAAGAACTGTCATTTATGTCATAATAAACCCTGCGTTTGTTTGCCGCAGGGCGGCAAGATGAGAGCCCCTTTATGGGGCACAGACGGCCGGCAAAAAGAATGCTGCGCCCCGCAGGGGCTTTGAAGCA
>JAUNPI010000004.1 GCA_030536875.1 Clostridia bacterium
CTATTCCTTCTGACTGGAAAGCACTTGGAAGACGGGGCTGTGCTCGGCGATGAACGGGCCGTCCTGCACATAGAAGAGCATGCCCGTCACGGGGGTCTTGAGCACCTCGCGCACGGAGCCGTCGCAGGGGTTCATGATGAAGGCGAGCTGCTCGCCGCGGCGCACATGCGCGCCCGCAAACTTGACCCGGCGCAAAAGCCCCGCGCTGCCCGCGCTGACGGTGATCATGTCGTCGTTGGTGATGACGGAGGACGGGCTGCCCGGCGTCGTCTCGCTGCGGATGATCCCCCGCCCGTTGAGGAAGCGGACGATCGCGCGCAGGGTCTGCTCGGCCGCGTTTTCGTCGACCTCGCGCGTCTTGCCCGCGTAGAGCGAATAGGCCTGCGTTCCGGCCAGCTGCCAGACATAATTGAGCGTCGTCTGGTCATAATCCCTCGGGGAACGCACATACACATAGGGCAGGCCGAATTCGCAGCCCAGCTCCGGATTCTGCCGCCCCGTGTCCATCACGCGCACGTGAGGGATGAACGAGCCGGGCTGATAAAAGCTCGTCAGCTGCACGCCGTAGCGGTACAGGCGCAGGCGCTCATACAGCGCGCCGGCGATGCGCTCGGTCGTGGAGCCCTCGGCGTCGCCGGGAAAGCGGCGGTTGATGTCCATGTTTTCCGGGGCCCAGAGGCGCTCGCCCGCGTTCATCGAAAAGCCGATGGCGGTGGGGATCACCATGACGCTCTTGCCCGGCTGAATGCCGCCTTCCCGCTCGACCTCGCGCAGGAAGGCGACCAATCGGGCGCAGACGTAGAGCTGCTGCACCTCGTCCCCGCGCAGCGCGCCGAGCACGGCGCAGCTCTTTTCCCCTTTGCCAAAGCGGTAGCTCATGATCTTCATGTCGTCTCGAAAGTACGACGGCACGGTAAAGAGCACATCCTTTTTCACGGCTGCTCCTCCTCCTTCGTTTTATACAGGCGCGCCAGCAGCGTTCCGGGATAGACGGCGGAATAGCTGCGCTCGCTGAAGACCAGCGCCTGGCAGGGCGCCGTCACCTCCTCGATCACCACGCCGGAAAGCGCGTCAAAGATCCGCCCGAGCGTCTGCCCCTTCTCGACTCGCTTGCCGATCATGTCCTCCGGCAGATAGATGCCGGGGTGAAGGCAGGTCACGCGCAGCATGTCCTCCTGCGTCATGACGCAGGGCACCTCACGGGGCGGCGTCACGGCCTCGCCCGTCCACAGGCCCATCTCGCTGAGCTTGCAGAAAATGCCCTCGATGACCTTGCCCGCGATCTCCTGCGGGCGGTGGCGGCGCTCATCCGCCTCCAGAATCATCGCGCTCGTCCCCAAGGCGCTGAGCGCGCCGGTGAGCGAGGCGTTATACGCCGTCCGCTCCGGGTAGACCCAGATCAGCTCCGGGCAAAGCGCGCGCGCGGAGGCGATTGTCTCCGGCGTGGCGGGCGCGCTGACGCGCACCTCGTAAAGCTCGCTCTTGTTCTGCGTACTCGCGTGAATGTCGAGCACCAGATCCGCCCCGCGAACCTCCTCAACGATCTGGTGGCACATGGCTTCCATCGGCGTGCCGTCCGGCGTGCCGGGAAAGGAGCGGTTCATATCCAGCCGCGTCCCGGAGGGGACGAGCCTCTCGCCGATATCCAGCCCCAGCGGGTTGAGCATCGGATAAAGATCCACAATCCCGTGCAGATGCTCCTGCCCATGCATAATTCTCTGCGCGACGCCGAAGACGATCAGCTGGCCCATCATCTCGTCCCCGTGGATGCCTGTGACGATGCACACGCGCCCCGCGCCGCCCGCCTCCGGCCTGTAGCGGCAGCGGCGGACGGACCACTTTTCATCGACCGGCATGGCGATTTCCGCCACCGATGCGATTTCCTTGACAACTGACACGATTGTTCTCTCCTTTTTGGGAAAAAGGGGAAAGATGCAGCCCTCCCCATATTGTCCTGTCCATGCTATCACAAAACAGCCGTGCTTGCAAGCAAAAGCGAATAATGTTATACTGAATTTTGCAATTTTGTAATTTGGCTCCGTGCGCTTGTTCCGTCCGGCTTTCCATATTTCCCCTGTTTTGTCCTTGACTTTTTTGCGGTAATGTACTACACTAGACGAGGTAAATCACCGTAACGCAAGGAGACGCATTCATGAGAATTGGCCTGTTTACCGACACCTTCTACCCCGAGATCAACGGCGTGGCCACATCCTGCCTGACGCTCGAACGCGAGCTGACGCGCCGCGGGCACGAGGTTCACGTTTTTGCGCCCAAATGCCGCGGCTGGGAGGAACATCAGCGCGAGCGCATCCACTACATCGCCTCCACGCCGTTCCCCGCCCTGAAGGACCGAAACGTCGCTTTCCCCACCCCCATCCACAGCTGGGAGGCGGAAAAGCTGGATTTTGACGTCGTCCACACCAACAGCGAGTTCATGATGGGGCATTTCGGCTGGCACGTCGCCCAGAGCATCGGCTGCGCCCTCGTCCACACCTATCACACGGTCTGGGAGGACTATACCCACTATCTCACCCACGGCTTCGCCGACGATACCGCGCGCCGCTTTACCCGCATGTATTCCCAGTGGTGGTGCGACCGCTTCGACCGCGTCATCACCCCGACGGAAAAGACGCTGGAGCTGCTTCGCGAATACGGCGTGACCGCCCCCATCGACATCATCCCCAGCGGCATGGACATCGCCCGCTTCTCTCCCTTGCGCCGCAGCGAGGCGGATATCGCCGCCGCGCGCGCGGAATGCGGCGTCAGGCCCGGGGAACGCGTGCTGCTCAACATCGGGCGAATCGCCAAAGAGAAAAACCTGGAGCGCGTGCTGCGCGCCTTCGCCCGGCTGAGGCAGGCGCACGGCGATATCCGCTTCGTGCTCATCGGCGAAGGGCCGCTCGTCCAGCCGCTCGGCCAGCTGGCGCAGCAGCTTGGCGTGGAGGATTCCGTCTCCATCGTCGGCCCCAAGCCGTGGGAGGCAATCGACCGCTATTACGCCATTGGCGACGTCTTTGCCAGCGCTTCCCGGTCGGAGACGCAGGGCCTGACCTACATCGAGGCGATGGCCTCCGGGCTGTGCGTCTGCGCCGTGCGCGACGCGTGTCTGGACGGCGTCATCGAGGACGGCGTCTCCGGCGTCCTGACCGAGGACAGCGACGAAGACCTGCTCTCGGGCCTTGAGCGCGCTTTTTCGGAGGAAGGCCGGCGCATCGCCGAAGGCGCGCCCGCCCACGCGGCGCCCTTTGGCACGGAGGCCTTCGCCGCAAAGGTTGAGGCCTGCTACGAGCAGGCTCTCCTGCGCACGGGGCAGGCTTGATCGCCACTCGATTGTCCCGCAGGCAAATATAAGGCAAATCTATCGTGACAGGAGGAATTCGATTCATGCGTTTCATTCGGCTTGCCGCCGCGCTGCTGGCGGCGCTCTGCCTGTTGCCCGCCTGCGCTCCGGCGCAGGACATCGCCTCCGAGCGCATGGAGGATATCGCCGCGCTCTGCGACACGCTCGAGGCCAACCACAAAAATCTCTTCGCAGCGCTTTCCAAAGAGGCGTTTGACGAGGAGCGCAGCACGCTTGAGCAAAGCGCCCCCGCCATGAGCGACGCGCAGTTTTACTATGCGCTGCGCGAGCTTGTCGCCTCCGTCCATGACGCGCACACGTCGCTGGACTTTTCCGATTCGTGGTACGCCCATCTGACGGCCCTGCCCTTCGCCGTCCTGCCGATGGAATCCACGTGGTTTCTGGCGATCGTCGACGAGCCGAACGCCGCCTATCTGGGCTGGGAGGTCCTGTCCATCGATTCCGTCCCGATGGACGAGGTGTTCACAAGGGCCAAGCGCCTCATCAGCCGCGAAAACGACGTCTGGGCGGCGCAGAACTTCTCCAATACGATCAACTTCTTGGAAGCGCTCCAATACCTCGGCGTTTCGCCCGCGAGCGCTTCCGGCGTGACGCTCGCCCTCCGCGACCGCCAGACGGGGCCGAAACAAGCCTCACGCTCCAAGGTCTCTCCGAGGAGGAGGTTTCCGGCCTGCAAACCGCGCGCCTTTCGCCCAAGGAGACGCCCATGACCCAGCCAAGCGGCTATTACAGCGCGCTGCTGCCCGACGAAGAATGCCTCTTCATCCAATACAACGTCTGCGCCGACTGGGAAGCGATGCCCATGAGCGACTTTGCCGCCGCCGTCGACAGCCTGTTTGCCGAAAACGTCTACGGCAAGGTCATCATTGATCTGCGCTATAATTCGGGCGGCGACTCTTCCGTCTGGTGGCCCCTGCTGGACGTGCTGGAGCGCCGCCAAGAGGAACAGGGCTTCCCCGTCTACACGCTCATCGGCGCGGATACCTTCTCCTCCGGCATCATCGACGCGCTGGAATCCAAGGAGCGCCTGTCGGCAACGCTGGTCGGCACGCCGACTGGCGGCAACGTCAACGGCTATGGCGAGCTCGCGTTCTTCGATCTGCCGCATATGCCCATCTCCGTCTGCTATTCCACCCAGTATTTTGAGCTTGTTCCCGGCTACGAGGGCGACTCCCTGCTGCCGGACATGATCGTCGAATCCACCCTGGCGGATTATCTGAACGGCCGGGATGCGGTCGCGGAAGCCGTCTTGGCGCTGTAACCCGGCGGCGTAGATGATGTAAACAAAAAAGAAGCGTGATTCCATCCGAAAGGATGAGGTCACGCTTCTTTCATCACTCAAGTGGAACGGAAAAGCGCCTTTTACAGGTTTTCCGATACGACCTTCTCGACATATGCCTTTTGCTCCTGGGTGAGCTCCGGGAACGGCGCGCGGCAGGCGCCGCAGTCGATGCCCTGCACCTTCATGATGTGCTTGATCGACGGGAAGAGCGAGCAGGAGACCAGCGCCTCCATGATGTTGTTCGCGCGGCGCTGGAGCTGCTGGGCCAGCTCGATGTCGCGCGCGGCATAGGCGGCCTCGATCTTGGTAAACAGCGGCAGCGTGAAATTGAAGGTCGAGCCGATCGCGCCGTCCGCGCCGAGCATGCGCGCGCCGATGTAGACCTCGTCAAACCCGCCGTAGATCACCAAATCCGGATTGAGGTTTTTGATGCGCTCCATCTGATGGAGGTTGAGACTGGTCTGCTTGACGCCGGCAATGGTGCCGTCCGTCAGGATGGCGCGGATGTCCGGATCGGCGATGTCGATCTCCACGCCCGTGTTGCCCGGGAAATTGTAAAGGAACAGCGGCAGGTCGACCGCCTCGCGCAGCGTGCGCATGTATCGGGCGATGTTCTTCATTCCGAACTTGTAATAGTAGGGAACGGTGGAGATCATCGCGTCGTAACGGAGCTGCCCGGCAACCTTCGCGTAGGCGACGGCCTCCTCGGTGGATATCGCGGCGACGGAGGCCATGAGCTTCGTTCCCGCGCGCCCGGCGTATTCGCTGGCGGCGACGAGGCCGGCCTCGCGCTCCTCATGGGAAAGCAGCGGGCATTCCGCGCTGCTGCCGCCGATCAAGAAGCCGGAAGCGCCCTGCTCGATGGTCCTGTCCATAATCGCGTGCAGCGCTTTGGCGTTAAAGCGCCCCTGCTCGTCATACGGCGTGAGCGCGGCGACAAAGAAGCCGCCCATATCCTGCATCTTTTTCATGATCCAACATCTCCTTCTGTGTGATAACGTGACACCTTGCCGTGCGTCACGATGTATCCCTCCTGCGCGCAGCGAAGCAGCGGGCCGTCGGCTTTCGCGTCGTCGGTGTACATGGCGCGGATGGTGAAATCCCCCACTGCTTCGCGGATGCGCCTCAGCTTCTCCTCGCCCTTGCAGTTTTTGCCGATCAGCCGTCCCGTCGCGTCGTCGCAGCGCGTGCCGATGAGCGTACTCACCCCCAGAATCTCCGCCGCATAGCGCAGTTCAAACTCCGGCGAAGCGGAGGCGATCACGATGGGCAGATCGCGCGGCGTGTGGCGAAACCAATCGCCCAGCTTTTCCTGCGTCTTCGGCTGGCGCCAGAACGCGCGCGCCTCCTCGGTCAGCGAAAAGCGCTTGGCCATCTCGCCAAAGAGCGTGCTTTTGAACTCCGTCAGCCCATGCCGCCCCGCGAGCACCCCCAGCGCGGAGACCGACACGCGCGGCAGCGCGGCAAGCCCCGCCGGATGGCGGGCAAGGCAGAAACGCGTAAAATCGACGGTGGAATCGCCGTCGTAAATCGTTCCGTCAAAGTCGTACACGTCGATGAGCATCGCTACGCCCGCCCCTTATCCTGTGATTCTGACCTGTAGTATAGCATCTTTTGGCGCAAAAGGGAAGGGGTTACAGCACGCGCGTGCGCGCCGTGACGCGCACGGGCGACTGCGTGTAAAGCAGGGGCCAATTGCGCGCCTCCCACGAGGGGATATCGAGGCTTGTGCGAATGGCGATGTCCCCAAAGCCGAGCGCGTCGCTCTCCATGCTTTGCAGCTTCCGGATGAGGTTCACGGCGCTGCGCTCGATCTCGGCGGCAATATCCGCGTCCGTGCGCGTGCTCTCCCCAGCCACGAGCGTCAGGTTAAGCGCAATGTCGACGCTCAGCGTGCCGTCGTCGTCGATGGCGCGCTTCACCTTCGTTCGCACGTTGGTCTTGTAGAGCGCGCCGTCGATGACGCTCGTTCGGGTCATCGCCTCGCCCATCAGCAGGCAGAGGATCGCCGTTTCGCTGCCGGTCAGCACGCCGGTCATCCTCGCGCCGGAAAAGATCGCCGAGCCGAGATACTCGTTCTGCGCGGGAGACGTGCGCGGCAGATGCCCCGGCAGCCTGTCGATATCCGATGCGCCGGGAAGCACAAGCGTGCCGGAAAAGTCGTTGCCCGCCGCGTAAACCGCCGCCGCGTCGCTCGTTCGCGAGAGCATCGCCGCGATCACGGAGGACAGCTCCGCCTTCGGCGGGATCGTGTCGATCTCCGAAAAGTGCTCAAAGAGCACGCGCAGGTATTTGGAAAGGCGAACGCCCAAAAGGGCATGCTGCCTGCGCACAAAGTCGCCCGCATCATCCGGCGTCACCACGACGATCGCCGCGCCATTGGCCCGGTACATCGAGTGAATCTCCTGAAGAATGGGAAGCGTCGCCTCCGTCTCAGCGAGCGCGCGGCTGAGGACGATCTCCTGAAGCTGCGAGAGGTTCAGCGTGCGCGGCGTGGTTGCGCTCAGCAGGTTCAGCGCGCGGATGCAGCTGGGCGCTGTCGCGCTCAGAACGATGTAGCCCGGCTCGGGCTGCTCGGCGTCGGCGCTTTGCCCCGAACCCTCCTCGTTTCCCTCCAAAGCGCCGCCGTCCTGCCCGCCCGACGCGGAGGAGCCCTCCGCCCCGTCGGACTGAGAGCCGGAGAGCGCCTTGACCGTCACGGTCAGGTTGCCGTCCGGCGCGGGGTCGACCGCCATAGCGATCACAAACAGACAGCTCTCGATCTCCTGCCCGCCCGCGCTGCAGCCCGCCAGCAGCGTCAGCGCGACAAGCAGCATGGCGAAAAGCGCCGCCTTGCGCATATCCAATCCCCCTCTCCGTTAACGCGCCGCCCTTACGCGCGTATCAGCAGCACCACCGTCGGCACAAGCAAAAACGGCGCGGCGCGCAGCGCAATGTCAAACCCAAAGACCACCAGCGCGTACAGCGCCCCGCAGCCAAGCAAAAAGAGCAGCCCCAGCCCCAAACGCCGGCGCGCCAGCCCCGAAAACGCGCGCACGGCGGCCTGCTCCGCCCCGCTGAGCATCGCGGAAGCCCCGATCACCAGCGAAAGGAGCTGCAAGAGCGTAAGCCCCGTCTGCAAAATGCCCTCCCGGGGCTTCCCGCTGCAAACGACGCGCATGCGCATCCCCCAAACTTTCAGCTCCGAGAGCGTCTCATACGTGCCGCAGAGCGACACCGCCATGAGGAGCAACACGGCGCCAAGGGCGCCGAGCCCCGCGCGCCACGCGAAAAACCAGCCGCCGGGGGCCATCGCCTGCCCCCGCTCATCCAATTCCGGCGGCGGCAGGGTCAGCATCAGCGCGGGAGCCGCCGCGCTGAGCGCCATCAGCGCCGACAAGCCCAGCGCTTTTGCGCCAGTCCCCAGCAGGGGGAAGAGCCCCGCCGGCGTGTCAAACGAGAGCACGCTCGCCGTCAGCACGGCAAGCATCAGCGGCAGCGCCCAGCGCACGGCATAGGCCATCCGCGCCACGCCCGCCCCGCCGGTCAGCGCGCACAGCGCCGCGGCGGTCATGCCGCTGAGCGCGACAAAGAGCGACTGCGCCTGCGGGAGAAGCGACTGCTCGCTGAGCGCCGTCAGCGCCGCAACCTGAAAGATGCCGGCCGCGGCGAGCGTCAGGCACAGCGCCGCCAGCAGCGCGCGCGAAAGCCCGCCTATCTCCCCCTTTGAGAGCCTTTGGGCCAGCACTCGCCGCGCGCCAAGGGCGGCGAGCACCGAAGCCGGCACGGCGGCGAGCGCCGCGAGCCACATGGCGTTGAGGCTCACGGTCATCAGCACGCCCGCCCCGAGGGAGAAGACCTGCGCGCCCACGGCGACGGCCGCAGCAGCTGCGCGCGCACGCCACGAGGCCAGCACCCGGCGGGCAAAGACGGGGTTAGCCCCGCCTGTCTGTTTCCTGATGTTTGGCAAAGAAAGCCCTCGCTTTCTGAAACCTGAGCGGCAGCCTCAGGAGGATATCCGGGTTCCCGGGTCGGCGCGGCGTCAGCGGCGCGGTCAGCGGCGAGCCGACGGAGCGCATCGCGCACAGCGCGCACAATAGGCACAGCGCAATCAGCGCCATGAGATAGAGGCCGCCCACCGCGCCCGCGGTCAGCAGCACGAGCTGAATGAGCTTGAGCCCGACGCTCAGCCCGTAATCCGGCACGCAGAAGCCGCCCAGCCCGCTGGCGGCGACGACGATGAGCAGCAGCGGGCTGACGATGTCGGCGCTCACCGCGCTCTGCCCCAGGATGAGGCCGGAGACGATGCCCAGCGCGTTGCCCATCTCGCCCGGCGCGCGAAGGGACGCTTCGCTGATCAGGTCGAACGCCAGCGTCATCAGCAGCGCCTCCAGATAGACCGGCGTGGGCACGCGCGAGCTCGTCTCGTAGACGCTGGTGAGCAGCATGGGCGAGAGCAGCTCCTGATGAAACCGCAGGATGGCGAGATACGCCCCCGGCAAAAACAGATGCAGCAGGACGCCGATGAGCCGCACGAGGCGCAGAAACGTGCCGTATTGCCAGCGCATGGAGGAATCGTCCGGCGTGTGCAGCTGATGAAAGACCGTGGAGGGCGCGCCCAGCGCGGCGGGCGACCCGTCCGTCAGCACGACGACCTGCCCCTCGGCGAGGAACGAAGCGGCGCGGTCGGGCCGCTCCGTGCGCACGCACTGGGGGATCAGCGAAAGCGGGTGTTCCTCCACCAGCTGCTCCACTTCGCCCGTGGTCAGCGCAAAGTCGTATGAGCAGCCGAGCAGCCGCTCTCTGATCCTGGCGATCATCTCCTCATCCGCCGTGCCGCGCAGATAGAGCAGCGCGCAGCGGGTCTTCATCTTGCCGCCCGCGCTCACAAACTCGGTGACCAGCTCCTCGCGCTGGACGATGCGCCGCAGCAGCGTGATGTTGGTGCGGATCGATTCGGTGAAGCTCTCATGCGGGCCAAGGACGACCTTCTCCGCCTCCGGCCTGCCGATGGTGCGCTTTTCAAACCCGCGCGTGTCCATCACGCAGGCGACGGCGCATCCCTCGCTGAGCAGCACACACTGCCCGGAAAGCGCGTCGGCGATCAGCTCGTCGATGTTCTCCTTCATCTTCATGGGCAGGATGGAGACGGCATGCTCCATCAGAAAGCCGACCCTCTCGCTGGGCGGCACATGCTCGCCCTCCGTCTCGGCCAGCTCCATGCAGGGCTTCAGGATGTTTTCGTCGACCTCTTTGGCGTCGGTCATGCCGTCAATCGCCAGCAGGGCGGACTCAAAGGCGCCCGACCGAAACCGGCGCACGATGACGTCGGCGTTGGCCGGCGCGCCGAGCCGCGCTTTGAAGATCTCCAGATTGCGCCTGAGCAGCGGGCAGAGGGTGATGGCGTCGTCGCACACAAAAAGCACTCCCTTTTTCTATGGCATGTCGTATCCGATTGCCCTATCGTGCCCAGAATCAGCCAAAACATGCACGCGGTTTCCACACATCAGACCACTTGTCCAACCTGACTGACTTTTCCGCGCAAAAAGCCCCATTTTAATCCAAGGATATGGCATTTGAGGGAAAAATGTGTTATACTGAATATATCCGGAAACCGAAACAGCAGAGGAGGTTTTTTCCCATGCAACTGACCGTCCGTCAGCCCTCCGCATCCGCGGACGCCAAGCACTATACCACAGACCGCCTTCGCAGCGAATACCTGATTGAAACCGTGTTCGCGCCGGACGAGGCGATGCTCACCTATTCCCACTTCGACCGCATCATCGCCGGCGGCGTCATGCCCGTGCATGCGAGCGTGGAGCTCACCGGCTGCAAGGAGCTCGCCTCCGACACGTTCCTCCAGCGCCGGGAGATGGGCGTCATCAACATCGGCGGCAAGGGCGCCATCACCGTCGACGGCGAGACCTACGACCTCAAGCAGTACGACGGCCTCTACGTCGGCATGGGCGCCAAGACGCTGAGCTTTACGAGCGAAAACCCGGATGACCCGGCAAAGTTCTACATCAACACCTGCCCGGCGCACAAGACGTACCCGACCGTCAAGATCGACATCGACAAGGCCAACAAGCGCCCGCTGGGCAGCGCGGAGACCTGCAACAAGCGCGTCATCAATCAATACATCCATCCGGCGGTCATGCAAAGCTGCCAGCTGTGCATGGGCATGACCCAGCTCGCCCCCGGCAGCAACTGGAATTCCATGCCCTGCCACACGCACGAGCGCCGCATGGAGGTCTATTTCTACTTCGACGTGAAGGACAACAACGTCATCTTCCACATGATGGGCGAGCCGACGGAAACCCGCCACCTCGTCATGCACAACGAGCAGGCCGTGATCTCTCCGTCGTGGTCCATCCACACCGGCGTGGGCACGAGCAACTACACCTTTATCTGGGGCATGTGCGGCGAAAACCAAGAGTTCGACGACATGGACAACATCGCCCCCACCGATCTGCGCTGAGACATTCCTTCCCGAAAGGGACAAGATATGAAGGAGGTTTTTCCAATGAACGATTTCATGAAGAATTTCAGCCTTGAGGGCAAGGTGGCGCTGGTCACCGGCGCTTCCTACGGCATCGGCTTTGCCATCGCGACGGCGCTGTCCGATGCGGGCGCGACCATCGTCTTCAACGACATCAATCAGGATCTGGTGAACAAGGGCCTTGCCGCCTATGAGGAGAAGGGCATCAAGGCCCACGGCTACGTCTGCGACGTGACCGACGAGCAGGCCGTTCAGGCGACCGTCGCCAAGATCCGCGAGGAGGTCGGCATCATCGACATTCTCGTCAACAACGCCGGCATCATCAAGCGCATCCCGATGCTCGAGATGAGCGCCGCCGACTTCCGCAAGGTCATCGACGTCGACCTGAACGCCCCGTTCATCGTCTCCAAGGCGTGCATTCCGGGCATGATCGAAAAGGGTCACGGCAAGATCATCAACATCTGCTCCATGATGTCCGAGCTGGGCCGCGAGACCGTCTCCGCCTATGCGGCGGCAAAGGGCGGCCTCAAGATGCTGACCCGCAACATCTGCTCCGAGTACGGCGAGGCGAACATCCAGTGCAACGGCATCGGCCCGGGCTACATCGAGACCCCGCAGACCGCTCCGCTGCGCGAGCGTCAGGCCGACGGCAGCCGCCATCCGTTCGATCAGTTCATCATCAGCAAGACGCCCGCCGCGCGCTGGGGCAAGACCGAGGACCTCATGGGCCCGGCCGTCTTCCTCGCCTCCGACGCGTCCAACTTCGTCAACGGCCATATCCTGTATGTCGACGGCGGCATTCTGGCCTACATCGGCAAGCAGCCGTAAGTTTTTCTTCAAATTAAGGCATCCCATCAAGGCATCAAGCGCCGCGCACGGTCTCCGATTTGGAATCGGGGTCGTGCGCGGTTTATCATTTGATGATTGATCCTCATAATACGGAAAATGTCCATGTTCCTCACATGATTCATACCAAAAATGCAAAAACTTTTGCATTTTTGGCACTTATCCTCCATGCGCCGTTTCAGCGCCGTCATTCGAGCAAACGGTTGCAAACAAAAGCGCTTCCACAGCCCTTTCACCGCGGAAGCGTTTTTCTTGATTCCCGATTTGATTCCCGTCTTTACCTCTGATACTCATTCGCAATTAAAATGCTTAACAGAGCGCATCAGATTTTTTGCTCTGACGAAGCCAAGTGAAGTGAGGCGTACTGGAGGTACGTTGAACGGAACGAGGCAAAGTCAGAGCGGAAAAGATGGTGCGCGGATTAAGCCATTTTAATAAGAATGAGTATAAATCGCCCTCTCCACCTGCTCCTCAATCTGCGCCATCCCCGTCTTCGTGGGGTGGTTGTTGAATTTGTCGATTCCCGCGAGCCGGACATTCTCAATGCCGTAATGGGCGCATGCCTCGGCGAAGCCCTCCGTGATCTCGGGCTTTAAATCGCAGTTGATGATCACGACGACTCTTGCGCCGGGGTTTTCGCGCGTCACGTAGCCCAGCATATGGCAAAACGCGGGGAGCGTCTTGCGCAGATCGTCCTCGGTAAAATCCCCGTATTGGAGCTCGCCGATGGGACAGTCGATCCAGCTGTCGTTCGTGCCGCCGCAGATGAGGATGAGCGACGGACGCTCGCCGCCGACGCCTGCGCGCGACAGGCTGCCCTTCATCCGCCGCACGAAGGCGACGGAGATATCCTGATTCTCTCGCACGCTGGTGCAGACCGTCGCGCCGGACACGCTGTCGTTGATCAAAAGCCGCAGCCCCAGCCGGGCGATCAGCCTGTGCCACCATGTGTCCTCCACGGACGCCACGCTGGGGCCATACGTCGGGTAATAGGCCTCCCAGACCGGCGGATTATATCCCTCAAAGGTCGAATAGCTGTCCCCCAGAATCGCAACCGTTTCCGGAGCAACCGAGCTCATCACCGCGCTCTCCATCGCGCTTCCCCCTTTTCCATCCTTCGCAGTATGCGTTGTAAATACGTTCATACCCATTCATGATAGCAAAAAATGGGGCGAATGTAAAGCGCGTTTGAAGCGCCGCGGCCCCGCCGCGCCGCAATGTGATTTGTTTGGAAAGAAAGCGTTCGGATTTTGTTGACTTTTTCCGGATACTCATTTAGAATATAGTCAGTAATTTCTAAACTTGGCGGATCGACTTGCGCCAAGTTTGGGCGGAGGAGCTTGCTCACATGAAAGCCGCATATATCCCTGTGGGCGCGACGGGCCACGTGCTCGCCTCGCTGCCGATGGTTGGCGCGCTCGTTCAAAAGGGCGTCAGCATCATCTATTTCGCGCCTGAGCGCTATCGCGCGCTGGTGGAGGGCACAGGCGCCGCATTCAGCCCCATCCCCGCCGTCGCGGCCAAGGACGACAGCGTCAGCGGCGGCGAGGACTTTTTAGCCGGGCTTCCGCTCGTGTTCCTGCGCGAGGCGGAGGGCGTCATCGGCTCCGTCCTGCCGGCGCTCGAAGCCTTCCGGCCCGACCTGATCATCGCCGATGAGCTCGCGCTGGCGGGCCGCCTCGCCGCCTCGCACCTGGGGCTTCCCCTGTGCATGATCTTCACCAGCTACGCGCCGAGCGAGCGCTTTTCCATCTGCCGCTTCTGGCCCGAATATCCGGATACGCATCCGGCTCGCGCAAAGGCCAAGGCGCTTGCAAAAGCCTTCACGAAAGCCTACGGCGTGCCCATGCTCACGCTGACCGAGATGTTCGAGGGCGCCGGCGATTTCAATATTTCCACCCTCACGCGCGAATTCCAGCCCGCAGGCGAAAGCTTCGGCGAGAACTTCTTCTTCGCCGGCGCGCAGATCGCGCCGCGCGCCGGAAGCGCCGCGTGGACGCCGCCTGAGGACGGCAAGCCGCTCGTCTATTCCTCTCTGGGTTCGCTGTTCAACAACTGGCCCGAGTTCTACGAGGCGCTTTTCCCCATCGTGCGGGAGATGGACATCCATGTCGTCTGCGCGCTCGGGCGCGCGCTCACGCCGGACCGGCTGGGCGACATCCCGCCGAATGTGACGCTGCTCCCCTTCGCCCCGCAGCTGGACATCCTTCCTCACACGGACTGCTTCATCACCCACGCGGGCACGGGCAGCGCGATGGAGGCGCTCTACTTCGGCGCGCCGTCCATCTGTTTGCCGCAGATGGAGGAACAGCAGCTGACCGCCGAGCGGATGATGACGGTCGGCATCGCCTGCGCAAGCGTCCACCGCTCCGCCTTCACGGGCGAATGGCTGCGCCAAGCGCTGCTCACCGCGCTTTACGATCGGCCGTTCCGCGCACGCGCCAAGGAGGCCAGCCGGAGAACGCGCGCGGTCAGCAGCTGCCGCCGTGCGGCGGACGCCATTGTCGACTTCATGAACCGTTGGAATAAAAAGCAGGGGTGAGCCCCGCAAACGCAAACCATCTGCCCGCGCGCCGCACCTTGGCAAACGGCCCGCCCGGCGGAAATTCGTCATACAGAGCCAACCGAAAGACGGCCGTTTCGACCGCAGAGAGGAGAACCACCCATGAAAATCCTGTTTGTCACCAGCGAATGCGCCCCCTTCAGCAAGTCGGGCGGCCTCGCCGACGTCGCCTTTTCGCTGCCGCCGGCCCTCCAAAAGGCGGGCAACGAGATCGCCATCATCACGCCGCTGTACCAGTGTACCCGCGAGAGCCACGGCGACGAGCTGACATTTGTCATGCGCACCGAGGTCACGCTGGGCGAGCGCAGGATGGCATGCGGCCTCTATCGCGGCGAGCTGAACGGCGTGACCGTCTGGTTTGTGGAAAACGAGCACTTCTTCCACCGTCCGCGCCTGTACGGCTATGGCGACGACTCGCTCCGCTTCGCGTTCTTCTCCCGCGCCGTCATCGATCTGCTCACCGAGCTGGATTTCATGCCCCAAATCCTGCACTGCAACGACTGGGAAACCGCGCTGGCGATCATCTACCTCAAAAACGAAGCCGTCTGGCGCGACGACCTGAGGCCGATCAAGACCGTCTACACCATCCACAACATTGCCTATCAGGGGCAGTTCGGCAGAAGCGAGCTGACCGGCACCTTCGCGCTGCCGGAGGGCTGGTATGAAGGCGGCCTTGGCTATGAATTCGAGGGGCGGCAGGACATCAACCTCATGAAGGGCGCGATGCTCATGGCGGACGCCGTCTCCACCGTCTCGCCGACCTACGCGCGCGAGCTGCACTACCCCTATTACGCCCACGGCCTTCAGGGCGTCGTCGACATCGTCGACGGCAAGCTCTACGGCATCTTAAACGGCATCGACGTATCTCACTACGACCCCGCGCACGACCCGATGATCCCCTACCACTTCACCGTCGACGACATACGCGGCAAGGCGCTGTGCAAGCGCGAGATTCAGCGCCGTTTCGGCCTGACGCAGGAGGCGGAATGGCCCCTGCTGGCCTCCGTCGCCCGCCTCGTGGAGCAAAAGGGCATCGAGCTCATCCGCCAGATTCTGCCCGGCCTCATGGATATGGGCGTTCAGCTGATCGTATTCGGTCAGGGCGATCAGCAATACATCGACTATTTCAACTGGGCCAAGGAAAACTGGCCCGGGCAGATCGGCTTCTCCAGCAACTACAACGAGCCGATGGCCAGCGCCGTCTTCGCGGGCGCGGACATCTATCTCATGCCCTCGCGCTTTGAGCCCTGCGGCCTCTCGCAGATGATGGCCATGCGCTACGGCACCGTGCCGCTGGTTCATGAAACGGGCGGTCTCAAGGATTCCGTGCGCGCCTACAAGGATTTCGACGGCGTGGGCGACGGCTTCGCCTTTGCCGACTACCAGGCCAAGGACCTTTACCTCGCCATCCTCGAGGCGGTCAAGGTTTACTTTGGCGACGACGACGTGTTCAGCAAGCTGCGCCGGCGCTGTATGACCAAGGACTTCTCTTGGGACAAGAGCGCCCAGCAATACAACCGCATGTACGACGAGATCAGCGACGACGGCGCGGGCGAGGATTTGACCTTCCAAGAGGCGTTTGACCAGCTGAAGCACGCCTACGAGGCCAACGACCGCGAAAACAAAATCCGCCATGCGGACGCCATCCGCACCGATTACCACCGCACCATCCAGATCCAGATCGTCGGCCGCGGCGCAGGCTATTTCCACGTCGAATTCGCCGACGGCAGCATCCACATCCGCCCGACGCCCAACGCCCACGCGGACGCCTTCGTGGAATGCAGCTTTGACAACCTGCTGGCGATGGCGCGCGGCATTGTGAAGACCGGAAAGCTCTACATGAACGGCCAGCTGCGCATCACCGGCAACCTCGTCAAGGGCTTCGAAATCCGCAATCTGCTCGCCCCCGGCAAGTGATGAATGACCAATTTGGGCCCGATCTTCCCGGCTTAAACGTGAAAACGCCCAAATTTGACGCGAAAATCCCACTGAACCGTCAAAAAACAATTGGTGGCGCGAATATTGGTCTGATGACTTGATTTCCCCCCTGCGCTTCGTGTATAATGAAGAGGAAAAATGAGGAAATGCGCAGGTTTCGCATTCTCCCTCAAATAAAATTAGGAGTGATTGACATGGCCCGTATCGTTACCCTCGGTGAAATCATGCTTAGGCTCAAGAGCCCGGCGCTGGAGCGCTTCTTCCAGAGCCCGTCCCTCGAGGCAACCTTCGGCGGCGGCGAAGCCAACGTGGCTGTCTCTCTGGCCAACTATGGAATGGACGCGGCCTTCGTGACCGCCCTGCCGAACAACGCGATCGGCGAGGCCTGCCTGCGCGATGTGCGCAGCTTCGGCGTGGACGTCTCCGATATCAAGATGGTCGACGGCCGCATGGGCATCTACTTCCTTGAGACCGGCTCCAACCAGCGCCCCTCCAAGGTCGTCTATGACCGCGCGGATTCCTGCATCGCCAAGGCTCCGGTCGATCTGTTCGACTGGAAGAAGATCTTCGACGGCGCGACGTGGTTCCACATCACCGGCATCACCCCGGCGATCTCCCAGAGCGCTGCCGACCTGTCTATGGCCGCCGTCAAGGCCGCCAAGGAGATGGGCCTCACGGTTTCCTGCGACCTCAACTACCGCAAGAACCTGTGGAAGTACGGCAAGGAAGCCAAGGAAGTGATGAGCGAGCTCACGAAGTACGTCGACGTCGCCATCGCCAACGAGGAGGACTTCCAGAAGTCTCTGGGCATCACCGCCAAGTCCGACGTCGAGAGCGGCGAGCTTGACCGCGATGTCTACAAGACGATCGCCCAGACCGCGATGGATCTCTATCCGAATCTCAAGAAGGTCGCCATCACCCTGCGCGAGTCCAAGAGCGCGGATACCAACTACTGGGCCGCGTGCATCTACGACGGCAAGGAGTTCTACGTCTCCCGCAAGTACGCGATCACCGATATCGTCGACCGCGTCGGCGGCGGCGACTCCTTCGGCGGCGGCCTGATCTATGGCCTCAACACCTATCCGACGCAGGCCGAGGCGCTCGAGTTCGCCGTGGCGGCGTCCTGCCTCAAGCACACCATCTCCGGCGACTTCAACCGCGTGACGGTCAAGGAAGTCGAGGCGCTCATGAAGGGTTCCGGTTCCGGCCGCGTGGAGCGCTAAGCGCCAGCCCGTAAAAAGGGAGTGTCAAGATAGAATAATCTTGACGCTCCCATCTTTTTTGCCTTACCCTGACTGCCGTCTCTTTTACGCCTATGGACGAGTCCACCATCAGGTCGCAACACAAACCACAGCGCCGCCGCCAGCGGCGTACCGACTCCCGCATATTCGTCCGCCTCCTTTGACGCTCCTGTGCCGAGGCGGGCAGCCATGACGGTATTGATGCCAACGCCCGTTCCGACCGCCAGCGCAATCATGAGAAGCTGAATCGGATAGATGATCGAAAGCGCCGTGAGACCGGTCTCGGCGTAGCGTCCCATGAACAGACTATCTACGATGTTATAAAGCGCCTGAATCCGCTGAGCCAGCATGACGGGAGGAGCCATTTTAAGAAGGAGTTTGCTTTTTTTCAGTTCCAAAGGTCTGCGATACCTCCATGTCGATCACCCCGCATCCGTCAGCGCTTGGGTCGCGCTCGATCGCATTGTTGCAGCGTTTGTCTGCCCATTTGTACCCATCCTCCCGTATCATGCCAAATGGGATTATAGCACTTTGCAAATGCATATCAGCAGGAGAAACAAGCATAATTTGGGCGCAGCAAGGCGCGGGCGGCAAAACAGAGAGCCATCCGCCTTTGAAGCAGTCGGCTCTCTGTTTCCGCCCGCAGCCTATCTGTCAGCGCTCGGGATTTCATACTGATTTCAAGTCAAAAACGGCCATGCACCTGAAAAACGCCATCCACGATGCAAAAAACGAAAACGCCTTGACCGCCATCTCGCACCAGAACAGCCGCTCATAGCCCGGCGCTTTATACGCGGTATAGACATTGCTCTCTTGGATCCGCTCGAGCAGCAGCGCCTTATAATACGCCCCGTTCATCAGCGTATCATCCGGAAGGAGGCCGTTTGGAAGATACACATCCACATACGCCGCGCGGAGGATCAGACACGCCGCCGCAGCCAGAATCGCCGCCATCGCGATTTGCCCGATCAGGCGCCTCTTCTCCGGCGCCCTCAGGCCGCCGCTCCTCTTCGCGGCGCCTAGGGCATGGACGCCAAGGGCGATCCTTCCGTATGCCATGCGCAGCAGGCACAGCGCCGCGGCCGCGCCTAAGGCGAAAAGGAACCACTGCTTGGTTTGCAGAACCAGCCTGTTTGCATGGACATAATCTCGGAGAATGTAGTTCTTGGCGTTGGGCGAAACGCGGAGCCACTCGCTGTAGAGCTGCCGCCCCGTAAAGGCGGTATCCTCGGGCTGGGTCTGGATCAGGATGCGCTGAATACCCGTATCCCCCGCGTATTCCCGGTCAAATCCGCTGGACGCGGGGATGTAGACCCTTTCGCTTCCGTCGCCGCCGAGGCTGTCCAGCACCCCGTTGCTTTGATAGACGCCGCAGACCGTATAGCAATGCCCGTATAGATCCAGCTCTGCGCCGACGGCGTTCAGCGTCTTCAATTCGCTGAACGCCAGCGTGTCGCTGATCACGGCGACATTCTGGCCGATCGTCGAGGAAAGGTCGCCGAAGAACGAGCCGCGAATCATGTCGATCTCTCCGAACTGCGCGTAATTCCCGTTGGTGACGACAATCGACAGCGCGCCGGCCTTGACGGTCTTTTCAAACGAGATCATTCGATCATCCATTTGATTCAAATCGCCTATGGTCATCCCCTCGCCGGCGGAAAGCGCATAATCCGCCGCATTCAGCTCAATGCGCTCCGGCATGTCTGCAAACCACTTCAAAACGACGTCCAGCGCCCCGAGATACAGCACAACGCCCGCAAGAAAGATGAAAACTCTTCGCCACGCTCTCATTCGATCACTCTAACCCTTTGCTCATGGTGCAGCGCCTTGGAGGAAAAGCGCACCAGCTCACTCGTCTCATTCAGGCTGCCGGAAACGGCCGCTTGAAAATCATCCCGCGCCAACACGTCCACCTGCGTCTTGCGCACAATCGTGCTCTTGCCCAGCACGGAGCCGGCTTCCTCCACCAGGTAGACGTAAGCGCCGCCTTCATACACGATGCATTCCGCGGGGATCACGGCGTCATATGTGCCAAACGTATAGGTAAAGCGCACCGTGCCGCGCTGCCCGTCATAGAGGCTGCTCTGGGGCTCCTGTGCAAGGCGGCAGATATAGCCGATCTGCTGAGACTGCTCGTCAAACGTCTTGCTCTCAATCACCAGACGCAGCCGCTCGGACGCATTGGCAAACTGCACGGTGGGCTGATCGCCCACATTCAGATAGGGCTCCTTTTCAAGGTTGGTATAGAAGACCACCTGGCCGTCCCCATAGCTGCCCGTCTCCGTGATCTGAAAGCCCAATTGCCCCTTCTGCGGCCGCGTCGTGGTGACCTCGGGCGTCATCCAAAAATTCACCTTGTTGCTCACCAGGGTCATCAGCAGCATGACGGCCAAAAAGGCCGCGATGGCTTTCAGCACGTTCGCTCTTCCCGCGTTCACAATGATCATCTCCTATTTGATACTGATATAGCCGATTTCGTCGATCAGGTCGTCATGGCCGAAAAGATAAATGAGCAGGGGCAGGATCAGAAAGACGACGCCGCCCGCATACAAGGCGGATGAGGAATCGCCCAAATGCAGCGACAGGGGATGCAGGGTGATGTCGCTGATAAAGGTCATCGGCTGCTCGATCATCGCCCAGCTTTCAATAAACAGGAGAATGACCAGCGCGGATATGGCCGGCTTGGACAGCGGAATGATGATCCAGATAAAGATCGAAAACGCATTCATTCCGTCCAGTTTGGCGGCCTCCATGATATCGTCGCCGATCCCCTTCATATACTGCGCCATCATGAACGCGCCGAAGGCGGAGCATGCGCCCGGGAGGATCACGGAAGCCTTTGTGTTGAGCAAATTCAGCGACTTGAGCATGATGTACTGCGGCACGAGGGTCGCCTGAAAGGGCATCAGCATGACGACGATGTAGACGAAAAAGAGCGCGTCTCTGGCCGGAAAGCGGAATTTGGAGAAGGCATACCCCGCCATCAGGCTGATGACCACCGCGAGCGCGACCGTCAGGCAGGCGATCTCAACGGAATTCCAGAACCACAGCAAATACTGCGGCGTTTGCAGCAAAACCGTCTCATATTGTCGCAATGTAAAATCCAGCGGCAGGATGTGCGCGCCGCCCATCATCTCCCTGTCCGACATGAACGAGCCGAACACGGTGACGATCATCGGAAACACGCTCAGGCAGAAAGCGGCGATGGCTATACCCTTGATCACGCCTTTTTTCAGCATCGCCCTCACCCCTCCAGCCGATTCGAGAGCCTGCGCTGGCCCCACAGGAAAAACACAATGAAAACGAGCAGCAAACCGACCAGGAGAACGGCCGCGGTCGTCAGCCGCTGATAATTCAGCTTGGTAAAGTTGTTATTCATAAAATGCTGCAGCATATAGATGTTTTTGGGCGGCATGGAGCCGTACATCACGTGAATCTCTCGAAACGCCTTAAAGCTGTTCATCATTGAAATGATCAGCGCGAAGAACATCATCGGAAGAATCAGCGGAATGATCACGGAGGTCGCCAGCTTGATTTCCGAGCTCGAATCCAGATAGAAGACCTCATAGTATTCCTTGGGAATGGCGGTAATCGCGCTGGACAGGATGACGCTGATGTAGCCGGTGTTCTTCCAGACGAAAATCAGCAGGGAAACGGGCATCGCGTAACGGTCGGCGAGCAGATTGACGCTCTCCAGCCCCAGCGCCGTCATCGCGCCGGCAATCAGCCCCTTTTCGCCGAGCAAAAACTGCCAGCCATAGACCACCGCCGAGATCGGCACGACGAGCGGCGCCAGATAGCCGACGCTCAGCCGCCGGAACAGGTCTCCCTTGACGCATATGCTCAAAAAGATCGAAACCGCAAGCAGCATGGGAATGCCCGCCCCCATAAAGACGAGCGTGTTCCTGACCGCCAGCGTGAAGGCGGGGTTCGAAACCAAATCCGAAAAATTCTCGAGCCCTACAAACCTCACCTGTGTAATGCCCTGCGTAAACGTATAGTACAGGCTCTTCACGAACGGAAATAGGGTAAAGACCACCATGCCCAACAGGCTGGGCAGCAGGAAAGCCAAGCCTGCGGCGGCTTCACGTCTGCGGTTCATCGTCGTCCTCCTTTGACTGCTTCCTCGCAAACATCTCTCTATACAGCTCGTTCCGCTCGAGAAGTTCGGCATGGGTTCCGTCTGCGACGATGTGCCCTTCGGACATCACATAGATTCGGTCGCATTCCATTAACGGCGCGGCTCTGTGCGTAATAAAGAGCACAATCGCGCTTTGGGCGACTTCCCGGATGATGCCCATGATCTCTTTCTCGGCTACGCCGTCCAAGTCGGATGTGACCTCATCCAAAATATAGACGGGCGTCTTTTTGATCATCATCCGGGCCATATTGATTTTTTGCTTCTGTCCGCTCGAGAGGGAAGATCCCCCTTCATTCAAAACGGTGTCGTATCCCTCCGGAAGGCTGCCGACATACGCCGCTAATCCGGCCCTTTCACACGCGCGTTTCACCTCTTCCGGCAATTGACGCGCATCGGCCAGCAGAATGTTGTTCAGCAGGGTATCCTTGAGAATAAAGGGTTCCTTGGCAATATACGTATAGTTCCGGCGAATCTCCGCCATGCTCAGATCCATCATATCGATATCATTGTACCGAATACTTCCCGCGTCGTAATCATAAAAGCGCAGCAGCAGCTTCACAAGCGTGCTTTTCCCACAGCCGTTTTGCCCGACAAAGCCATACAATCCGGGCTTTGCAATCGACAAGGACACATCCCGAAGCACCGGAACATCCGACGAATAGCCGAAATCGACATGGTTCATGAGGATGTGATGGATGGGAGCGGCCAGTTCCGCGCGGCTTTCCTCCGTTTCACAGGGCTCCTCATCCATCTTCTTGATGCGGTCGAGGCAGACGATGACGCTTTGCGCGTTCAGGTTCAAATTCATGATCCTTGACACTGCGTCAAAGAGCTTATCGTTGTATGTGTTGAAGGCAACCATGCTGCCAATGGTCAGCTGCCCGTTTAAAATCAACAGAGCGGAGAGGTAAATCAGCACCAGCGTAAAGCACAGGGAAACCATCTGGCTGATCACGCCGCTTATATTGCCGATCAGCATCGACCGCTTCAGCAGCGCAAAATTCTCTTGGATAAACCCTTTGAATTTTTGAACCGTCCATTTTTCCATCTGATAGGAACGAATTCCCTTGATATTGGAAAAGGTCTCGTTAATAAACCCAAAGTAGCGATCCGAGTAATCCTTTTGTTTGGTCGCCAGCGCACGGTATTTGTTTTTAAAGAGCACCGTGTTCAGCACGGCCATCGGGACATAAAAGGCGGAAACAAGGGATAGCTGCGGCGAAATTTGAATCACAAAATAGATGGAGATGACCAGATTAAACACGATCAGCATGATGCTCGTCACGAAATTGATATAATACTCGACAATCGCCCCCGCGTCGGATTCCAATCGCGAAATCAATTCGCCTATCGTATAGTGATCGAGTTTCTAAAACCGCATCCGGATGATCTTTTCCAGCAGGTCGGTTTTCACCCTTTGGGTGACCTTAAACGTCAGGAATTGGCCCGCATAGGTTTCCGCTATGCTCAAGGCGATCGCGCCGACGGTGATGGAAAAGTATATGATTATATACTTTTTTAGCTCGCTGATTTGGGCGGCGGTAATCAGGTCGATCATTCGCCCATACAGAAGAGGCCCGATGTTGCCGATGGCCACCCCTACGACAATGAGGGCAAGGACAAGAAGCAGGGGCGCCTTTTGCCTTTTAAAATATTTTGTATAAAACCAGATAAAGTGATTCTGATCCTCTCCGACTTTCATCGCACGTCACCCTCACAAGCGTATATCAGGCCGCGAAGCCCCCGCGGACAGGCGCGCTTTCCGCGCTTCCCCTCATTCGTTCATCCGAATCCACGCGTTGTATTCCGCTTCCGCAAGCGCCTCTTCCAGTTCAAGCGTTCCATTCAGCCATTCTATGATGGGGTATATCAAATCGGCCTTGTATCCCGAATAGTCATATGCAAAATCGACGGTATTCACAATCGCTTCATACTGCCGGTTCAGCTCGTCGCTGTAGGATCGGCTGCTGCGCTGATTCCTTTCCGCCTCCATGTTGACCGGAATCGCGTCGAGGGAATACTGCCCCTGAATATCCGGCGTCAGCAGATAGCGGAGGAACGCCCATGCGGCCTCCTTATTTTCGGAATTGCTGCTGATCGAGTACATCCTGAAGGGATACGCAATCGCGTTGCGGTGAATCTCCCCTGCGGGCGCGGGTATATAGGCGATTCCTCCGTCCGCGTTCTGAATATACAGCTGTGTATGGTCATAGGTCCCGCGGAGGACTGTCGTCTCGAAAAGATGCGTGCGGTAGACCTTGTTAAAGGGGCTCAAATTGCTTATCGTGAACAGGTTGCCCGCCTGATAGACCGTTTTCAGATCCTCCAGAAGCTCCACAAACCATTCCTGATGGAAATCCGCCTGCTCTTCATCCAAATCGATGAGGTCGGGCATCTGCACGTTCACAAAATCTTCCAGAATTGTCAAAAGGTAGCCCTCCGTGATCCCGCCCGCGCCCATGCCGAAGAGGGGGATCTCCGGGTGCTCGATGCCGATGGCCAAAACATCGCTCCATTTCAGCTCGGAGGGCAGCGTCAGGCCTAGGCTGTCCCCAAGCTCGCGGTTATAGACAAAGCAGGGATAGCCCATTCCGACCGGGAGCCCCTTGAGCTCCCCATTCAGGGTGATGCCCTCGAGCGCCGCCGGGTTCAGGTCGGGCAGGATTTCGTCGTTGTCCAAATACGCGTGGAGGTCGACGAACGCATCGGTCTGCAGGGCGCTGAAATATTCGATTCCCATCCCGCCGGTCGCGACGATATCGCCGACGTCGTTCGTCATGATTTTGGCGGCCATCCTTTGCCCCGCGTCCTGCTGATTGGCAAAGAACGACTCATAAGAGGGGTAGAGCACATCCCAGACGATCTCGACATCCGGGTGTAAAAAGGTATACCGCCTGACCGCCTCGACGAGAAAATCCTGCTGATACGCCGCGGTGATCGTCAGCGTGACGTCCGGCTGGGCCTGTTCGGCGCGTGCGTCGCTCAAGGCCAGCCGGCGGAGGGTGCTCTGCTCGCCAACACCTGACGGATACGTGCTCGAAACCAAAAAGATGTTCTCATTGGCATCCACCGCAAAATGCTGGAGCTGGGGAATCTCCGCCTCCCAGCCTTTGGTGAGCAAAACGCCCGCCTCGGCAAAATCCGCCACGCTCTCTAAGGTGTCTTCCGACGGGTTATACCGTTCAACCCCCGTTTCGTCGGCCAGATACACGTTTCCCGTTTCCTCCACATAACAGATGTACGCGCTCGAAGCATTGGGAATCTGCCTTTCCTGTATGATTTGGCCGCCATTTTGGCTGTCCGCGATCACCAGCCGATAGGAGCCGTCGCTTCCACGGATTGAGGTGATCGCGTAGATGCGCCCGGCGGAGTCGATGGCGAAGTCTCCCACGCTTCGATCCTGCAGAAGCGAACGGACATACTCGCCCTCCATCGTGTAAACGTTCAGTTTCCCGTCGCCGTGCAGAATAAACGCCTGTTTGTCGTACAGATGGAAGCGTATTGTGCCCGTATTTCCGGCGTCGATGGAATCGCAGCTTGCCACCCTCGCGCCGCTCCGATCAAATGTATCCATCCCGAGCTTGTCTTCGTCGCGAAGCCAGAAGAGCGTGACCAGATTGCCCTCCTCGTCCAGATCAAACGCGCTAATCGAACTGTGGTCGCTGAGGCCATAGCCCGGAATATCAAAAAGGACCTCGTCCTTGCCGTTCTGCAGCCGGTGCAGGTCAAAGACGTCGGCCCTGCCTTCATCCACATATCGAGTTTGGAGGTAATACAGCGCGCCGTCCGATTTTAAATACAAGTCGTCATTGATCGGCGCTCCCTCCTGCAGAACGGAAGAAACATAGCTCTCGGCGGCCGCCGTCAGCGCGCCGCATAGGCATCCTATCATCAGTATACTTCCTGCGATGAACATCAGCAGTTTTTCCCATGTTCGTTTCATTCTGATGGGCTTCATATTCCCGTTCCTCCTTGATCGCGCGTTATGCGAAGACATTCATGAGGCATGAGACCTTCGCGGAATGCTCCGCGAAGATCTCATACATCGCAGGTTTCCTCACCTTATACAGTCGTTGTGTTCCGCCAAATGAATGCAACTCGCTGCCCATTCATGGTTACCGTGTTACAGGCATTCGAACACTAACCATACCTTCGTACTGGCTCCGCCGCTTATCGCGTTGCCCCTGCATGTCATGATGCAATCTTGCTTGCACGTTCCGGAACAATCTCCGGTGCAGGTTAAGCTGCAGTTAAGCGCGCAGCCAGAGGTGCAGTTATCATTGCAGCCAGCAGAGCACGCGATCCTGCATGAATCGCCGCAAGAACCTCTGCAGTCGCCCTTGCAGGTGTAACTGCATCCTACCGACGCGGAAATCACAAGGTTGCTGCCAATTTTGCTTTCATACATTCAACTCATCCCTCCCATCGTCATTCATCTCACACTGTCATGCCATCCAACAATAGCGGGCAGCGGTTGCATCACACTTCAAGAAGCTGCGCGTTCTCAAAATCCACGCGCACTTCTTTTCCCTGCAGCTGGTATTTTTCCGTGGCGGTTTGCCACCACTTTTGGAAGCGAATCGTGGTTTTCCCATAATCCGCGATCAGCTTCTCATACAGCGCGGGGTTATTCACGACGTCCGGCAGCTTTGTCAGGTTCTCCAGCGCGACCTTCCTTTCGAAAATCGCCTCAATCTCGTCTTTCTCTTCCTCCGTCAACCGGCAGATCACTTTGTCCATGTTCATCCTTCCTTTCTACTTGGAGATATTGCCGTTAAATTGATAATACCCGATCGCGATGTGGTTTTCTTCGTAAAAAGGCGTCATGGGGTCGGCATAGTCCAGCTTGTGGAGGATATGCTTTCCTTTCATTCCGTCCATGTCCGCTTGATATTGTCTGGCGATTTCGCGTTCGATCAGGCTCTTTCGGCACTGATAAGACGGCGGAACGTTGACCTCCTTGGTCGCGTTCCGGTTGATTTGAATGCAACGTGAGCAATGATATGCGTCGCACAGTTGGCACAGCGGCATGTGATCGAGCTTGTACAGGTTCGCGTTTTTCGGAGCGGACAGCCCGTCTTGGATGTTCCCAAGCGCCGCGCCCTGATCGCGCGAATACATGCTGGAGCAGGTATAAAAGCGGTGATCCGGCGCGTAGACAAACGACCTGTCCCCGGCTTGGCAACCGGCATGGACCTCTTGATGACAGATGTCGGTGATGATGCTGACCTCTTTGACGATGCCCTGCTCCATGTACATCTTGACGAGTTCATCCTTGATTTGCGCAAGCTGCTCTCTGTAGGTCTTCTCGTCAAATGTGCGGTCGATATCCATCACATTCAAGTTGATTCTCGAAACGCGCTTGAGCAGCGTGGAGACATAGGCGGATAGATGGGCGATATCGTTCGCATGAACGTTGAGTATGCAATTTTCAATTCCGTCTACAGGCAAGTCATAGCTCGTCTCATCGAATACCAGCAAATATTGATGAAGCGCGCTCGCTTCCTTGTAGAATTTCGCCGGAACAAGGTGGAGAATCAAATACCCCTCATATTCGGGCCTGTCGGCAAAGGCAAACTCGCTGCGCGAATGGACAAAGATCGCGTCAAAGAAGTTCTCGTGCGCAAATTGCAGCCCTTCGAGAATCTCCTCTTCCGTCATTTTTCCGTGACGATGAACCGGATTGCTGCACGAGCAATAGTTGACATAGTCGTCGGCCAGCAAAAAATACAGGCGCTTTCGCTCAGAGCCATCCGATTCGCGGCGAATGCCATATCGGTTAAACAGCTTGGCAAAGTAATAGTCGTTGGCGCGCACGCGCGCTTTGTGCATGTTGCAGATATACTTTGCACGGTAAAAATTGGTCGCCGTTCCTGATTCGTCGTAGTTAAACCCCTGACAGAAGCGGCAGCCGTTAGCAATTTCACAGGATAAACATTCGGCGTCGCTCTGATATTTCGTCATCGTCGTCATAAAGGGGCGCACCCGCTCCATGTCGATGCCCGAATCGATGTTGCCGATACACCATTCCTCTTCATGGTTGAGCGAATAGGGAATATAGCGAATGCAGGGGTAAATTTTCCCATCCGTTCCCAGCGCCATCATTTTTCCCGCGCCGCAGCTTGTCTGCCGCAGCTGTTCCTCGCCAAGATAGCCTCCCAATGTTTCATCAAAGAGCGTGCAAACATACTTGTCAAACAAGTGGCGATCCAAGATGACATCCGCCAAATCCATCAATTGCTTTTCAAAGACTCGGTCGTCCCCCTCTTCCCAAACATCCTCAAACACCACATTGGCGGCAACGTCCGTAACCCCTTTATCCCACAAATCCAAAATGCTGTCCTTGAGCAGAGGAAGATCCGCGCTGGCGAAGGTGACCTTTGTAGAGCCGGGAAACTGCGTTTTCCACAGCTCAATGTTTTTGGCAATCGCATCATACGAGCCTGTCCCATCCGGGAACACCCTTTGGAGATTGTGCTTTTCTCTCGTTCCGTCAATCGTCATGCTGACGGACATCTTGCCTTCATTCTTTTTGAGATAGCGCTGCACGTCCGCGTTCGAATAATTGACGCCATTGGTGCAAATGCTGAACCGATAATTCCAGAACCAGTCGTGACCCAGCTCAAACGCCTTGATCTTGAAATAGTCGCTGATTTGATCGATCAGCTCCACCTCAATGAGCGGCTCGCCGCCAATAAATTCGATAATAACAGCTTCTGTTCTCTTGATATCCGCCGTCAACACGTAATCGATAAATTTTTTCGCGTCTTCAAGGCGCATCTTTTTGTTGGATACCTTGTGTGTAATGTAACAGTATTTACAACGCAGGTTGCAATCCTCTGTTACCACAAAAGTGATGGTCTGTGCGTTTCCCTCTTTCCATGAAGGTATGGTTTTTCCAACTTTGTAACCAGAGGTCTCCATCTTTTCATCTCCTTGCGTATCCTAATCCAACAAGCATCATCCACGCGCGGTCAGATCGTCGAACCCAGATCGTCTCAAAAACCGTTCGATCGAACGCCCTGCCGGCAGGCGCATGGACGCCCCCGCAGAGCCGTCAAAGCATGTGAATGCATATCCAAATGTTGCATAACAAGCACGAGATCCTATGTCTATTATTAGGTTCATCCGGTCAGCCTGTCAAGAAAAATTCTCTTTACTTTAATATTTTTTAACGATAAAGAAACCCGCCTGTGTCCGCGCGGGGAAAAAAGGTATTTATTATAATCAGAACCCGGATAGAAAGTTCTTCCATTAAGTTCAATAGGACAGTCTAATCCCGCACTATAAGACAAACTATCATATGCCCACCATTATCGTTTTGTTTTGATATATTTGTACTCGTTTTGTTTCTCCTAATGCTTTTGCGCTTTCACAATTTCTAAATATCGGTCAAGGCGTTCATTTACATACTCTGCAACAAGTAACACCATATCGTCTGCTTTGCCGTCACGATAAAATGCATCAAAAGCATCATAATAGCGTTTACGGTCAGTAAACTTCACATTGATTGCGGGATAACCGTTGCGGATAAGCTCAAGATTTAAAATCAATCGACCTGTTCTGCCGTTGCCGTCTATAAAAGGATGTATTCCTTCAAATTCGAGGTGAAAACGGGCAATGCGTTCAATCGGATGCATGGTCTTTTTACGCTCTTCATTTTCGGCAAGTAACCCCGTCAATTTCGGCTCAATGAGAAAGGGTTGTACCGGTTCGGTATATGCACCTGCGATAGTGACAGGAATACGGCGGTAAACCCCTTTATCTTCAGGTCTGTTTATTAACACCAACGAATGAATCGCCTTGATTTCCGTATCTCTCAATTTTGTTTTATTTTGTGCAATATCTTCGATATAAAGAAAAGCGTCACGATGACCAACAGCTTCAAGATGATCTTTCAAAGGTTTGCGGTCTATAGTCATTCCTTCAAGCACCATAGCAGTCTCTTTCAAAGTAAGTGTGTTGCCTTCGATAGCGTTTGAATTATAGGTGAAGTCCACCATAAACTCATCACGCAAACGCTGTGTTTCGCCTACAGTAAGCGGACGCATATCGTCAAGTTTAACTTTTTTAATATCAATTTCAGTTAATATATCAGCAAATCTGCCGCGTTTCCTTTTGTTAGGTAATTTTCGTTTATCCAACGGTTTTTCTGTTTCTGCAGGTATCATATATAATTTGCCTTTACGGATAACGCCATCGATTTCACCATTAGCACAAAGCAAACGAACACGACGGGTAGAGATACTCCATTTTTCCGCCGCTTGTGTAACTGTTAAATATTCCATCTTTCATACCTCCTGATTTGATGATACCATAGTACGGATATAGCATATCATATAATCGGAATGATTGCAACAGGTTTCATAAATAATCCAAAGTCAGTTTGCCGATAGTTGATTGTAAACTGAAGTTGAACGAAAAAAGATCCATAGCAGACCAAACTATGATAGAGTAAGTTCACCACAAACAACACTCAGATCAGATAGGAAGCACTGCTATGAATCAAGGACAGCATACCACAAAACACGAAAAAGGTAAACACCTGACTTTTCTGGAGCGAGCAATCATACAGGTGAGGCTAAAGGATAAATGGTCTCCATATCGGATTGCCAAAGAAATTGGTTGTTCGCCCACTTGATCTGGCGATCGGTTCGAACACAAACCGAGATCAGGTTCTCTTGTTTGGCTTGCATAATTACACGGTACTAAACGCTTTAGAAACACACCCTAATTAAAGAAAAAAATTTTTTGATTTTTGGGTTTATAAGCAGTGCAACGTCGCGTCCCCGTCAATTTCTGGCGCTGTCCTCCACGCGCCGCGTGCTGAAATACACCCTTCCCTCCGCGAGCTCGACGCCCGCGTCGGCAAAGAGCTCGTCCGCCGTCACCAGCAGAAAGCCCCGCTCGGTCAGCTCGCGCGCGATGACGGCGGTGTAATCCGCCGCCCGCGGGTTGATGTCGTGCATGAGCACGATATCCCCATCCTTCGCCCCCCGGAACACGCGCTCGGCGATCTGCTTCGCATTCGGATTGCCGGAATCCCCGGAGGCCAGCGACCAGTGAATCAGCGGATAGCCGATCCCGATGCGCAGATAGGCGGCTTCCATGCCGCCCGGCGCGCGCATCATCGTCGGCGCAACGCCGGTCACGGCGCTGAGCTCGCGCGCCATGCGTTCCTTCTCCTCCAGCTTTTCCTCGTCCGTCGTCTCGTTCGGATAGGCATGGCTGTAGGTATGCGTCTGCACGGAGTAACCCGCGTCCTGCTGGCGGCAGAGGTTGTAGCGGTTCTTGCCGATCATCTCGCCGACGATAAAGAACGTCGCCTCCGCGCCGTATGCCCTCAGCTCGTCGAGGACGTTGCGGGTGTACACCAGCGCGCCTCCGTCGTCATAGGTCAGCGCCACCTTGCGAAAGCGGCTGTTGTCCGTCTGCGCCCGCGCGCGCTCGGTCATCAGCGCGCGGATGTCCGCATACTTCACCCGAACATGCAGCAGCGTCTGCTTGCCGGGATAGACGGCGTCCGCCCGGTAGACGAGGTCGAGCTGCGCCGCGCCAAGGGTAAACGGCGCGCTTTGGATCGCCTCGATCCGGCAAAGCGCCTCCAGCGCGCCCTCATCCGGCGTCTCCTCCGGGAAAGCCGCGCTCAGCTGCTCGCGCACCTCCCGCGAGAGCAACGCCCACGCCTCGCTCTCCTCCGGGAACACATCCGTGAGCGCGATGCGCTCCCCGGTCTCCATGTCATAGACCCTCGCGTCAAAGTCCACGCCCAGCTGCTCGCGCTCGTGGGAGATCTCCGCCAGCGTGAGAAAGCTCATGAAACTCGTTCCCGTGCGCCGGATCACGGCGCCCACGTCGAGATAGGCGGGGCTCTCCTTCGTCCCCTCCGGCAAGGCCGCCCGATTGCGCCCGGCAAGCTCATCCACCAGCGCGCGAATCTCGGCGTCCACCCCGGCGTTTGCGCTCGTGGGATACGTCCTGCGAATGCGCGAGCCGCGGCTGACGTTCTCGGTCTCCATGCGCTGGGTCACGCGCAGATAGGCGGGCATCTCCTCGTAATAGGCCGCCCCGGCGGTATCGTCCGCGCTTTCCTCCGCCCTCGCGCCGCAGGGGATCGCCATGAGAAGCAAAGCCAGCAGCCCCTCCATCCATCGCATCCCGCTCATTCCTCCGCCCTCACGCTTTTCACGCCGAAGTACTGCGCCATCGATTCGTTCGTCCACATCGACGCGTCCGCGTAGGCCGTCGGCTTGCCCGTCACGGTCTGCACCGTCCACGCGGGCAGCACGACGTCGTCCTGCGGCCCGGCCGCCTCCAGGAGCGCGTATTCCCGCTCAAATTGGCGAATATACGCCGCCTGCGTGCCGTCCAGCTGGTCGCAGGCGAGCTTTTGATAGTTGCCCAGCTGCCCCAGCCCGAGGCAGAGCGCGAGCGCGGCCAGCGCCAGCGCGCCAAACAGCCTCCCGGCTGCGACGCCGGACAGGCGTACACGCGTCTGCCGCCCTGCGCGCATGAGGCACATGACCCACGCCAGCGGAACGGCGACGAGCACGTAACAGTGATACATATTGACCACGCGCCCCGAACCCGCGTAGCCCGAGGCATACATGTGCGGAATGATCATCGCGCAGAGGATCAAATACAGCCCGGCAAGCACGGCGGGAATGGGCGGGCAGCGGCCCTCGCGCTCCTGCGAAAGGCCGTCAAGCGCCCGGCAGATCGCGGGCGTGGCCAAGAGCATCAGCGACAGAAGCGGCGTCCGGATCAAAAAACGCGCAAAATAGCCGGCGGCATCCCTCAGCGTCCTCAGGACGGAGACCAGCAGATAGCCCAAGCCGCTCTGATGCGCGCCGTCCGCCGCCATGCGCACGGCGTTGCCCGGCGCGATCACCGAGAGCAGCAGCCCCGCGCCGATGGGCAGAAGCAGCAGCGCCGTGCCCAGCGCCTCGCGGCGCTCCCGCGCCCAAAGCCGCTCAAGCGCCATGAAAAGGAGCGCGGCCGCGGTCATCATCGCCGTGATATAGTTGTCCATGCCCAGCGCGAAGAGCAGGCAGCAGACGATAAGCGCCGTCGCTCCCCGCCTGCCCTTTCCCGCCCGGCTTGCGCACAGCCTGTCGCCAAGCGTCAGCGTCAGCAGCGCGGCGGCCTGCGCGCCCATGTAAAACCACGCGCCGTTAAACCAGTAGATGCCCTCCACCATGTCCGGCAAAAACAGGAGCAAACAGGCCGAAAGCGCCAGATACAGCGGCCCCCACACGCGCCGGGGCATCCCCATGCGCACACAGAGCATGTGCCGTAGAAATACAAACCACGCGCCGAGGCTCAAAAGCAGCAGCACAACCGCGTGAACGCCATAGGCCTTAATGGAAAACACGGCCGGATTCAGCGCCATGATAACCACACCGGTTATCGTCCCCTGCCAGTCGCGCCACGTCCGAAGCGCATAGCTGACGGCATCCTTGATCACGTGAAGAATGCTTCCCGTCTCAAGCCACGTCGGATGCGTGTAGACGGCGAAGGTAAAATCGTCCGTCGCCGGATGGGCGGCAAACGCGCCCCAAAAGAAGGGGAGCAGCAGGATTCCCCAGAGACATACGGGCAGGGTGCGGCGGATGGCTTTCATATCGATCTCCCCTTATGGTTTGCCGGCAAGCGGCCGTTCGCAAAAGACCATTTCCCCAAAAGACCTTCCGCCTCTGGCTTGACAGAGGCGGAAGGATAGCGTACAATGTAGGCAGGCAAGTTCTCAAGCAAGCCCGGCTCTACTTCAACCGCATCTTGACGATTGCGAAAAGAACCATCGCGCAGTTGCCGCTGTGCGATGGTTCGCTTTTATCTGTCGTTCCTTTTCGCTACCATAACGATAAGCGTGAGAATCGCCAGAAAGATCATGATCATTTCATAATCCGACATGCGATCACCTCCGTTCTTTTGTACGCGGATTGAACGGAAGAACCCACCGGCAGCGCCTGCCTGCCTACACCGGTTTTCATTATAACACGCCGCCCTGCTCCCCGCAAGGCGGCGCGTTCAATTCTCATGGCGCAATTTCTCGCCGTCAGGCCATTATCTGCCGTCCTTCATGTCGATATCGACAAAGCCCGCGTTGTCGAGGTTTTCCTTGATCTTGCGGTCGTCGACGCTCTTCATCAGCTGCTTGCGCAGGCCGGTGCTCTGGCGCAAATCGGTGATCTTCGCCGGGCCGTTGACGCAGCCGCCCTCGCAGACCATGCCCTCGATGATCGTCTCGCTCAGCTTGCCCGCGCGCATCATGAGCAGCGCCTTCTTGCATTCGGCAGCGCCGGAGCACTTGAGGCAGCTGACCGGCAGATCAAATTTCTCCTCGGTGAGCACCTGCTGCACCGCGGCGGAGACGCCGCCCGCCGTGGCGAAGTTCTTGCCATAGACGGAGCCCTGCTGCACGCCGGTGGCGGCGATCGTCTCCGGATCGACGTCCTTGGCGGTAAACATCGCGGCAAGCTCCTCAAAGGTGAGCGCGTAATCCGCCCCTTCGCTGCCCATCTTCCGGTAGCGCTTCACCTCGCTCTTCTTGGCGATGCACGGGCCGATGAAGGCCACCTTTGCGCCGGGATGGTTGGCCTTGATGAAGCGGGCCGTCGCCACCATCGGGGAGACGGTGTGGCTGACCTTGTCCTTCAGCTGCGGATAGTGCTTCATCACCATGTTGTAAAACGCCGGGCAGCAGCTGGTGGTCATGTGGCCGCCCTCCCGGGCGACCTCCTTGGCCTCCTGCGCCTCGTAATAGGCGGTGGCGTCCGCGCCAAAGGCGACCTCCATCGCGTCGGCAAAGCCGAGCATGCGGATGGCCTTGATCATCTCGCCCACGCTCACGCCGCCAAACTGCCCCTCGATGGACGGGGCAAAGCAGGCGTAAACCTCCTTGCCATCGCGGATGTCACCGACGACATCCGTGATCATGGAGACGTCGGAAATCGCGCTGAACGGGCAGGCGACGGTGCAGTTGCCGCAGGAGATGCACTTGGAATAGTCGATGGATGCGCGGCGGTTTTTCTTGTCGACGGAAATCGCGTCCACCGGGCAGGAGCGCACGCAGGGGCGGCGCGCATCGGAGATGGCGTTGTATGGGCAGGCCTGCGCGCACATGCCGCACTCGCGGCACTTGTCCGGGTCAATCATCGCGCCCTGATGGGTCATGATGATCGCGTCAAAATGGCAGGCCTCCATGCACTTTTGCGCCATGCAGTGCTGGCAGTTGCTGGTGACCGTGTAGCGCTGGAGCGGGCAGCCCTCGCACGCGCTGTTCATGACGGCGACGGGTTCGTCGGTATAATAGTAGTGGTTGTCCTCGTAGACGGAAGCGCGCCCGCAGGCCCAGTCCACGCGGTTGCGCAAAATCTCGCGCTCGCGATAGACGCAGCAGCGGTAGGTCGCCTGACTGCCGTGAGGAATGATCTCCAGCGGGATATAGTCCTTGTGTTTGTCCAGCGTGCCCTCGTAGCAGTATTTCGCCACGGATTCCAGCACGTGCTGCTTCCAGTTGATGCGCCTCGTGTTTTTCATGGCCAAGCCCTCACTTTGTTCGAATTGAGTTTACATGCCAAATTCTCTTTTGCAGCGCGCGAGCATCTCGCGAATCGGCAGCTGATAGGGGCAGCGCGCCTCGCACGCGCCGCAGCCCACGCAGTCCCCCGCCCTCTTGGCCATCGACGCATAGCGCTGCTTCGCCCAGTCTCCCAAGCCGTAGCGGCGCAGATACCCCTCCAGCACGAAGATGCCGCTGATGCCGATGCCCGCCGTGCAGGGCTGGCAGTAGTTGCAGCGGCGGCAGAACTGCGTGCCCAGCTCGCGCCGGATGGCGTCAAGCCGCGCGATCTCCTCGCCCGTCAGCGCCCCGCCGTCTTGGACGGCGGAGAGATTCTCGTCGATCTCGCGCACGTCGTACATGCCGGGGATCACCACGGTCACGTCGTCGTTTGCTGCGATAAAGCGCAGCGCCAGCCGGGCGTCCTCCAGCGCGCCGCCCGCCAGCGGCTTCATGCAGATGAAGCCCACGCCCTGCTCGCTGCACCTGCGCATGAGCTCCTCGCCCTGCGTTTCCACGATGTTGTAGGGGAACATGACGGTCTCGACCCAGTCAAGCGTCAGCGCGCGCTCAAAGACGGAGGCCATATGCGCCGTCAGCCCGATGTGGCGGATCTTCCCCGCGGCCTTCGCCTCAAGTAGCGCCTCCAGCGCGCCGCCGGGCGCGATCACGGTTTCCAATTCCGCCAGCGAAGGGTTGTGAACCTGATACAGGTCGATGAAATCGGTCCGCAGGTTGGCAAGGCTCGTCTCGATGTCCCTTTCCATCGCCTCTCTCGTGCGCGCCATCGACTTGGTCGCCACGACAAAGCGCTCGCGCATGCCCTCCAGCGCCTCGCCCAAATACTGCTCGCTGACCGTGTAGCCGCGCGCCGTGTCAATATAGTTGATTCCCAGATGCGCCATGCGCTCGATGAGCTTCCTCGCCGCCGCGGCGTCGACCTTCTGAATCGGGATGCCGCCAAAGCCCATGCGCAACACGCGAAGCCCCGTCTTTCCCAGCTGTCTGTATTCCACGAAATCTCTCTCCCCCGTTTGCAAAATGAACACCTCAAATTAGCGTCTCGCCTTAAAACCCGAACGCCTCGTAATCCTCGCGCGTAAAGCGGTGATAGGTCATGTGGCAGCCCTCGTCGGTCAGGCAGTAGCGATAGGCGTCGGGCTTGCCGTCCTCAAAGTAGACGAGATAGTCGAACTCGCCGTTGTGCAGCGCCTCCATGTGAACATGGGGCGAAAACCGGCGAAACTGCTCAAGCACATCCTCGAGCGTGCAGCCATGCCGCTCGATGGTGCGCACGAATGCGGTCAAAAAGCCGTCCGCGTCCGTATGCTCGTGAATGTAGGCCGCGCCCTGCGGCGGCACGGCGATGCAAAACCGCTCCGAGCGCCGGGTGATCTCCAAATTTCCCAGCGTCTCCCGGTTTTCGCGGGCAAAAGCGTTCAGCGCCCGGCTCATCCGCTCGGCGTCCATCGTCTCTCCCAGAAACGCGCAGAGCGAGGCAAGCGGATAATAGAGCCGGATCGTCTCGCTGCGATAGCCCAGCTTGATCTGCCCCTCCTCTACGACATCCACAATGTTCTGCCTAAGCGCGTCAAAGTTCATGTTCATCCCTCCCGTTTTCCAAACGTCAGACGCCCGAAATCCTGCCGCCGGTGATAGTCCGGCACGCTGCTCGTCAGAGGCGACCATGCCAGATAGTGCGGCGTCCTCGTGCCGTCCCCGCACTTGTAAAAGTTGCCCGCCGCCTCGCCCTCAAAGGCAAAGCCCGGAAAATACGTCCGAATCAGCTGCCCGGGGATGCTGAAGGTCACGCCCCAGCCGTCCGCCGTGGCAAACGTCTCCACAGAAAAGAGCGCCCGCGCATCCGGCACAATCTGGCGCACGCGCGTCTTGCGCGCCCCGCCGAAGCCGAAATACAGCGTCCCCAGCGGGTTCCATTCAAAGTTGAAATACCGCTCGTCGCGCGCGTCCGGCGCAAAGAAAAACTCCAGACAGCTGTCCTCGCAGACCTGGCTGAGCGGGTCCGTCAGCTCGGCGCGAATCTCCCTCTCCCGCGCCCGCATGCGCACATAGAGCCGCTCTCCATCGTGGCAGGCCTGCGCCCACGCCGCCACGTCGCAGGGCGCAAGCCACGGCGCGTGGCAGAGCGTCACCTCGCCCACGCTTTCCCAGTCCGGCCTCTCCCGATAGGGAATCTCATAGAACATCCTCCATCGCCTCCTCGCGAAAACCCACGGCTTCTCTTGCCAGCATTATAGTCGATCTGCCGGTTAACTTCAACCCAAAAGCTGAACAAATGAATATGATTCACGTTTAAAATAAAAACCGCTCACTTTCCTTGAAAAACCGCTTGACAGCGCCGGACCGTCATGATAAGATAGATTCACATATTTTCAGCGATGAAGAGGAAGAAACCGCTCATCATGACGCCAAGCGAGGGGGCGACGGTGCGAGGCTCCTGCGTCTTACGCGGCGTGTCGCCTCGGAGCCGCGCGCTGAACGCCGGGCGTTTTGCCGCCCGCAAGTAGGCTCGCCGGGTTCCTCCCGTTAGCGGGGAAAGGGCATCCTGTGTGCCCGATGAGCGTGCTTCAGCACGGAATTTAGGTGGTACCGCGAAACAGCCTTTCGCCCTAAACAGGGAAGAAGGCTGTTTTTTTGAGATCTAAAGGAGAAGGATCAAACAAGGAGAAGGATCAAACGATGAAACTCAATGGAGCTGCCATCCTGATCGAATGCTTGATCGAGCAGGGCGTGGGCACGGTCTTCGGCTTTCCCGGAGGCGCCGTGCTCCCCATCTACGACGAGCTCTACAAGCGGCAGGACAGAATCAAGCATGTCCTCACCGCGCACGAGCAGCACGCCGGCCACGCGGCGGACGGCTATGCCCGCGCCAGCGGAAAGACGGGCGTGTGCATCGCCACAAGCGGCCCCGGCGCGACGAATTTGGTCACGCCGATCGCCACGGCCTACATGGATTCCTCGCCGGTCGTCTTCATCACCGGCAACGTTCCCCAGAGCCTCATGGGCACGGATTCCTTCCAGGAGGCGGATATTTCGGGCATGACCATGCCCGTCACCAAGCACAACTACCTGGTCAGCAGCGTGGACAAGCTCGCCGGCATCCTGCGCGAGGCGTTTTATATCGCCGCCAGCGGGCGCCCCGGCCCCGTGCTCATCGACATCCCCAAGGATGTGCAGATCGCGGAGACGGAGTATGAGCCCGCCAGCGGCGAGGCGCTCATTCCCAAGCTCTCCATGAAGCATCCCACGGCCCAGCTGCGGCCCGAGGGGGCGGCGCTTGAGCGCTACAAGATCAAGGCGGAGCCGAGGCTGGAGCAGGCGGCGCAGCTGATCGCCGAGGCGCACAGGCCGCTCATCTACTGCGGCGGCGGCGTCATCCTCTCCGGCGCGGAAAAGGAGCTGCTCGCCTTTGCCCAGCGCGTGGACGCCCCGGTCGTCTCCTCGCTCATGGGCCTTGGCGCGCTTGACGCGCACAGCGATCGGATGCTCGGCATGCTGGGCATGCACGGCACGCACGCGGCGAACATCGCCATGCAGTGCTGCGACCTGCTCATCGCCGTGGGCGTCCGCTTTTCCGACCGCGCGCTGGGCAACGCGGCGGCGTTTGCGCCGAACGCGAAGGTGCTCCACATCGACATCGACCGCGCGGAGATCAACAAGAACGTCTCCACCACGCTGCATATCACCGGCGACGCGCGCATCGTGCTGGATCTGCTGCTCGCCCGCGTCAGCCAGAAGCATCATGACCAGTGGATGAATCAGGCTCGCAGCATGATCGAGGAGTACCTGAGCGACGAGCTCTTTGAGCCGCGCAAGATCCTCGCCGCGATGGCGAAGGCCGCGCCCCTGATGACCGTGGCGACCGACGTGGGGCAGCACCAGATGTGGACCGCGCAGCATTTCCCGTTCTCCCGCCCGCGTCAGCTGATCTCCAGCGGCGGTCTGGGCACGATGGGCTTCGGCCTTGGCGCGGCGATGGGCGCCGCCGCCAGCGATCCCGAGGGCCGGCCCGTCGCGCTGGTGACGGGCGACGGCTCCTTCCGCATGAACCTGACGGAGCTCTCCACCATCGCCTATTACAGCATTCCCGTGATCATCGTGATCTTCAACAACGGCACGCTGGGCATGGTGCGCCAGTGGCAGACGCTCTTCTTCGGCCACAGATACAGCCAGACGACGCTCGACCGCGGGCCGGATTTCATGAAGCTCGCCGAGGCCTACGGCCTTCCCGGCACGCGCGTGGATTCGATCGAGGCCTTTGCCGAGGCGTTTGAGCGCGCGTATGCCGGGGGCAAGCCCTGCATCATCGAATGCATGCTGGACATCGACGAGATGGTCGCGCCGATGGTGGCCCCCGGCTCGCCGATCGACTCGTTCTGCCTGAACTGACGGAGGTGTGACTATGCTGATCAATCCCGAACAATTGCAGCGCTACACCGTCGGCGTGCTGGTGGACAATGAGCCGGGCGTGCTCTCGCGCGTCTCGGGCCTCTTTTCCCGCAGGGGCTTCAACATCGAGAGCCTCGCCGTCGGCCCCACGCAGGACGCCGAGGTCTCCCGCATCACCATCGTCGTCCTGGGCGACGACGCGCATATCGAGCAGCTCGTCCAGCAGCTCTACAAGCTGATCTGCGTGCAGAAGGTGCAGGTCATGTGCGAAAAGAACGCCGTCGAGCGCCAGCTGCTGCTGGTCAAGGTGCGCGCCGGCGTCGCCGAGCGCGAGGGCCTCATGCGGCTGGTGGATATCTTCAAGGCCAAGGTGCTGGATGTGACCAAGTCTTCCATGATCCTGCAGATCACCGGCGACAACGAGAAGATCGCCGCGCTCCTTGGCCTGCTGGAGGATTACGGCATCACCGAGCTCGTGCGCACGGGCATCGTCGCCCTGGAGCGCGGCGAGGGCGTGATGAGTTCCGACATCTTCGACTGAGCCGCGATTGAGCCGCGTTGAAGCTCGTGAAGCCCCAACCAACTTTCGATTGAATCGCCCCGCGGAAGGAGCTCCGCCGCCGCCTTGGCGGCCCCGAAGATTTCGCCCGCAAGCGATCTCATACAGCGTGATCACGCGCCGACCAATAGATTTTAGGGAGGAAACAAACAATGGCACAGATGTTCTACGCGCAGGACTGCAACCTCGAATACCTGACGGGCAAAAAGATCGCCATCGTCGGCTACGGCTCGCAGGGCCATGCGCATGCGCTCAACCTGAAGGACTCCGGCTGCGACGTCATCGTCGCGCTTTACGAGGGCTCCAAGAGCTGGAAAAAGGCCGAAGATGCCGGTCTCACCGTCATGACCACGGCCGAGGCCGCGAAGGTCGCCGACATGATCATGATCCTCATCAACGACGAAAAGCAGGCCGCGATGTATCACAGCGACATCGAGCCGTACCTGCGCCCGGGCATGATCCTCGCCTTCGCGCACGGCTTCAACATCCACTTCGGCTGCATCAAGCCGCCGGCCGACGTCGACGTCGTGATGATCGCGCCCAAGGGCCCAGGTCACACCGTGCGCAGCCAGTATCTGGAGGGCAAGGGCGTTCCGGATCTCGTCGCCGTCTATCAGGATGCCTCCGGCAAGGCGCAGGACTATGCGCTGGCCTACGCCGCGGGCATCGGCGGCGCGCGCGCCGGCATCCTCAAGACCACCTTCCGCGAGGAGACCGAGACCGACCTGTTCGGCGAGCAGTGCGTCCTCTGCGGCGGCGTGACGGCCCTGATGAAGGCGGGCTTCGACACGCTGGTCGAGGCGGGCTATCAGCCGGAGAACGCGTATTTCGAGTGCATCCACGAGATGAAGCTGATCGTCGACCTGATCTTCGCCCACGGCTTCGCGGGCATGCGCTATTCCATCTCCAACACCGCCGAATACGGCGATTACGAGATCGGCAGCCGCCTGATCACCGAGGAGACCAAGAAGGAAATGAAGAAGGTGCTCTCCGAGATTCAGGACGGCACGTTCGCCCGCAACTGGCTGCTGGAAAATCAGGCCGGCTGCCCGCACTTCCTCGCCAAGCGCCGCATCGAGGCCGGCAGCCAGCTCGAGCAGGTCGGCAAGGATCTGCGCAGCAAGATGAGCTGGGGCACGAAAGTGGAGGAACTGTAAGATGGCTGTTTCGGATCGCGTGAAGACCGGGCCGGAGAAGGCCCCCCATCGCTCCCTCTGGAAGGCCCTGGGCCTGACCGACGAGGAGCTGACCCGCCCGCTGATCGGCGTCGTTTCCGCCAAGAGCGAATGCGTCCCGGGCCACAACCACCTCTCCCATATCGCGCAGGCCGTCAAGGACGGCATCCGTCTGGCGGGCGGCGTGCCGGTGGAGTTCCCGGCAATCGGCGTTTGCGACGGCATCGCGATGGGACACGTCGGCATGAAGTATTCCCTCGCCTCCCGCGAGCTGATCGCGGACAGCTGCGAGTCGATGGCCCTCGCCCACGGCTTTGACGGCATGGTGTTCATCCCCAACTGCGACAAGATCGTTCCCGGCATGCTGATGGCGGCCCGCCGCCTGAACCTCCCGGCGATGGTGATCTCCGGAGGCCCGATGATGCCCGGCAAGATGCCGGGCAGCGAGCGCGACATGGACCTCAACTCCGTGTTCGAGGCCGTCGGCGCCTACAAGGCCGGCAAGATGGACGACGAGGGCCTTGCCGCCGTGGAATCCTCCGCCTGCCCGGGCTGCGGCTCCTGCTCCGGCATGTTCACCGCCAACTCCATGAACTGCATCACCGAGGTCATCGGCATGGCCCTTCCGGGCAACGGCACCATCGCCGCCGTCGACGCGGCGCGCATCCGCTTGGCCAAAAAGACCGGCATGCGCATCGTGGAGCTCGTGGAGGAAAACCTCACCCCCGACAAGATCATGACCGAATCGGCCTTCCGCAACGCGCTGTGTCTGGATATGGCGCTGGGCTGCTCCACCAACACCGTGCTCCATCTCCCGGCCATCGCCCATGAGGCGGGCGTCGATTTCGACCTCACGTGGGTCAACGAGGCGAGCGCCAAGGTGCCCAACCTCTGCCACCTCGCCCCCGCGGGAAGCCATCACGTCATCGACCTGCATCTGGCGGGCGGCGTCATGGGCGTGCTCTCCGAGCTCGCGGGCCGCGGCCTGCTGGATGAAAACGCCATGACCGTCTCCGGCATGACGCTGGGCGAGGAGATCGCCAAGGCGAAAAACTACAACCACGAGGTCATCCGCCCGTTCGACGATCCGTATTCCCCCACCGGCGGCCTCATGATCCTGCGCGGCAACCTCGCGCCGGACGGCGGCGTCGTCAAGCGCAGCGCCGTGGCCAAGGAGATGCTCGTCCACGAGGGCCCTGCCCGCGTCTTTAACAGCGAGGACGAGGCCATCAGCGCCATCTACGCCGGCAAGATCAACCCCGGCGACGTCGTGGTCATCCGCTACGAGGGCCCCAAGGGCGGCCCGGGCATGCGCGAGATGCTCAGCCCGACCAGCGCCATCTGCGGCATGGGGCTGGACAAAGAGGTCGCGCTCATCACCGACGGCCGCTTCTCCGGCGCCACGCGCGGCGCGGCCATCGGCCACGTCTCGCCCGAGGCTGCCAGCGGCGGCATGATCGGCCTCATCGAGGAGGGCGACACCATCTCCATCGATATCCCCGCCGGCAAGCTGGAGCTCAAAGTCGACGAAAAGACGCTGAACGCGCGCCGCGAAAAGTGGGTCTGCCCGCCGCCGAACGTCACCCGAGGCTATCTGGCGCGCTACGCCAAGCTGGTTTCCAGCGCGAATAAGGGCGCGATTGTGGAGTAAGCACTCGATACACACGGGGCAATTCGGCAATTGCCCTGTTCAGACAAAATCAAGAAACGGGGCTGTCAGGCTAAGGATCGAGTAGGAGGGAGAGACTAACTCCCGTCCTCTCACCGCACCGTGCGTACCGT
>JAUNPI010000114.1 GCA_030536875.1 Clostridia bacterium
TGAGGGCAACGAAAAGGGAGTGCCAAGATTTTTCGATCTTGGCACTCCCCGTGTGTAACGCTGAGCGGGGGAAAATCAGGCCTTTTTCGCTTTCTTGCCCTTCTTGCCGCCGATGCCGGCGATGTCCAGAAGCAGCACGATCAGCGCGACCGCGGTCAGGGCGCAGAGCGTCCACTGCGCGATGTTCAGGGTCATCTGCCACCACGGCGTGACGGAGACGACCTTCGTGTTCGGGCTGATGCCGTCCATGCCGCGGGAATGGAGCACCGTGTAGAGCACGCGCTTGGAGGAGGTGCGCATCGCCTGGGCGACCAGCGCGTTCGGGCTGCTGCCGTTCGGGCCGTAGGCCGCGAACTGGGAGATGTCGTCGCCCACGTAGTTGTCCGGGATATCGTTGCCCGCGAGCACCTCGTGAACCTTGACCATGTAGGTGTCGTCATACATGTCGGTGACGGCAAAGCCCTTCATGCCGGCCTCGCCGCGCAGCCAATCGGTCAGAAGCTCGGTGTAGGAGCCGGCCCAGATGGCGCCCAGACGGTTGAAGGCGGTCATGACGCACAGCGCGTCCGACTCGATGATCGGCAGCTCGAAGGCGCGCAGGTAAATCTCGCGCAGCGCCTGCTCGTTGCACCACGTGCCGATGCCGGCGCGGTTGGTCTCCTGATCGTTGAGGACGAAGTGCTTGTTGTAGACGTACACGCCCTTGGACTGGATGCCGAGGGTCTCGGCGGTGTCGATGAGGCCGGTCAGCGTGCCGTCCTCAGAGTAATACTCGAAGACGCGGCCCGCGTACGGGGAACGATGGATGTTGAGGCCGCTGCCATACAGGCCGGCGTAGCCCGCCCACATGGCGTCCTCGCCGATCAGCTCGCCGACTTCCCGAACCAGCTGGTCGTTGAAGGTGGCGGCGATGATGCCGTTGCACGGATAGCAGGTGCCCTTCGACTCCTTCATGGGGTCGTTGGTCTGAACGGCATAGCCGTTTTCGCCGATGGAATACTTCTGGGTCACGCCGGAGGGGCCGTTGTGATCGACGGTCAGCGGCTTGCCGATCTCGTCGATGTTGATGGTCATGCGCAGGCCGTTGGCGCAGAGCTTGGCCATCTGGTCATACGTCAGCTGATCCATAAAGGTATCCCACATGGGATCGTCGAACGCGTAATCCATCATGTTGACGAGCTGGAGCTCGTTGTTTTCGCCCATCGTCGGGAAATCGACGCCCGTGGCGTCCGGAAGATCGGAATCATCCAGCTTGGCGTCGGCGGCGATGCCGTCCGTCATGGCGAGCTGGACGGGGCCGGAGGTCACCGTGCCCGCCCAATCGCTGCGGGAGTAATAGGTGACCGTGTTGTCGCCGGAGCCCTCGTAGCGGTTGATGTCCGCCGCCGCAAACAGGCTCTTGACCTCGGCGTCGGTGCCGTAAGAGGTGGCGTAGGTGGTGGAATCGAACGCATAATCGACGCTGTAGACCAGACCGGCGTTGCCGGAGGCGGTCATGCCGTCGGCGATGGTCTTTTCCTTGACGGCCAGAATGTTGTTGGCGGCGTCATGGGCGTTCTCGGCGACGGTCAGGTAGTAGGTGCCCTCGTCAAGGATGTACACGCCCGTGCCCAGCGCATCGTAGGAGGTGAGGAAGTACTCGGGAACGCTCACCGTCACGACCTCGCTTTCGCCGGGGCCGAGGATGGCGGTCTTGCCGTATCCGGCCAGCTCGACGGAGGCTTTTTCGATCTGGTTCTGCCGGTCGTAATCGGTGTAGGGCTTCTGCGCGTAGACCTGAACGGTCTTCTTGCCCGCCGTGTCGCCGGTGTTGGTGACCTTGACAGAGAGGGTGTACTGGGTATCCTGCCCCTCGCCGCTCTTTTCGACGGTCATGTCGGAGAAGGCGAATTGGGTGTAGCTCAGGCCGTAGCCAAACGGATAGGCGACGATGTCGTTATAGACGAAGCTGCCCGCGTTCGGCGTGCCCAGAACGGTGTCCTCATAGCGCGTCTCGGTGTACTTGTAGCCCAGATAGATGCCCTCTTGGTAGACGACATACTGGTTATACTTGTTCGCGTTGGCGCCAAAGTCGTAATCGCCCGCGTTCGCGTAGGTGTAAGAACCGAAGTTGTTCATGACCGGGTTGAGCTGGTTGTCGGTCCACCACGTGTCCGGGAGGGAGCCGGAAGGATTGACCGCGCCGGAAATCACGTCGCCCACGGCGTAAATGCCGGTCTGCCCGACGGAGCCGACCCACAGCGCGGCGTCGACGCCGTACGCCTCGTCGTTCAGGAAGGCGACGGAGATCGGGTTGGCGCTGTTGATGATGACGGTGATCGAGCGGATGGCGCCCTCATCCTTGAGCTCCTTGAGGCCTTCCAGGATGGAAAGCTCGTCCTCGTTGAGCGTCAGATAGTCGTCGTTCAGCGTGTCGTCCACGGTGACGGTCAGGTCGTTGCCCTCGCCGCCCACGCGGCCCACGACGTAGATGACGTCCTCGCCGGTGCCGATGGTGTCGCCGTTGTTTTTGCTGACGCGGCTCCACTTGGTTTCGCCGATCTCGTGGGCGGTGCGCTTGGCTTCCTTCTCGATATAATAATCGAAGAGCTCCTGGTCGATGACGTCGAAGCCCGCGCCGGTCATCATATCGGCGAAGTTGGCCGCGCCGGTCGCGTCCACAGCGCCGGAGCCTGTGCCGCCGTAGACGGGATCAAGCACCGTGACGCCGACGAGGGAAACGCGGCTTCCCGCCGCCAAGGGCAAAACGCCGCCCTCGTTTTTGAGCAGGACGATGCCTTCGCCCTCGACCTCGCGAACCTTGGCTTCGCCCGCGGCCTTGAGATCCGCAAGGGAGGAATAGGCGCTTTCATAGTAGCGCACGTAACCTTCCTCTTCGCCTTCCGGCAGCGTGCTGATCACTTTGGAGGTGGAGGTGCCCAGCGCCGAGTTGATCTGCCCGGCGCATTCGCCCGCGATGACATTGCCCGTGAAGACGATGGCAAAGAGGACGGACACAATATTGAGGAACACCTTTTTCGCTGTTCTATGCGCTGAAGGTTTCATGGGGGAAAACTCCTTTCAGATGGATGTGCCCATACGCTTTAGAAAAAACGGATGTCTTTCGCGCCGGCCCATGCGGCGGCCGCGCGACGATAGACGCCCCGACTGCCTCCCCGCAAAGTATGCGAACCGGGGAACGGAAGAGGAGCGACTATGGTTTGCCTTCATTTTATATCAAAAAGCTACAAAAAAGAAAGATGTTTGTCGTACACGAGCTTCGCCGTGTCGCAATAGCGAATTGAGGTTATTGACGGCGTTTTCTTTTCGTGAAAAGCAAATTATCAAGATTAACGGCAGATAAAAGACGTGTGTGTCCGTTTTGATAAGCCAGTCACAAAGTTTGCGCGCAGAATCCATTTGCATCTTGCACAAAGTTGTGCCATAATCATTGTATCCTGAAAAAGGGGGCGTTTTAACCTTTTGACGGCGGGAAGAAATGCGGTTTTTTCCGTGCGCCGGGGAGCGGCGCTCTGAACCGGCCGGCGGTGCGTTCGCGGCGGTTTCGTTTGAGGCCCTGTTATGCGTGGGGCCCCGGGTTTTCCAAGGATACAGGGAAACTGAAAGGAGTTACTCACATGAGCGAAAAGGATACGGTCAAGACCAAGAAGGGCTTTGGCGTCTATGCGACGATCGCCGCGGCCGTTTTGTCGCTGGCGGCGGGCGTTTATTTCCAGATGATCGGCGGCACATTCGGCGCGACCCGCCGCGTGTGCTACGATACCTCCATCGTCGTGCTGCTGATCGGCGCGGCGGCTGCGGCTGTGGCGCTTGTCGCGCTGCGTCGCTACGGGCTGGCCTCCGCGGCGGTGACCGCGCTGTCCGGCACGGCGATTCTCGCCTTTGTCCACAAGTGCTATTGGTATGTCAGCGACGTGTTTGTCGCCATCGACGAAAAGGGCTTTGACGACAAGTTTATCGTCTTTGTCGGGCTGTGCGTCGCGGCCTTTGTCATCGGGGAGATCGCGATCTACGCCCGCAAGACAAAGCCGGCCAAAGCCTGAGGCTTTTTATGCTCCGCCTGCTTAAAAGGGCGGAGCTTTTTCTTTTTGAGGCTCTGTTTGCAGGTGTTTTTCGGCAGACGGCGCTTTGACGCCGGCAGGCGATCCGGGCGCGCCGTTTGCCGGTTGGGTTCCATTCGCGGCACGCTTTTGTCGTGTGTGTCGCCGTGCGGCCGTTTTGCGACCATGCTGAAAGCGTTCAAGACAACGCTCTTTCCTTTCTTTGAATATTGTGATAAATTATGTAGAAGAAAAATTGTCGACTTTGAATATCTGTATGCAATCGATGCAAAGGAACCCTACCAAAAAGCCAAGGAGGAATATTATGCGCCAAACGATCGACCTATGCCAAGGCTGGCTGTTCACGGGGCTGGACGGCCGCACGGCCGAGGTGAACGTTCCGCATACGTGGAACAATATCGACGGACAGGATGGCGGCAACGACTACAAGCGGGGGAAATGCCGCTATGAACGCGCCTTTTCGCGTCCGGACTTCGACGCGGCAGGCCAAGAGGTTTGGATGGAGTTTGACGGCGTCAACGCCTCCGCACAGGTGACGCTGAACGGGCGGGACGTATGCGTCCACGACGGGGGCTATTCCACCTTCCGCGCGGAGGTCACCTCCCTCTTGGAGGAAGACAATCAGCTCGTCGTCTTTGCGGACAACAGCGTAAACGACAGGGTCTATCCGCAGAAGGCGGACTTCACCTTCTACGGCGGCATCTACCGCGCCGTGCGCCTTGTGATCGTGAACAAGGCCCACTTTGCGATGGATCATCTGGGCTCCTGCGGCATCCGCGTCACCCCGACGCCGGAGGGCGCGGGGGCGAAGGTTCGCGTCCAGAGCCGCGTCAGCGCGGGCGACGTCGTGATCACCCTCCTCGACGACAAGGGCAAGGCTGTCGGCTCCGGCAGCGGTGCAGACGTCGCCATCAGCTTGGACAAGGCGCGCCGCTGGAACGGCACGGAGGATCCCTATCTCTACACCTGTCACGCCGAGGTGCGCGTGGACGGAAAGACCGCCGACGCGCTGGACATCCCCTTCGGCGTCCGCTCCTTCCGCGTGGACCCGAAGCTGGGCTTCATCCTCAATGACAAGCCCTATCCGCTTCATGGCGTCTCCCGCCATCAGGACAGGAAGGGCGTAGGCAACGCCATCACCCGCCAGATGCACGACGAGGATATGGCGCTCATCGCGGAGATGGGCTGCAACACCGTCCGTCTGGCGCACTACCAGCACGACCAGTATTTTTACGACCTGTGCGACCGCTACGGCATGGTCGTCTGGGCCGAGATCCCGTATATCAGCGAGCACCTGCCCGCGGGCCGCGAGAACACCATCAGCCAGATGAAGGAGCTCATCGAGCAGAATTACAACCACGCGTCCATCGTCTGCTGGGGCGTATCCAACGAGATCACCATCTCCACCAAGGACAAGAAGGACATGCTGGACAATCACCGCGTCCTCAACGACCTGGTTCACGACACCGATCCGACCCGCTTTACGACGCTGGCCTGCTACGCCATGTGCGGCCCGTTCAACAAGGTCGCGCATATCACGGACGTGGTGAGCTGGAACCTGTATTTGGGCTGGTATGTCCCGGGCCTGTTCCTCAACGACCTGTGGATCAGCTTCTTCCACCTGTGCTTCCCCAAGCGCCCGCTGGGCTACAGCGAGTACGGCGCAGAGGGCATGCCGAACCTGCATGCCTCAAGACCGCGGCGCAACGACCACACCGAGGAATATCAGGCCCAATATCACGAGTTCATGGTGCGCTGCTTCAAGCGCCACCCGTACATGTGGTCCACCCATGTTTGGAACATGTTCGACTTTGCCGCCGACGCGCGCGATCAGGGCGGCGAGCCCGGCATGAACCACAAGGGGCTGGTGACCTTCGACCGCAAGACGAAGAAGGACAGCTTCTATCTCTACAAGGCCAACTGGAGCCGCGAGCGCTTTGTCCACATCTGCTCCAAGCGCTATGCCGAGCGCTGCGAGGACGTCACGCAGATCAAGGTCTATTCCACCGAGAAGACCGTGACGCTGCTGGTCAACGGCAAGCGTGTGGGCGAGCAGACGAGGGACGACCACGTCTTCACCTTCAAGGTGCCTTTGGACGGGGATATCCGCGTGGAGGCCGTCTCCGGAGGCCTCAAGGACAGCGCAGATTTCAAAAAGGCCGCTCAGCCCAACGAGGCCTATGTGCTCAAGAAGGTCAAAAATCCGCAAAAGTCCAACTGGGTCTGATCCTTCCCGCTCGGCGCAGACGGGGAGATAAGAGAAAACAAAGGAGGATTACGTTCCATGTCGAAAACCGCAGCCGCGAAGCCGAATGACGGCGTGAACCGCGCAAAGCTCTATCAGCTCGTGCTGTTCCCGCTCAACAACGGCGCTACCAATGTTTACTTTGTCCTGATTCTTTCCTACGTCGCCCAGTTTGGTTCCAGCGTTTTGAAGCTGGGCATGTTTGCCTCCATCATGGTGACGGCCATGCGCATCTGCGACGCCGTCACAGACCCGATCATCGGCGCGCTGATGGATCGCACCAGCACGAGATTCGGCAAATTCCGCCCCTTCATGGTCATCGGCAGCGCAATTATGGCGGTCAGCGTGATCGCGCTCTACGTGCTGCTGCCGCTGATTCCGGAAACCATGATGCCCCTGCGCTACATCGGTTTCACGGTCGTCTATTTCATCTGGGTGATCGGCTATACGTTCCAGACCAGCTGTACCCGCGCCGGCCAGACCGTGCTGACCAACGACCCCAATCAGCGCCCGATGTTCACCATCTTCAACACCATCGGCTCCATGCTGGGCATGGGCGTCATGCAGTTCATGATCCCGCTGATCAAGGCCATGTACGATGTGAAGGACGCCTCCGGCGCGATCATCTCCTCGGGCTACGCCAACCCGGCCCTGTACCGCATCATCGCGCCGGTCGGCATTGTGGTCTCCGTCCTGCTGACCATTCTGGCGATCATCGGCATCGCCGAGAAGGATCGCCCCGAGTTTTACGGCATCGGCGGCGCGAAGCAGGAGAAGGTCAAGGTCTCCGAATATGTGCAGATCGTCAAGGAAAACAAGCCCATGCAGCGCCTGATGGTCGCCGGCGCGGGCTGCAAGCTGGCGCTTGCCATTGCGACCAACACCACCGTGCTGCTGGCCCTGTACGGCATCGTGATGGGCAACTACAACGCGCTGTATCTGCCGATGATGGTGCTGGGCTACGTCTTCGCCGTGCCGTTCTTCCTGCTCTCCGTGCGCACCTCTCAGAAAGAGGGGCAGAGGGCGTCCCTTGTGAAATATGTGAGGATCGCGCTGATCTGCTATGTCGGCGTTCTGGCGCTGCTGCTGATCAACCAGCATGGAAACGCCGCGCTGACGCTCTCCTTCCCCTTCAATGGCGGCGGCAGCATCAACCTGTACACCATCGCGTTCATCCTCTGCTTCGGCATCGGCTACGGCGCGTATTACGCCACGGCGGACATGCCCATCCCGATGGTCGCGGACTGCTCCGATTACGAGACCTACCGCTCCGGCAAATACATCCCCGGCATTATGGGCACGCTGTTCTCGCTGGTGGATAAGCTCGTCTCCTCTCTGGCTCAGACGCTGGTGGCGTTTATCTTCCTGCTCTGCGCGGGGCTTGCCGAGCTCCCCACCGACGGCACGCCGTATTCCGCGGGGATTAAGGTGGCGGTCATCATCATGTTCTGCGTGATCCCGATGCTGGCGTGGGCCGCGACGCTCGTCGCCATGAAGGGCTATTCCCTGACCGGCGCCAAGATGAAGGAGATTCAGGCGGTCAACAGCGTCCGCAAGGCGGGCATCGCCTCCGGCATGACGCTCGAACAGGCCATGAACCAGTGGAAGACGCTGGAGGATGTGAACAGCAAGCCGCTTGGCAAAGAATAAGGAGGTTTTTCCATGAAGAGTTCGTTCCGTTGGTATGGGGACAGCGATCCCGTCACGCTGGACATGATCCGGCAGATTCCCGGCATGCGTTCCATCGTCTCGGCGGTGTACGACGTGAGGCCGGGCGAGGTCTGGCCGGAGGAATCCATCAAGCATCTAGCGGACGAGTGCGCCGAAAAGGGGCTGATCTTCGACGTCGTCGAGTCCATTCCCGTGACCGAGGAGATCAAGCTGGGCAAGCCCGAGCGCGACCGCCACATCGAAAACTACTGCGAATCCATCCGCCGCTGCGCCAAATACGGCATCAAATGCGTGACCTATAACTTCATGCCGGTCTTCGACTGGACGCGCACGCAGCTGGACCGCCAGGCTGCCGACGGTTCCACAAGCCTTGTCATGTACTGGGATCAGATGAAGGGGCTCGATCCCCTCAAGGACGATATCCATCTGCCCGGCTGGGATTCCAGCTACACGCAGGACGAGGTTCGCGACCTGATCCGCGCCTACGCCGAGCTGGGCGAGGAGGGCCTGTGGGCCAACATCGAATATTTCCTGAAGCGCGTGATTCCGGTGGCGGAGGCGTGCGGCGTCGTGATGGCGCTGCATCCCGACGATCCGCCCTACCCGATTTTCGGGCTCCCGCGCGTGATCACCTGCGAAGAGAATATCGACCGCTATCTGGCGATTGTCGACAGCCCCGCCAATTCCCTGTGCCTGTGTACGGGCTCGCTGGGCTGCTCGCCGAAGAACGACATTCCCAAGCTGGTGCGCAAGTATTCGGCGATGAACCGAATCGGCTTCATGCATCTGCGCAACGTGAAGATTCTGCCCGACACGTCTTTTGAGGAATCCGGCCATCTGAGCCAGAACGGCTCGTTGGATATGAACGCGATCGTGAAGGCGCTGGTGGAGACCGGCTTTAACGGCTATTTCCGCCCCGACCACGGCCGCATGATTTGGAGCGAGGTCGGCTCCGATGCCAAGCCCGGCTACGGCCTGTTTGACAGGGCGCTGGGTTCGGCCTATCTAAACGGCCTGATTGAGGCAAA
>JAUNPI010000115.1 GCA_030536875.1 Clostridia bacterium
GAAGGGACAAGAGAAGCGACAGATAGAAGGGATAAAGGAAGAAGCGATGGAAGGAATAACAAAAGAAATGGGAAAGATGCGAATGAAAGACGACCGGGGCGCGAAAGCCCTTGCGTGCGCGCTGGCGTTGCTGCTGCTGCTTATGACGGCGGCGTGCGCGCTGGGCGAGGCGCGAGATGTTTCGCAGGCGTGTACGTTTTCCGGCAAGCCGAGCTCCTCGCTCAAATACCTAACGGACGGCAGATATGACACCAGCTGGTTTTCGGAGGGCGGAAAGCGCGCCGTGCTGGAGATCGCCGTGCCGGAGGGGGAGCTGATCGGCTCCGTGTATGTGCAGTTCTACCGCACGGCCTGCGCCTTCGACGTGCAGACGATGGACGCGGAGGGGGCATGGCAGACCGCCGCCTCCTGCCCGACGGATTATTTGACGGGCTACGTGCAGCTGCCGGAGGGCGCGCAGCGGGTGCGCATCGTCCCCCAGCCGAAAAACGAGCGCCTACACATCGCGCAGGTGCATGTGTTTGCCCAGGGCGAGGCGCCCGCGTGGGTGCAGCGCTGGGAGGCGCCGCTTGAAAAGGCCGATCTCCTCGTGATCGCCGGGCATCCCGACGACGAGCTGCTCTTCATGGGCGGAACGATCCCCTATTACGCGGGGGAGCGCAGGCTTGACGTGCAGGTGGCCTACCTTGTGCCGTCGATGCCCTATCGCAAGCTGGAGCTGCTCGACGGGCTCTGGCTCTGCGGCGTCACGCATTATCCCACGCTCGGCCCCTTCCCGGATCGCTATGCGCTCTCGGTGAAGGATCTCTACGGCCAGAAGGGCTGGTCGGAGGGGACGCTGCTGCGGTTTGTGACGGGGCTCTATCGCCGCCATCGCCCGGATGTCGTCGTCTCCCACGATGTGCGCGGCGAATATGGGCACGCGACGCACCGCGCGGCGGCGGACGCGGCGCTGCGCTGCGTGGAGCTCGCGGCGGACGCCGCCTATCAGGATAAGCGCCTCGCCTACACCGAGGCGTGGCAGGTCAAAAAGCTCTACCTGCATCTGTACGCCGAGGGCGAAATCGACATGGACTGGCGCGTTCCGCTGGAGGCCTTTGGCGGAAAGACGGCCTTCGACATGGCGCAGGAGGCCTTTGCCCACCACATCTCCCAGCAGAAGACGGACTACCGCGTCGAGGACTTCGGCGACTACGACTGCTCGCTCTTCGGGCTGGCGTTTACCTGCGTGGGCGAGGACGTGGAGAAGACGGATTTCTTTGAGCACGTCGAATGAATCAAACAAAAGCGCGAAGAGAGAAGGGAAGCCCCTTACCGCTTCGCGCTTTGTCGCTTGGAAAAAAGGAATTCTACGGGCGCTTCGGCGTCCGTTTTTCATACGCTACAAGCCCCGCGAGCAGCAGCGCCGCCAGCGTGCTCATGGCGATGCCGGCGCGCAGCCCGCGCGTGCGATAGGTAAAGGCGATCTCGTGCTCGCCCGGCTCGACCCACACGCCCATGAACGCGACGTCGCAGGGGACGATCTCCGCCGCCTGACCGTCGAGCGTGGCGGAAAAGCCCTTGTCAAACGGGATGGTGAAGACCACAAGCCCGGCCTCTTTGGCGTCGATATGCGCGGTGAAGCCCGAGGCGCTCGTCTCAAAGCGGTCGCAGGCGTTTTCCCGCAGGCGCGCGGCGCTCTCCCGCCAGTCGGGAATGGCGTAGACGTCCAGGCGCTCCATGCGGCCGGAAAAGCGTTCCAGCTGCGCGTCGTCCAGCGTGACGGCGGCGAGCATCACCGGGCCCACGGTGTCCGGGGCCATGCGTTGATGATAGGTGCCCGTGCAGACGGTCTGCAAAAAGCCCATCGGCACGGCGCTGTCGCTCGTGTAGACGGAAAAGCCGTTTTCCTCGCGGCTGTAGACGAATCCTTCCGGCACGGCCTCGCCGTCCATCTGATGGTATTCTGTGACGCTCAGCAGCGCGCGGATCGCGCCGGAACCGTCCGGCGGGCGGACGGTGGTCGACTCGTCGTAGCCAAAGCCTGCCATCGAGAGAAAGCGCCCGACCGTGGAGGCGCGCAGCGAGCTGAAACAGGTCAGCGACGATTGCCCGCGCAGCAGGCCGTAGTTGCGCAGCCGCGCGCCGTAGTCGATGCGCGTATACGTCTCGGGCTCCGAGCATTCCAGCGCGCCGAGCGTCGGCTCCGCGATCTCGGAGAGGGTGTAGACGCCCTTGCCCGCCTCCGCGCCGCCGGAGAGCAGCGCCCGGTCGCCCACGGCGATATACGCGCCATACTGCGCGCAGGCGCACAGGCAAACCACGGCCAGCGCGGCTTCAAAGCGCGGGCGGCGCAGGATCAGCAGCAGCATCGCGCCGGCGCCAAGCAGCGAGAGCGCCAGAGAGAGCGCGCGGAAGACATCCTCCGCGTAAGCGCCCGCCCGGCGGTTTGAGACGGCCCGCGCGATTTTCGCCGGAAGGCCGCCCAGCGAGGCGAGCGCGTCCAGCGCGGAATCCGGCAGGAGGAAGGGAACGGTCAGCGCGGCGGACAAAAGCGCGCAGGCGGCAAAGGCCCAAAGCCACGCGCGGCGGACGCGCGGGGAGGCCCCCTGCACGCCCTGCAGGGCGTAGAGCGTCGCGAGCGCGAGCATCAGCGCGAGGCCGTACCACCAGCGGGTGTAGGCCGTGTTGGTGTACAGCGCGAACGCGCCGCCCAGCAGCGGCACGGCCGAGGCGAGCAGCAGCGCGGCGAGCAGCGCCTTCAGCCAGCGTTGCCCCCTGATTCTTGCGGCGAAGACGAGCGCGCCCGTCAGCCCGAAGACGGGCAGATACGCCGCCGTCGAGGCCCAGCTGGCGGCGTCGCCGTAATAGGCGTGGACGACGTTGCTCTCGATGGGCATGAGCAGCGAGCGCAGGCGCTCCATGAGCACGGAGGGCGTGTAATGCTGCGCCCAGACCGGCGTATCCCCCGCGCCCGTGCGCGTGATGGAGAGCATGTAGAGCATGGACGGGGCGAGCAGCACGCCCGCCAGCGCGCAGCCCAGCGCGCATTCGGCGAGGGTCGTGATCACGCGGCGGGGGGGTCTTGCGCCGCGCCAATCCTCCGAGAAGAGGCGGAAGGCGAAGTAAAGCGCCGCCAGCAGCGCGCTGCCGAGCATGAAGTAGTAGTTGGTCAGCGTGTTCAGCCCGCAGAAGAGCGCCAAAAGGCCCGGGCGCGGCGCGTCGCTCATGGCCGTTTCCAGCCCGAGCAGGATCAGCGGGAAGAAGGCGATGACCTCCGTGAAGTGATAAAACTGCGTGTTGACCACGGTGAAGGAGGAAAACGCGTAGAGCGCGCTGCCCAGCAGCGCGAGCCTGCTCGAGCCCACCATGCTGCGCAGATAGAGGAAGGCGGTGAGCGCGCAGACGGCGTGCTTGAGCACCGCCATGACGCTGATGCCGTAGGGGATCAGCGCCTTGGGCAGCAGCGCGAGGGGCCAGACGAACGGGCTGCCCAGCGTGTAAAACGCGTAGCTGCCCACGCCCGGCGCGCCCAGGAGCGTCGAGAAGGAATAGCTGTTCAGCCCGCCGCGAAGGAGGCGGCGCGTTTCGAGGATGAAGGGGAGCTGCTGCTCGATATAATCCCCCCGCGTCACAAAGCGCCCGCCATAGGGCAGGATCGCCGGGGCGAGCGCGAGGAGCGCCATGAGCGCGCCGAGAAAAAACGCGTGCCGCGCGCCATAGCGGCGGGGGGCAAGGGAGGATTCATTCATGCGATCTACCTGCAGGGCCGGCGGGATGCCGGGAAGATGTCGGCGTTGAGAACAAGAGACGTGTCTATTGTAAAGGGTTCGCCGGGGCGTGTCAAGGCGGGATTGCCGCGCGGGGGCAAAGCGTGTATAATGGATCTATCACAGGAGGGAGAACCGTCTTATGAAACTGCTTCATCTTTCCGATCTGCATTTGGGCAAGCGCGTCTTCGAGCTCTCCATGCTCGAGGAGCAGCGGCACATGCTTGCCCAGGCGCTTGAGCTCGCCCGCCAGGCGGATGCGACGCTCATCGCCGGGGACATCTACGACAGGCAGGTGCCGCCGGCGGAGGCCGTCGCGCTCTTTGATAGCTTTTTGACGCGCATGAGCGAGCAGGGCAGCCCCGTCCTCTTCATCGCGGGCAATCACGACAGCGCCGAGCGCATGGCGTTCGGGTCGCGGCTCATGAACGCGAGCGGCGTTTACGCGGCCCCGGTCTACGACGGGCGGGCGCGGCGCGTGGAGCTTAACGACGAATACGGCCCCGTACACGTCTACCTTCTGCCGTTTGTGAAGCCGGTTCACGTGCGCGTGGCGCTGGGCGATGAGCGGATCGAGGGTTATACCGCGGCGCTTGAGGCCGCCATCCGGGCGATGGAGGTCGACCCCGAGGCGCGCAACGTGCTGGTGGCCCACCAGTTTGTCACCGGCGGCGAGCGCAGCGAGTCGGAGGAGATCATGGTTGGCGGGCTGGACAATGTGGACGCGCAGGTCTTTGCCCCCTTCGACTATGTGGCGCTGGGCCATCTGCACGCGGCGCAGAGCCTTTGCGGCGGGCGCGTGCGCTACAGCGGCGCGCCGCTTCCCTATGCGTTTTCGGAGGCGGGGCGGGAGAAGGGCGCGCTCATGGTCACGCTGGGGCCCAAGGGCGAATGGGACGTGCGGCCCTGCCCATTTACCCCGCTGCGGCGCATGCGCCGCCTGCGCGGCACGTTCGACGAGCTCGCGCGCGGCGAGGCGAGCGAGGATTACATCCAGATCACGCTGACGGATGAGGACGACATCCCCGACGCCGCGGCGCGGCTGACGGCGGTTTACCCCAACCTGCTCCAGCTGCTCTACGACAACGCGCGCACGCGGGCCGCCGCGGCGGATTTTTCCCGCGCGGCGCTCATGCGGCGCGAGCCGCTGGAGCTGTTTGCCGAGCTGTATGAAAAGCAGAACGGCGCACCGATGGACGAGAGCCGGCGCGCGTATCTTTCCGGCGTGATCGAGCGGATTTGGGAGGGCGAGGCATGAGACCGATTCATCTGACGATGGAGGCGTTCGGCCCCTACGCGCGGCGCACGGAGCTGCCGCTTGCGCAGCTGGGCACGGGCGGCCTCTACCTGATCACGGGCGACACGGGCGCGGGGAAGACGACGATTTTCGATGCGATCACCTTTGCGCTCTATGGCGAGGCCAGCGGGCAGGAGCGCCGCCCGGGCATGCTGCGCAGCCAATACGCCGGGCCCGAGCAGGAGACGCGCGTGGAGCTGACCTTCGCCCTGCGCGGCAAGACGTATGCCGTCATGCGCAAGCCGGATTACGACCGCCCCAAAAAGCGCGGCGAGGGCTTCACCCATCAGCCGGCGGAGGCGGAGCTGACCCTGCCGGAGGGGCGCGTTGTCACGGGAAGCGGCAATGTCACGCGCGAGATCGAGTCGCTCATCGGGCTCACGCGCGACCAGTTCGCGCAGATTGGCATGATCGCGCAGGGGGAGTTCAAGCGGCTGCTGCTCGCGGGGACGGACGAGCGCCGTGCGATTCTGCGGCGCATCTTCCACACTGAGCGCTTTGAGCGCCTTCAGGACGAATTGGGCAAGCGCGCCAATGCCCTGCGCCGGGATGCGGAGGAGGCCGAGCGCGCGCTTCTTCAGGAGGCGGACGGCCTCAGCGTGCCGCCCGAACGGGAGGAGGCGTTTTTGGCGCTTCGCGATCAGCGGGCCGTCGTGAGGCTGCCGGAGGTGATGGCGATGGCGCGCGAGGGGCTTCGCGACGACCGCGAGGAGCTTTCGCGCCTCGGGGAGGAGACGGAGCGGGCCGAGGGCGAGAGCAAGAAGCTCAGCGAGCGGATCGGGCGCGCGCAGGCGCTGGAAAGCGCCCGCCATGAATTGGAGGAGACGGAGCAGGCGCTCGGCAAGGCCGCGCCGCGCGCCGAGGCGCTCGAACGGCAGGAGGCGGACGCGAATGCGCTTCGGCCCAAGGCGGACGAGCTGAGCGCCGAGGCCGGGCGGCTTGAGGCGCTGCTCGGCGAATACGCCCGGGTCGGGGCGCTGCGCCGCCAGGCGGAGGCGGCCCGCGCCGAGGCCCAGCGGCTCCAAAGGGACGCGCAGGAGAAACGGGAGGAGCGGGACAAGCTGCACGCGGACATCCAAAAGGCGCAGGAATGCGTGGCGGCCCTGCCCGAGCTGAGCGCCCAGCAGGTCGCCGCGTGCGAGGCTGCGCGCCGCGCACGCGAGCGCGCGGAGCGGCTTGCGCGCCTGATCGAGGCGCTGCGGGAGGCGGGCGTCTGCGAAAGCGCCTCGCGGGACGCGGCATCGCGCGAGCGCGCGGCGCTTGAGGAGAAGGAGCGCCTGCAGCGCGAATACGCCGGGGCGGAGGCGCAGTTCTTCGGCGCGCAGGCGGGCTTGCTGGCGAGCTCGCTGGAGGAGGGCCGCCCTTGCCCGGTCTGCGGCTCGACGCATCATCCGACTCCGGCGAAGCGGCAGGAGGGCGCGCCGAGCGAGGCGGAGCTGAGCCGCCTGCGCGCCCGGCGCGTCGCCGCGGAGGAGCGCGCCGCATCCGCGCATGGCGACGCTGCCGGCCGGGCGAGCGAGCTCGAGGCCGCAAACAGGCGCGCGAAGGAGCTGGCGGAGGAGCTGCTGGGCGTCTACCAGCCGGAGAGCGCGAAGGCCAGGGCGGCGTCGGCGCTCGAGGAGGCGCGCGGCGAGGCGAAGCGGCAGGATGAGCGCGACGGCGCGCTTCAGGCGCGCATGGGGAAGCTCATGGGGACGAAACAGCGCATTCCGGAGAAGCAGGCCGAGGAGCAGAGGCTCTCCGACGCCGCCGCCCAGGCGGAGAGGGACGGCGCGGCAAAGCAGGCCGAGGCCGGCGAAAAGGACGCGCAGGCCGGGCAAATCGCAGAGAAGCTGCCCTTTGCCGGCGAGGAGGAGGCGAAGGAGCGCCTTGCCGCGCTGGTTGGCGAGCGCGACGCCATCGCCGCGCGGATCGAGCGGACGGCGAGGGAGAGCCGCGACGCGCAGAGCGAGCTTTCCAGCCTCAGGGCCAAGCAGGCCACGCTGAAGGCGCAGCTGGAGGCCGAAAGCGAGGAGCCGGCCGCCGCGCTGCGCGAGCAGGAGCAGCGGCTCGCGCAGCGCCTTTCGGAACTGCGCGCGAAGGAGCGCGCGCTGCACGCCCGCATCCTGCACAACGAGGCGGCGCTTGGGCGCATGGACGAGGGCATCGCAGGCATGCAGGAAAAGCGGGAGAAGAGCCGCATGGTCGCCTCGCTTGCGCAGACGGCAAACGGGCAGCTCACCGGGCGCGACCGGGTGAATCTGGAAACCTATGTGCAGATGACCTACTTCGACCGGGTGATCGACCGGGCGAACGTCCGCCTGCGCCAGATGACGGGCGGGCAATACGAGCTGCGCCGCCGGGCGACGGCGGAAAACCAGCGCAGCCAGAGCGGCCTTGACATGGAGGTCGTCGACCATGCGGGCAGAGGAGCCCGCGACGTGCGCACGCTGTCGGGCGGCGAGGCGTTTAAGGCCTCCCTCGCGCTGGCGCTGGGCCTGTCCGACGAGATACAGGCCGGGGCGGGCGGCGTGAAGCTGGACACGCTCTTTGTGGACGAGGGCTTCGGCTCGCTGGACGCGCAGTCCCTCTCCCAAGCGATCGGCGTGCTGGCCTCGCTGACCGAGGGCAACCGGCTGGTGGGCATCATCTCCCACGTGGAGGAGCTGGGGCGGCGCATCGACCGGAAGATCGTGGTGACCAAGGAGCGCGCGGGCGGGAGCAGCGCGCGGATCGCATGGGAGGGATGAGCATGAAGATTCGGGCTTTGGGGATCGCCGCGGCGTGTCTGCTGTCGCTTGCCGCGCCCTGCCGGGCGGAGAAGGCGCCCGCGGTCGTTTCCTACGGCAGGGAGCAGGCGGCCTGCCATCTGGCGACGCATCTGGAAGCCTATACGGACGGCTGGGACGGGACGCTTGAGACGGCGGAGGACGGGGCGCGCGTGTCGACCTCGCTCTGCGGCGACTGCGAGGGTTACGGCCATGTCCATTGCTACGGAAAGGGCGTGGACATGTGGGATACGCCCAAAAAGGGGCCCAACCGCGTGCTCTACTATGCGCACACCAAGGTCGGCGAGCTCGGGCCGCTCGACGAGTTTCAGCTGGTGGATCTGACGCTTTACAGGGGCGTCTTTTACGCGCAGGTGCGCACCTATGTGGACGGCAGGGCGAGGCTTTCGGGCTGGGTGAACGCGGATTATATCGGCTGCGACTGCCCGGACAACCCCGACATGGCGGAGGTCGATATCTACGAGACGGACGAGGTCTTTCTGGCGGAGGGACGCCCATAGAGGGCGTGGCCGCCGAATAGCCAACGAATAGGAGACCGCCGCGCAGGCATGACGCTCTGCGCGGCGGTCTCCTATTCGATTAATCGGGCTGTTTATTCCACCGGAACGGGCGTGCCGCCAATGGCGCTCTTCATGACCTCGTCGTCCATGCCGCCGACGACAAGGAGCTCCTCGGGGGCAAGGCCGTACTGCTCGCGAGCGGCGCGCAGGTCGGACACGCTGTACTGCATAAACGGCTCGACCTGACCGTTCACCGTGTTGGCGAGGATGACGGTGACGATGCCGGACTTGTCGAAGGCGTTCAGCGTTTCCTCGTCAAAGCGCATCGTGAGGCCGTCGGTGCTCGCCATGTTGTTGACGCGCAGCAGGAGGCGCTTGTTCGGGTATTCGCCCTCCCAGCTGATGTGCTCGCGGAAGTTGACCTTCCGGCCCTCGGCGTCGTGGAGCCAGAGGTTGCGGCTGTGGTAGTTGAGGAAGAGCTGGCTGCACCAGTACGGGCTGCCGGTGATGCCGCCGACGGCCTCCTCCTGACGCTTCATCTCCATCTCGTGGCGAATCTGCTCCTCGCTCGGGCCGTTGTCCTCCTGCTCGGGCGCGGGGGTGGGCTCCGGCGTGGCCTCGGGGGCGGGCGTCGTGTCGGGCTGCTCGGGAGCGGGCGTCG
>JAUNPI010000116.1 GCA_030536875.1 Clostridia bacterium
TGCTGCGTCGTGCCGATGAGCACGCGGGAAAGCGGCGCGAACTCGGCGAGCGTCTCTTCGTGACCGCCGCCGTTTTGCAGCGTGAGCAGCAGCGTCTCGGGCCCGATCAGGCTGCGGCAGCCGTCAAGCGCCGCGCGCGTGCCCATCGCCTTGACAAAGACGACCGCCACGTCCGCCGGCTGCTGCCGGCTGCCCATCACAGCCACCCGCGGGCGAAACACCTCGCGCGCGCCATCCTGCTCGACAAGGGCGATGCCCTCCCGTTCAAGGGTCCGAACCTTCTCCATGTTTCTGTCCATGAGCAGCACGTCATGCCGTCTGGAAAGGCCGGCGGCAAACAGGCGGCCCATCGCGCCCGCGCCCAATACCGCTATCTTCATATCCTCCTCTTTTCCGCCGCAAGCGGCCGTGTATCTGCCCTTATTATACCGCCCGTCCGCGTTTCCCGTCAACCGTCAATTGGCCTTTTCCTCCCCCTCTGACTCCCTGGATTTGCCCATCGACAAACGAAGCGCCGGTGTGTATAATGTCCTTGTTCGATCCTGTGAAGTGCGGCGCCGTCAATGGCCGCACGCCGATCCATCTGTCAAGGAGGCCGTTATGCCCGCATCTTACGTTCACCAGTGCGTCGCGCAGGAGGCCTGCGCCCGTCTTTCTCTCTATAGCAATGAGCCTTATTCGTTCGCCCTGCGCGCCGGCGCGGAGGGCCCCGATCCCATGTTCTTTTCGCTTCTGCCCGTGCCGGGCGCTCCCTTCGCACCGAAGGTCGGCAGCCTCATCCATACCCAGCGGACGGACGAGTTTTTGCTCGCCCTGTGCGACGCCTGCAAAGGCAGCGAGCTGCTTCGCGCCTATTGCTGCGGCTTTTTCACGCATTACGCGACGGATACCACCTTCCACCCCTTCGTCTACGCCCATTCTCTGGCGAAGGACGGCTCCTACTCCGGCACGGAGCATTGCCTGCTCGAACATCAGCTCGAAACGCTCCATTACCGCCGTCAGGGGCATGCCAAGGGCCTGCCCGTCCAGTTTGCGGGGTTCGCCGCGCTCTCCGGCGTGGAGAAGGACGCCGTCGCGCAGGCGCTCGCCGCCGCCATCGCGCGCGTGTTCCCCGACGACGCCCTGAGCGTTCAGCGCGTGCGCAAGAGCTTTGACGACGCCGTGGGCCTTTGCCGCATGCTTCGTTCCGAAGACGGGCGAAAGTACCGCGCGCTCGGCTCGGCGCTCTCCCCGCTGCGCCTTGACCGCGCGCTTCACGCGCACATGATGCCGTCCGAACCGCCGGAGGCGGACATCGCCAACGACGCGCATGCCCCTTGGGCCTCGCTCTGGACGCCGGACGAAATCCGCACGGAGAGCTTTGCCGACCTCTACGAGGCCGCGATCCAGCGCGCCGCCCAGCTCGTCGCCGCCGCGGATAAGCTGATGGAAGGGACGGGCGCGTATGCCTCCGTCCGCGCGCTGCTCGGCGGCCTCAGCTACGATTCCGGGCTGCCGTGGAGCGGAACCTGCCGGGCGGAGGACGCGCCGGGCACGCTTCGCGCCAAACAACGCAAATAATTTATCTTTTGTTCCCCTACCCGCTTGTTTTTGGGCGCATCATCCCGTATAATGCTCTTCGTCACAAGCGATTCGTGAAGATGACAGGGTGCCGCTTATCACGCGGCGGCGGAACAGATGCGTTAAGTGCTCATGCATGGGAAAAGCATGGGACGAAGAAGGGGGTTTCCCTTCGCGGTATCTCTCCGGCCCCGACTGTCTCTTTGTTGCAGAATCTTTGCTCCCTCCCGCGGGGCTTCTCCGCGGCGGGGTGACCGGCTGACGCCGGTTTGTCATCTCTGCGAATCATTCCCCCGCCTGCCATGCGCGGGCCTGATTTGCGGAGGTGTTTTTGTATGCATTCCGTGTTTTCCCTCATCCGCTCCCAATACGCCGGTTCCGCCCGCTCGCTGGGCAGAACGCGCACGCTCACAACGGCGGGCATCCTGCTGGCCATTCAGATGGTGCTCTCCTCCTACGGCGTCATCGAGGTGTCGGACAGCCTCAAGATCTCCTTGGCCCATCTGGCGCTTGCGCCGACGGCGATGCTCTTCGGCCCGATCGTCGCGGGCATGCAGGGCGCGCTCAGCGACATTCTCGGCTTTATCATCAAGCCCACGGGGCCCTATTTCCCGGGCTTCACGCTCTCAGCCATGCTCGGCGGCATCGTCTACGGCATGATGTTTTACAAGACGGAGCGCCGTCTTTGGCAGGTGATCGCCGCACGCCTGATCATCGTCGTCTTTGTCAACATTGGCCTGAATACCGCCTTCCTCGTGATGCTCTACGGCCCGGCGAAGCTGGCGACGCTGCCTCTGCGCGCGTTTAAAAACATCGTCCAGCTTCCGTTTGACTGCGTTCTTCTCAGCGCGGTCTGCCGCCTCGTGCGGCGCGTGCCCGTTCCCGCGGACATCCGCTAAAACGCTCGGGCGGCCGAAGCCCCCTGCCGCGCCTCTTCCCAAGGCGGAGACAGGGCGGCTTCGGCCGCCTGTTTTTTTATGCAAATCTTTCCGCAAGATGCCGGCCTCGGGCACAGAGCAGCGGAATGGATGCGTTTTCGTCGGTGATGCCTCCGGCAGCATGCCGGTTTATTGCGTCAGCACATCGAACAAATCTTCAAACGCCAGCGGCAGTTCTCCGCCGATCAGATAGACGCTGTAGAGCAGGTCATGGTCATAGCCTTCGTACACATGCGTCGTCAAATTGGTTTTGCCCAATTGCGCAAAGCGTTCCGCGATGTCATAGACGCCCTGAACGCTGCAATTGGCATCCTGCGTTCCATGAAAGATATGAATGGGCAAATCGAGCTCCGGCAGCGTTTCGCGGTTGGGCGCAAGCAGGCTATGCGCCTTAAACCAGCCGCTGGTCAGGCGAACGGTGTAATTTTCCGCAAGCCATTGGTCATCCCCTCTTTCCACGGCGTCGTAAAACGCCTGCTTGAACGGCTCAAGCATAAGCGCGAAATCTTCCGCCGTGATCAGGCCGTCCCCGTTTGCGTCGATTCCCTCAAACGGCGCTCCTCCCAGCACGGAGGCTACGACGTCATACGGATCGGCGTCGTATTCCTCCCGGGAAATCCTTCCGTCGCCGTCGTTGTCAAAGCACCGGCCGTAAAAGATCATGGAAGGCTCACCCGACTGCTGCCAGTCAAAGATTTCGTCCATTCGGTCGTTGCAATAGCCGGCCAGCACCAGACCGGCGACCTCTTTCGGATAGGCTTTGGCCGCAAGCGGCGCGATAATCGTCCCTTCGCTCCACCCCAGAAGGACGATTTCGGCGTCTTTCAGCCGCGGATTCTCCCGCAGCTTCGCCATCCATTCTCCGATATCGCTGACGCTGTTCTCCGGCAGATAGGTGCGGTATGCCGCCTCGTCGATATCGGGGTAAAGTGGCGGCTCCTCGCCCGGCGTAACGCCGCGCGTGCTCGCCCTAAAAAACGCCGCGCCGCGCTTGACAAGCTCTTCGGCAAAGACATCATAATACCGAAAGGTTTCGCCTTCATACATTCTTTGGTTATCGTATGTGTTTGGGCCGGAACCGTTGACATAGATCACCAAGCGGCCGATTTCGCCCTCCTCGGGCATATCCAGCTTGCCCGTAAGCGCCACGCCATCCTTGGCCGTCAAGGTGAGCAGCTGCGTCTGTCCGCTCTGTCGTTCCGCTCCGGCGGGGATGCACAGCCCCGCGAAAAGCAGAGACAACGCACAGCATGCGCAAATCATTTTTCTCTTCATATCCAGCCTCCTATGATATTAATTCGATATCATGATTTTATCATTTTGTCGCACAGCTGTCAAGACGTTCCTCTCGCTTCTCCCATCCATTCTCCCTTCGCCCTTGCGCCGCATGCTTGACTATTCCGCTCTAACGCGCCACGTAAAACTCCGGCACAAAGCCGAGCATCGTCCTTCCCTCCGCCTCGACGCCGATATACGCCCATACGTCGTCGCACAGGATCAGCCGAACAGCCGTCCCTTTGGGAAGAGACGCGATCGTCGCCCCGCTGATAAACGGGTCGTCCGTCAGTTCGCAGTTCTCCGTGAGCGTCCCGACGCTTCCCGTTCCCTCGAACGCCTCGGCAAACACGCCGTCCATGCTCTTGACCCGCGCGCCGTCGGGCAGCGCCGACGCCTCGATCCAGCCCACGCGGCAGCGCTGATCATTCACGGCGTATTGAATCATGATCCAGCCGCGCGCCTGCCCGAACACCTCGATCCAGTCGTTCGTGCTGACGGTGGCCTTTCCGCCTCCGCTGCGGGCGTAGGCCTCCCCCGGCCCCGTGTAGACGGGGTATTTCCGCCCCTTTTCAAACGCAACGGTCTGCGCGGCGAACACGCCCGGCAGCTCCGGCGCGCCGCCCAGCCTTTTCCACGCCTCGCCCATCGTCTTGGGCAGCGCGTCCAAGTCGACAAAGCGGATGTCCGTCTCCACCTCGCCCTTCAGCTTGCCCATATAGCCCACGGAGTTGCTGTGAAACTGCAATTCGCCGTTCCACGGAACGACCGTGTTCACGACGCCGTCCGTGTACTGCGTCAGGCGGAACACGCCGTCCTGTCCCTGATACTGGACGATCCCGTCATAGGCCTCCCCAATCTCGTCGAGCGTGTAGACGGAAAACGCAAGGCCGTCGGACAGAACGCTCCGCTCGCCGTTTTCATCCCACACGGTGTACGTCTCGCCCTCTGGGTACATCCACATACCGCCCTCCGTCTCCCCCTGGGGCACGGCCCCTTTGCTTTCCAGCCAGCAGCTCATTCCTCCGTTTTCCTCTCGGTAGCCCGCCAGCACGCGCGTATCCCCTCTGTGCAGCAGCGCGAAGCCATAGTCCCCTTCGGGCGCGCCCGCGAGTTCGATATAGCTCTCGATCGTGTAGCCCGCCCAGCGGGCGTCGATGTCTTCGCGCACCTGCTCGGGCATGGCGATGTCCGCGGTTTCCTCCGCCAGCGCCGCGGGGCAAAACAGCAGCAAGATCATCACGACCGCGGCGGCCAGCGCCGGCAAACGCTCTCTTTTCTTGATTTTAATTATAATTTTCATTTTCATCTTGATTTTCGTCGCCCCTTCCCCTCTGTTTGCGTACATTCTTTTTCATGCCAAAGACAAAGGGACTGTCAGGATAATTCCGAACATTCTAAGATAGAAAAATCTAAGTCGGTTAAGCCTTTGAGGAGCTTGGGGCTCTGCCCCAACGCCCCGCCAAAGGGCTTTCCGGTCGCCCTTTGGAAACCTTCGGGCGCAAATAACTTGGTTTTTTCTTAGAATATCGGGCTTCTTATCCTGACAGTCCCCTCTTCGCCCTCTAGGGGTTTTGCTTATTTCACCCTTCTGCACATGCGCGCGATTCGCAGCGCTTTGCGCATGCTAAATGTCTCCATCAGCGCGCTGATCTTGTCCGCAAGGCACACGAGCACGGTCTCCCGATAAGCCGGAAGGCTGAGGGTCAGCGGGAACATGTGCTTCCTGATCACGTCGCGCTCAATCGCGTTGAGCTTAAAATCCTTCTCGGCGGTCATCAGCGCCTCTTTGGGATGCGTAAACCCGTGCAGCACGCGCAGGCTGCTGGGATCATGCCAATCGTACATGAAGAAATCGTGCAGCAGCGCTCCGCGAACCATGCTCCTCTCGTCAATCGTGATGCGCATCTTTTCAGCCATGCGCATGGCGATGTAGCAGACGCACAGGCAGTGCTCGTAGCGCGTCACCTCCCCATGCTGGATGAAGACGCGCAGCGCCTGCATGCGCGGCGAGGCGAGCACGTCCGCGCCCAAACGCGCCATGCGCGCGAGCGTCGGGTTCTGTTCCTGCGTTTCGGTATCCATCGGCAAGCCCCCCTTTTCAATGTCGTCCGTTCCGGATAAGCCTCCGCTTGAAGAGCGGCCGTTCCGCCTCACTGACCGATGATCGTCGTGATGTCGGAAAGCACGGAAGGATGCGTCATCAGGCTGAGCGAAAGCTCGGTGACCCGCCCGATGATCTCGCCGGTGACGGCGTCCAGCTCGTCCTGCGTGAAGTTGGTCAGGTCGATCGCCTGCCCGCCCGCGAAGGCCTCGTCGTCGTACTCCGCCTGCTCGAGGCTCACATCGGCGTTCAAGGACACGAGATCCATCAGCTCAAGCGCCGCGCGCGCGCCGATGACAAGGCTATCCTCGCCCAGAGCGGTCATACCGCTGACCGTCGCTACAACCAGATCCTCTCCCTCTCCGTCGGTGCGCTTGCTCCACAGGATGCTTCCCTCGAAGTGTTCGGTCTCCTCACCGGCGTCGCCTGTGCCAATCTCATAGGTCATCACGCCGTCAAGGCCAATCCCCTCGGAAGCTCCGTTTTTCGTATTTTCCACATCAAACCAGCCGGAAAGCGTGCTCGCGTTGACGCCGTCCACGTCCTCGCCCTCCACGGCGCTCAAATCGCCGATCAAGCGCCTATCGCCGTAGACCTGAAGCTCGCCGTGCGCGGTGTGCGTGCTCTGGCCGTATTCGTCGTGCTTGAGGGAATAGGTAAAGCCGCCCTCAAAGGGCCAGAGCGTGGAAATCTGCGGCACCGTGGCGTCGAAGCCGACCATGCTTCCGTTCTCGTCATAGCTCACGTCCATCGTCATCGTGTTGTCGGTGCTCTCCGTCCAAATCTTGTCAACGCTCTTTTCAAGCTTGCGCATGAAATACTGCACGTCGTCCAGCTGGCAGAGCGTTCCGTCATCCTTGATGGTGTGCGACAGCTGCACAAAGTCCGTCGCCGGGTTGATGGTCTCGTCCGTGAGCAGGCTGTCGATCACCTGACGCGCCTGATAGCGGGTCACGCCCATCTCGGCGAGGCTGTCCGCCACCGCCTGAAGGAATTCGCCCTGATCGTCGCGCACCGAGGAGACCACGTTCCACAAAAACGCCGTAAAGTCGCAGGTTCTGATCTTGCCGAGCATCCGCTGCTCCACGGCGTCGCGCGTTTCGGTCGCCTCCAAGGGCGTGTCGTCGAACAGGTAGAGCTCCTCGGTGTCCCTCTGCGTGCTGGAAACCCAGCCCAGCAGCAGATTGAGCAGCGAGGACACCATGTAGTTGGATGTAACCCTCAGCCGGTCAAACGCCGGAGCCTCCGCAAACTCCGGGGACTCGATGTCCAGCAGATCCAGTTCGTCGGAACCCGGCAGATTCAGCTTCCCGTCCACATAGGTTCCCTCCGGAAGGGTGAGAACATACTTGCCGGTCAGGCTCGTCATCAGCTGGATGGAGCCGTTCTCGTAGATCAGCGCGTCGGCGGAGACCAGTTCGGCGCCGTCCGTCGTCAGCTTTGCGCGCACGCGCGCCGTGCCAAAATCGTCGTAAAACGACATCTCCAGCGTGCTCTTCTCCAGCAGCGAGGCCACCGCCCGCAGCCGCTCGGAACTGATCGAATCCGCCGCATCCAGCATGAACGCCGCGCTGACATTCAGCTGATTGCCTCCCGCGTAGCTCTCGGCGATCGCCGTGTTGGTCAGGTCGCCCGCGGAGAAGCCCAGATCGCCCTCCGCCGCAGCCGCGACGGGCGTAAGCAGCATCGCCGCGCTCAGCAGCGCGGACACGGCCCGGTTCAGTAATTTCATGCGTAAGCCTCCTCACATGTTCAAGGGCCTTGGCCCCTCTGTCAATGAAAGATTCTTTTTGACCAAGCGTTTTCCGGCCAAGCGTTTCGCCTGTTTTTAACCTCACAGCCCTTTTTCGATCTTCCCGCGCGTGCTCTCATCGAGCTGCGCATACAGGGAAGACGCCAGCTTCTCCACAGCCCGCTGCGCGGCCTCGGCGATGTCGGATGCGTCGGCCCAGCGGCGCTCGTCCGCCTCGGCGTCCGTCGCGACGTCCCCCGGCATGCCGTCCCCCGCCGCGCCGTCCGTTTGAGAGCCTCCGTCCACATGGGCCGTCAGCGCGGCGCTGCCCTTGAGGAACGTGTTGCTGTCCATCTGGATCTCAACCGTCACGTCATCCGTGATCGCATAGTCGCTTTGCGCTGCGTCTCCCTCCGACGTCGTCAGGCGCAGGGTTTGCTTCAGCTTCCCCTCCACCTCGTTGAGGCGCAGCATGCGCATGCCGGGCCTCTTATCCTGATGGGTCAGCGTCGTAGAGACGGCGATCTTTTCGGAGAGCGTCTCGCCGTCGGCCGTCCAGCTGTTGGTCATGCGCACCGTCAGCCGGCTGGAAATGCCGCTGCCCGCCAGCTTGCCCGCCACCTTGAGCGAAGAATCCACCTTCGCTTCGCCCGCTTTGTCCTTGCGGGTGACGCTGCTCTGGCGCGTGCTGCTGTACGAGATTTCAAAAAAGTTCTTCTCGTCCTGCGTCACGGTGATTTCCATCGTCTCCTTCGGGGTGCGCCCCGCAGGCTGGCGGATAAAGCCTTCGATCACCCACGGCGTTTCACCCTCGGCGGCCACGCTCGCGCGGATGTCCAGCTTTGTGAGCCGCGTTCCGTCGTCGGACATCGTCTGCTCGATGGCAAACGGCTCGACGACGGAAAGGCCGAAGGCGAACGCGTCCCCCTCGCGCAAAGAGGAAAGCCACGCTTCAATCAGCGTGAGCGGCACGCGCTCGGCAAGGGACAGGCCCGTCAGGTCGGGCAGCGCCATCTGCGGCGCATCCCGAAGAGGAGCCTCCAATCCCGTCAGCGCGGCGAGCGCGCTCTTTGCGTCCCCGACGGGGAAGACCTCCCCGTCGATCGTCAGCTCCGCGCCGTCCGGCAGGTAGCGAAGGCCGCCCTCCAGCAGCGTTTGCCCGTCCCGCGCGAGGCTCGGGCGGTCATAGCCGTCCGTCCGGCTGCCCGCGCCCTCATACGTGAGCGTCATTCCCTTCAGCATCTGGGAAAGAACGGACAAATCGCGCGCATAAAATGCGTTCTCCACGCCCGCTTCCGCCGTCACGCTCACCGCCGCCTCGCCGCCGAGCGCCTGCGCAACCCGCACAAGCCCCGGCGAAAAGCAG
>JAUNPI010000117.1 GCA_030536875.1 Clostridia bacterium
AATGCAAAATGCTATCTTGACACTCCCGTATGAGATAAGCCTTATTCAGCCTTCGGGCCAGCGGCGACGAGCGCCTTGCCCGCGTCGTTGCCGGTGTACTTGACGAAGTTCTTGACGAAGCGGGAAGCCAGATCCTTCGCCTTGGTCTCCCACTCGGAGACGTCGGCGTAGGTGTCGCGCGGATCCAGAATCTTGGGATCGACGCCCGGCAGCTCGGTCGGCACCTCAAAGTCGAAGTGCGGGATCTTCTTGGTCGGCGCGTTCAGGATATCGCCGTTCAGGATCGCGTCGATGATGCCGCGGGTATCCTTGATGGAGATGCGCTTGCCGGTGCCGTTCCAGCCGGTGTTGACCAGATAGGCCTTCGCGCCATTCTGCTCCATCTTCTTGACCAGCTCCTCGCCGTACTTGGTCGGATGCAGCTCGAGGAACGCCTGGCCGAAGCACGCGGAGAAGGTCGGCGTGGGCTCGGTGATGCCGCGCTCGGTGCCGGCCAGCTTGGCGGTGAAGCCGGAGAGGAAGTAATACTGGGTCTGCTCCGGGGTCAGGATGGAGACCGGCGGCAGCACGCCAAACGCGTCCGCGGACAGGAAGATGACGTTCTTCGCGGCGGGAGCGGCGGAGACGGGGCGCACGATGTTCTTGATGTGGTCGATCGGGTAGGAGACGCGGGTGTTCTCGGTGACGCTCTTGTCGGCGAAATCGATCTTGCCCTCGGCATCCAGGGTCACGTTTTCAAGCAGCGCGTTGCGCTTGATGGCGTTGTAGATGTCGGGCTCGGACTCCTTGTCCAGGTTGATGACCTTGGCCGCCCTCGAAGTTGAACACGCCGTTGTCGTCCCAGCCGTGCTCGTCGTCGCCGATCAGCAGGCGCTTGGGATCGGTGGACAGCGTGGTCTTGCCCGTGCCGGAGAGGCCGAAGAAGATCGCGGTGTTCTCGCCGTTCATATCGGTGTTGGCGGAGCAGTGCATGGAGGCGATGCCCTTGAGCGGGAGATAGTAGTTCATCATGGAGAACATGCCCTTCTTCATCTCGCCGCCATACCACGTGTTGAGAATGACCTGCTCGCGAGAGGTGATGTTGAACACGACGGCGGTCTCGGAGTTGAGGCCGAGCTCTTTGTAGTTCTCCACCTTCGCCTTGGAGGCGTTGTAGACGATGAAGTCCGGCTCAAAGCTCTCCAGCTCCTCAGCGGAGGGCGCGATAAACATATTCTTAACAAAATGGGCCTGCCATGCGACCTCCATGATGAAGCGGATCGCCATCCGGGTATCCACGTTCGCCCCGCAGAAGGCGTCGACGACATAGAGCTTCTTGTCGGAGAGCTCCTTCACGGCCAGCTCCTTGACGGCGTTCCACGTCTCGATGGAAGCGGGATGGTTGTCGTTCTTGAACTCGTCGGAGGTCCACCAAACGGTATCCTTAGAATTCTCGTCCATGACGATGAACTTGTCCTTGGGCGAACGTCCGGTGTAGATGCCCGTCATGACGTTGACGGCGTCCAGCTCGGAAACCTGCCCCTTTTCAAAGCCCTCCAGCCCCGGCTTGGTCTCCTCGGCGAACAGCAGTTCATACGAGGGATTATGGATGACCTCCGTCGTTCCGGTAATGCCATACTTGCTCAGATCAATCTTAGCCATATTGCACACAACCTCTTTTCTTGATCCATTTTTCACCCAGCCGCTCTCGCAGCCGGCCTATTGTGATGCCGCGCCCCATAAGATTTTGCTTAAAGCGCCTATAACCTCATGGTACATATCCATAATACACTAGCCGCGCGTCAAAATCAATACCGTTTTGGCAAAAAACAGATGAACTTTCCGCACGTCGCCCCCGTTATGTTAAATTGTTGTCACATATACCTGTCCCCACGCCCTCACCTTCTAAAAATGTCATGCGCTTCTGCCGTCCGAGCGCTGTGTATCCGGCTTGGGCTTCCTCTCTCCTCTCTCCTCTTCGCCTGCGAGCGATTACGCCTTGACAATCCCTTTCCCCTTTGATATGATAGAGACAAGTAGACCAGTCGTCTACAAAAGGAGGAAAATCGTCATGAAACAACTTGCTTCCCTGTTCCTCTGCTGCCTGATGCTCGCCGCCGGCTTGACCGGAGCTGCAGCGGACGGCATGACCCCCGGAACATATGAAGCCGTCGCCGCGGGCTTTCACGGCGACATCAAGCTTGCGGTGACCGTCGACGCCGACGCGATCACCGGCATCACCGTCCTTGAGCAGACGGAGACCGAGGGCATCGGCGCGGCGGCGCTCCCGCTGCTGGTCGATTCCGTGCTCGAGCATCAGACCATCGGCGTGGACTCCGTGTCCGGCGCGACGGTGACGTCTGAAGCCTTCAAGGCCGCGATGACCGATGCGCTGACCCAAGCCGGCGCGGACCTTGAGACGATGTCCGCCGCGATAGAAGCCGGTGAGCTGGAGTCCGTGACGCTTGACGCCGACATCGTGGTGGGCGGCGGCGCGGCCGGCCTGTCCGCCGGTCTGACCGCCGTGCAGAGCGGCAAATCCGTCATCCTGCTGGAAAAGACGGGCGTCGTGGGCGGGGCCAGCGCGATGGCCGGCGCCGGCACGATGGCGACCGGCTCCACGTGGCAAAAGGAAGACGGCTATGAGGATTCCCCCGAGCAGCTCGTCGAGGACATGATGGCAAACGGCCACAACAAGAACGACCGCGCAACCGTCGAGCTCTTCGCCAACACGATCGGCGAGGCGTTCGACTGGCTCGTCTCCGAGGACGGCGCCGCCGTCCCCTATCAGCGCTCCGGCGAACCCACCCGCAGCTATTCCGGCGTGGGGCGCGGAGCCGGCGTCTGCAAGAGCCTCGCGGACAAATACCTCGCCGAGGGCGGCACGCTGCTGACGAGCACGCCCGCGACTGAGCTGATCGTGAGCGACGGCGTCGTCACCGGCGTGAAGGCCGAGGGCGACAAGGCCTACACCATCAACGCAAAGGCCGTGATCCTCGCCACCGGCGGCTACGGCGCAAACGACGACCTCGTTCCCGACGAATACAAGGCGTTTGTCTACGCCGGCCACGCCGGCGCGCAGGGCGACGCCATCGAGATGGTCAAGGGCCTTGACGCGGATCTCATCTCGATGGAGCTGATCAACACGCAGCCCAACTCCATGATCCTGCCCAGCGGCCTCGGCCAGTACTGCAACCCGGGCGTCGCCAAGGCCTATGCCGCCGGCGGCTTTATGGTCAACCAGGACGGCGTCCGCTTCTTCAACGAGCAGGCCAACGCATGGGATCTCATGCAGGCCATGAAGCTCAACCAGGCGCAGTACCTGATCATGGATCAGGCCGCGTTTGACGGCTTCAACGCGGGCATGACCGGTTCGAACATCTACACGATGGAAGACGTCGAAGCGTGGCTGGCGGACGACTACGCCGGCCAGCCGGTCATGAAGACCGCCGCGACGCTCGGCGAGCTCGCCGACAAGCTGGGGATCCCGGCCGACGCCGTGGTCGCCTCCGCCGAGGCCTTCAACGCCACGGCCGCGAAGGGTGAAACCGACGAGTTCGGCCGCACGCTCAAAACCGCGCAGAGCGAGGAAGGCCCCTATTACGCGCTGCAGATGCACATCCGCTACTATGCCTCGCTGGGCGGCCTGCACATCAACGACAGCATGCAGGTGCTGACCACCGCTCAGGAGGCCATCCCGGGCCTGTACGCCGCGGGCGAGGTCGTCGGCGGTCTGGAGGGCGACGTCTACATGGGCGCGACCCTCTTCGGCTGGGCCATCGCCTCCGGCTACAACGCCGGCACGATCGCTTCCGCCGCGATTGCGGAATAACCCAATAGCGTCATCCGTTTCAAAAAGGGAGGGATACCCGCGCGGGAATCCCTCCCTTCTTGATGTCCTCAGGCGTTTTCCTCGTCCTCAGCAAAATCCGCAAGGGATTTAGCATATCGCTCCGACATCACGTTCTCCGAATACAGGAAGAGGATGCCCTTTTTGCTGACAAAGCGCTTGATATCCGCAAAGCGTTCGTTTTTTTCGATATGCGAAAGGGCTAAATCGATCTGTACCCGGGTCAGATAGTAGGGATGGCGCTGAAAATAATCCACGGGCGTAGGCGAGGGATACGTGCGGCAATTCCACCTGACCATCTCCGCGATCGTGCGCTCGAGGTCCTTGTCGGCGATCAGCATGGCAATCATGGCGTAGTTTCGGGTCATGAGGCCGCTGTCGTAATAATACATATCCTTCTCTCCCTCGATCTTCAAAACGGATTGACAGCTTTCGTCCTTCTCCATCTCCTCAAGCAGCTTGTCGGCCTCCTCCACTTCGCTGTGCAGCAGCGAAAGAGGCGTGAGCATCGCCGCCCGCGTGCGCTCCCGGATATAGCTGGCCAGAATCTGCGCCTGCGTGGGAGCAGGCTCCGGCTGCTTTTCCGGCTCGGGGGCAAACGGCGGATAGGGATCCTCGACGTCGGGAAGAGATTCCATGTAGTCGAACAAATCCTGTTTGCCTTCCTCCGCCTCTTTCTCCGCATCTTTCTCTGCTTCTTCCACGCTCTCTTTGCCCATCACAGCCTGCGCCCTTCCCGCAAACTCCTCTTTTTCACGGTGTTTGGGGTTTAAATCGTTCCGCTTAACCGCCGGATCCACCGCATCGCTGAACTCTCCTGGGATATCGCCGGGCTTCAGTTCTTCCTCTTTGGCAAAACCCGGCTTTCGCCTTCCAAATAATGACATAACGCTCTCCTTTATCCGAAACAGGGAGGCGGCAAACCGCCGCCTCCCCTGCGAATTCCGCCCCTGCGGCCTTACAGCAGGCCGTATTCATCCATCTTGGCAGCCAAATCGTCCAGCCCAAACTTGGTCAGCGTCTCGCGCGTGGGGATACCCGTCTCGGTGTTCCAGCCCATCGCCTCGTAGAACATCGTCTTGGCCTTCTCCATGTCGTCGCGATCCATCTTATCCGTTCCCTCGCTGAAGGCCGGAATGTCCGGATCCTTGTCAAACACCCATGCTGGGATGCCGTCATGATCGACTCTCAGGTTTTTGCTGTTCTCGTTGATAGCAAAAGAGATCGCCGTCATGCCGCGCAGCATGTGGGAGATGCGCTCCATCGCAAACAGCTGCTCCTCATACGTCCAATCCTCGCCGGTCACGGCGGAGAGGAACTTGGCGTCCAGCTCCAGATCCCCGCGATAACGGCGCGCGGGCGAGGTCGCCAGCGTCATGGGGTACATCCAGTTGCACAGCGTCGCCGAATCATGCCACTGCTTTTCCAAGAAGGCCCACTTCGCCAGACGGATTTTGGCGTCGTTGATCGGCGTATAGTGCTTCGGCGGATCGACGACGCCCTCGCCGAAGTACTCCTCCATCACAGGCTTGATCACCTCTTCATACGGAGAGCCGGAACGCACAAAGTTGGTCAAAACGTGAACCATGCAATCCCGGTTGTACATGAGATTGTACAGAAGGCCCGATTGCCACGCATCCTCGGCGGAATGATGCTTGGGATAGCCGTTATAGGTCACGTTCGTGTTCATCGACGAAATCTCGTCGTAATAGTTCTTGCCCGCGCTGTTCTTGGAGGCATCGTCCAATCCCCACGCTTTGTAGAGGAAATAGCTTCCCTGTCCAAGCTCTCCCCAGACGCCCTTGCCGGAAGCCATGCGCTTCCAAAACTCCACCGTCCACCGGGGGTCGCCCGTCTTCATCAGATCCCACGGAACCTCGTTCCATTCCTCGTCGGTCATATGCTCCCGGAGGATGCCGTCGTTGTAGAGGCGGTTGAAATCGCGCAGCAGGTTGCCGTAATTGCTGTCCACGCCGTAATCGTCAACCGCGCGGGAACCCGCGCCGCCGCGAATCATCTTTCCGTCGCCTTCGTCCACAAAGTCGTGCTTCTCACCCTCGGCGTAGATGTTGTCGTGGTTCATCGGCAGACAGGCATTGGAAACGTGGGTGGGCAGATCATAGTCCGCCAGCGGATCCATCTCATATTCGGAATAGCAGCGAACCGGGCAGGAGGAGCAGCCGCCCTGCTTGACGATGTACTTCATGGCGATCTCGCCAAACTCCTGAACGCCCTTCAGGCAGCGCATCGCCGCCACGTTGATCACGCCGCTGGGCTGCTCGCCCGTATCCACAGGCCCGTTCGGCGCCTTTTCCCAGCAGCGGCCGGGCGCGCCCTGCCAGCGGTTGTTGACGGTCGCCGAATACTCCGCCCAGCTCTGGGGAACGCGGGGCACGTTATGGTTGTTGTTGCCGCCGACCAAATCCTTGATCATGTAGTTGGACAGAAGCTTGAGCTCCTGCGGGCGGGCGATTTTGACCGCGCCCGTTCCGCGCACCACCAGCGCCTTCACCCTCTTGGAGCCCAGAATAGCCGCCATTCCCGCGCCGCCGGAGTTGCCGAAGGATGTGATGATCACGCTCATGGGCACCATATTCTCGCCCGCAGGGCCGATCGAGCATACGTCAAACTCCTCGCCCGCCTCTTTCGAGAGCGTCTTGTTCGTCTCAAAGGTGCCCTTGCCCCAGACGTGAGAGGCATCCTCCAGGCTCACCTTTTCGTCTTCGATCTTGATATACACCGGCTTGTCGCTCTTTCCTTCGATCACGATGGCGTCGTATCCGGCGTACTTCATGTTGTGCGCAAAGTGTCCGCCCATGTGCGCGTCCAGAATGGAAAGGCCCTTGGACCACGAGGACAGCGAGGTGATATTCGTCCTTCCGGAGCAAGGCACGCCGGACGCCGTCAGCGGGCCCACGCTGAAAATCACCTTGTTCTCCTCGTCAAAGGCCTTTGTGGTCATGGGAACCTCATCCAGCATGATCTTGTATCCGATGCCCATGCCGCCCACATAGGGCTTGTACTTGGGCAGCGTATCCTCGGTGGTGATCGCGCCGGTCGTCAGGTTGATGCGCAGAATGCTGCCGGCCCAGCCGTTAATCCCGTTCTTAACAGACATGTTGTTGCCTCCTCAAATTGTTTCTGGTCATGAGCGTCAAACGGCCTGAGCCGCGGAGACCACCGCGTCCCACGGAACGATGGAAAGCGCGCCGGAGGGGCATCCCTCTACGCATGCGCCGCACATGATGCACTTGGAAGACTTCTTGGTAACCGGATTGACCGTGGGCATATGCCACGGACACGCCTCGGCGCACGCCCCGCAGCCGACGCATTTGTCCTGATCCACGCGCCGGATACCGGAGGCATCCACATAAATGGCCTCCATCGGGCAGGCGTTGCCGCACGCCGGATCCTCGCATTGGCGGCAGGTATCCGGAAAATACGTCCACGGATCATCGGTATACAGCCCGGTTCCCTTATGACTGGAAAACAGGTTGCGCGTGACCTTCACGCGCGAGATGTAGCTCGAACAGCAGCCGTCGTTGGTGAGCGTGCAGTTGATTTCGCAGCGCTGGCAGCCCACGCAGCGGTCGGAATCGACCACGAGCAGCCCCTGAGGGAAGGCCCAGACGCGGACCTTGTCCTCCGCGACGGCCTGCTGCGTCACGCCCAGCGTGTTCAGCATCGTCGCCGACAGCGTAAGCCCCGCCAGGCTTTTGCCGGACAGCTTTAAAAACTGACGCCTTGTAAACTCCTTGCTTAGATACTTGTCTCTTTCTCCCATAATAGACGCCTCCTTAGATGGTGATCACAGACCATGATCCCTACGAAAATCGCGAAAACGCCGGCGCTAAGGTCTGCGCCGCCCGATTTCGCCGGCTCCTTCGCAAAAGGCAAGCCTATCCGTCGCCAGATAGACTCAATGGTCAAACCCTCCACATGGGAAGCGTTGGACTCGGAGCTGTCTGTCTATGATTATTATACAAGAACACATTCCCTATTGTAAAATTCTCTTGCACATGATAACATATAAAAAAAGGTTATAAGGAGCCTAACATCCTCATGAACGTCGACGATCTCAGCGTATTTCTCGCCATCGTGCAGTGCGGCAGTCTGACCGCCGCCGCCAAATCCCTCTATATTTCTCAGCCCGCGCTCAGCAAGAGGCTCTCCCGTTTTGAGGCCGAGCTTGGCTCTCCCCTGTTCGAGCGAGGGCAGGGATCCCATCGCCTGCAGCTCACGCCCGCCGGAAAACTGCTCGTACCCTTCGCTGAAAAATGGGGAAAGCTGCAGGAGGAGATGAACCTGCTGCATGATTTCAACAGCCAAACCCATTTTTTCATCAGCTGCGTGGGCACCGTAGGCGAGTATATTCTGACCGACGCCGTCTATCAGTTCACCCTCTCCCAGCCGGGAACCGAAGTCGTCATCCGCCGTTACCACAGCCGCGAATGCTACGGAAGCATTCACGATCACACAGCGGATATCGGCTTTGTCGTCAGCAAGCAGTTCTTCCCAAACATCCTGACCTCGCCCCTGTTTCAAGAGCAGATGGTGCTCGTCGTTTCCGAAGACTCCGAATGGCGCGCCCCCGTCGATCCTCAAAGCCTTCCGCTGCAGAGAGAAATCCTGATTCCCTGGAGCCCGGAATATCTGCGCTGGCGGCAAAACAGGCTGGATTTCGCCCATCAGCCCCATATCACGCTGTGGGGACTGCCGTCGGCCGTTCCGTTCGTGCAAAAGCAGGGCTGCTGGACCATCGCGCCCCTGACCGTAGCCCAGACCGTCCTGCAAACCCAGCCCGGTCTCCGGCAGCTTCCCCTGCTCAACGCCCCGCCGGAGCGAATGACCTACTGGATCGAGGAATATGGCAGGCATCATCCGGACAGCGATATCCTTCTTGGCATCCTTCGCGACCGCCTCGCGCACAAAGAGGGGCTGACATGGCTCTATTCCCTCTGAGCAGAGCGGCTTGTATTCGTTCGGCCTTTTCGCTTGACAGCCGCGCCGCGATCTCATATAATGAA
>JAUNPI010000118.1 GCA_030536875.1 Clostridia bacterium
TGCTGGCGATCGTGCTGCTGGTCACGTTCGTGCAGTTCCGCGGCGAGAAGAAATGGGTCAACTACATGTGAGGGAGGTGTGAAATCCATGACTGCTGCTGTTCAACCCAAGAGCCATCACAAGCCGATGACGGCCGGCCAGGTGGCGCTCACGGTGCTCAAGTACGCCGTTCTTCTGGCGCTGACCGTGATCGCGCTGGTGCCGTTTGTGTGGATGATTTCATCGTCCCTCAAGACGAGCATCGACGTATTCTCCATCCCGATGAAGTGGATCCCCGATGAATTCCATTTTGAGAACTACAGCCTCATCTGGGAGCGCGTGCCGCTGGCGGCCTACTTCAAGAACACGGCTATCGTGGCGGTCATCGTCACGTTTATGCAGATTTTGACTTCGTCGTTTGCGGCCTATGCGTTCGCCAAGATGAACTTTAAGGGCCGCGATCTGCTGTTCATGTGCTACATCGGCACCATCGCCGTGCCGTGGCAGGTTTACATGGTGCCCCAGTTCATCATGATGCGCTCCATCGGCCTGTACGATACGATTTGGGCGCTCGTGGCGCTGCAGAGCTTTTCGGCCTTCGGCGTGTTCCTGATGCGCCAGTTCTACATGGGCATTCCGAACGACCTGTCCGAGGCGGCGCGCATCGACGGCCTCTCCGAGTATGGCATCTGGGCGCGCATCATCCTGCCGCTGGCCAAGCCCGCCATCGCGACGCTGTGCATCTTCACCTTCGTCAACACGTGGAACGACTACATGGGCCCGATGATCTACCTGACCACCGACATCAAAAAGACGATTCAGGTCGGCCTGCGCCGCTTCATTCAGGCGTACTCGGCGGATTATAACCTCATCATGGCGGCGTCGCTGTGCTCGCTGCTGCCGGTGACGGTCGTCTTCCTGTTCCTGCAGCGCTACTTCATCGAGGGCATCGCGACCACGGGCATGAAGGGCTAAGACGGGAAGAGGCGCTTTTCCGCCGAAGGCGGAGGAAATTTGATCTAATACTAATTCTTATTAAAATGGCTTAATTCGCGCAGCATCTTTTCCGCTCTGACTTTGCCTCGTTCCGTTCAACGTACCTCCAGTACGCCTCACTTCACTCGGCTTCGTCAGAGCAAAAAATCTGTTGCGCTCTGTTAAGCATTTTAATTGCGAATGAGTATAAACACGAGAGGATCGTTCAAATGTTTCGCGAATATTTGAATCGTCACGATCTTGGGGCTCTGTTGTCGGCGCCGGGAGGGTTTGCCCCCTTCCCGCGCCGGCAGCAGCGCGCGCGCTGGGAAGCGCTGGACGGACAGACGCGCCGCGAGCTCATCGCGTGGGGCGACGAGGCGCTTTGCGGCTACCCGATGGTGACGGCGACGCAGTTCCTCGCCTTTTCCAGAACCGGCGATAGGCAGGCGTTCGAGCGGCCGTATTTCGCCCGCCGCCGCCTGCTGATGGGCGCGGTGCTCGCCGAATGCCTGCTGGACGACGGCGCGCACATGGACGCCGTCGTCGACGGGCTCTGGTGCATCATGGAGGAGACGGCGTGGGTGGTTTCCGCGCACAACGGGAGCGACCACCCCGGCGCGCTGCCCATGAACCGGCGGCCCCTGCCCGACGAGGCGAACCCGTATGTGGATCTCTTTTCGGCGCAGACGGCGGCGACGCTCGCCTATACGCTCTATTTTCTGGAGGATAAGCTGAACGCGGTCAGCCCGCTGATCGCCAGGCGCGTGCGCGCGCAGCTGGAGCGGCGGGTGATCACCCCGTTTATGACGCACGACGATTTCTGGTGGATGGGCATGATCCGCCGCGACGTGTGCAACTGGACGCCGTGGATCCTTTCGAACATCCTGACCGTCGCGCTGCTCACGGAGCGGGACGCCGTCCGCATGGCGCAGATCGTGGAGCGCGCGCTGCGCATGCTGGACAGCTATCTGGCGGTCATGCCCGCCGACGGCGGCTGCGACGAGGGGGCGGCGTATTTCAACGTCGCGGGCGCGGCGCTGCTGGACTGCCTGGAGGCCGTTTACGAGGCGACGGACGGCCGCGTGAGCTTTTACGGCGAGCCGCTGATCGCCAACATCGGTGCGTTCCCGCTGCGCGCGCATATCGACGGGGCGTATTACCTGAACTTTGCGGACTGCGACGCCATGCCCGCGCTGGACGGGGCGCGCATCTGGCGCTACGGGCAGCGAACGGGCAACGAGGCGCTCTGCTCGCTGGGCGCGCATATTCACGCCGGGCGGCGGGGCGTCCGCCCGCTGGACACGCCGCAGATGAACCGCGTGCTGCATGCGCTCTTTGACCCGATCCCGGGCGGGGAGGTGCCCGCGCCGCAGCCGTTTATGGCTCTGCCGGATTTGCAGGTCTTCGCCTGGCGGCGCGGGGGGCTGTATGTGGCCCTCAAAGGCGGGCACAACGCCGAGAGCCACAACCACAACGACGTCGGCAGCTTCGTCGTCTACGCGGACGGCGAGCCGCAGATTGTCGACATGGGCAACATGGTCTACACCGCCAAGACGTTCGGCCCCGAGCGCTACACGCTGCCCAACACCCGCTCGCGCAACCACAACGTTCCGCTGATCGGCGAAACGGAGCAGGCGGCGGGGCGCGAGCGCGCGGCGAGGGACGTGAGCGCCGGCGAGCGTGGCGCCAGCATGGACATCGCCGCGGCTTACCCGCCCGAGGCGGGCGTTCGCTCGCTTGTGCGCGAGCTGACCGTTTCGGAGATGGGCTTTGCGATCGCGGACTGCGCGGAGCTCTCGCGGGCGCAAGAGGTCACGTGGGTGTTCATGCTCCGCAGCCGCCCGGAGCTTTTGGAAGGCGAGGTGCGCGCGGGCAAGCTCGCGCTGCGCCACGACCCGGCGCTCCTGCGCGGGGTTGAGGAGATGCCCGTGACCGACGAGCGCATGCAAAGGAACTTCCCCGGCAGCCTCTTTCGGCTGACGCTGACGGCGGCGCCGGATACCCGCCACAGACAGGCGTTTATCATCACAAGGAGCTGAGAACATGGGAAACTGTGTGAAGAATAATCCGCTGCGCACGCGCGCGGATGTCGAGCTGGCCGCCGTGCAGCTGATCGAGCCGCTGCTGCCCATCCTGAGCGAGGGCAAGGCGAGGCTGCATCTGGGGGACACCGGGGCGGTCTATCCCGACGAAATCGCGCAGATGGAGGCGTTTGCCCGCCCGCTGTGGGCCATCGTCCCGATGCTTGCGGGCGGCTGCAAGGCCGTGGAGCCGATCTGGGCCGTCTGGCGCGAGGGCATCATCAACGGCGTCGACCCCGAGCATCCGGAATACTGGGGCGAGGTCGAGGATTACGACCAGCGGCTGGTCGAGATGGCTGTCTTCGGCATGGGCATGGCGATTGCGCCGGAGCGCTTCTTCTTCTCCCTGCCGGAGCGGGCGCAGAAGAACCTGCACGCCTGGCTTGACCAGATCAACCGCCGCGACATGCCCAAGAACAACTGGACGTTCTTCCGCGTGCTGGTCAACATGGGCTTTATGGTCTGCGGCCTGCCCTACGACGCCGAGAGGCTTCACCTGGACATGGCGATGATCGAGGAGCATTACGAGGGGGACGGCTGGTATTTCGACTACACCAACCAGCGGGAATACTACACGATGTGGGCCTTCCACTACTATGGGCTGGTCTACGCGCGGGTGATGGCGGAGCGCGACCCGGAGGGCAGCGCGGCCTATCTGGAGCGCGGCAAGCTGATGGCGCCGGATTTCGCCTGCTGGTTCGACGATTCCGGCGAGGCGATCCCCTACGGCAGGAGCCTCACCTATCGCTTTGCGCAGGGCGCGTTCTACGCGGCGCTGGCCTTCGCGCAGGGCGAGACGGAGACGTTCGGCTATGGCGAGATGAAGCATCTGCTGCTTGCCAACATGCGCAAGTGGTTTGAAAAGCCGATCTTCACGCGCGACGGCGTGCTGACCATCGGCTACGGCTACCCGAGCCTGCTGATGGCGGAGGGCTACAACGCGCCCGGCTCGCCGTATTGGGCGATGAAGGCGTTTTTGTGCCTCGCGCTGCCGGAGGATCATCCCTTCTGGCAGGCCGAGGAGCGCGCCTTCGCCGTGCCGCAGAGAAAGCTCCTGCCGCATGCGCGCATGCTCCTCGAGCGCAGCGAGGACGGCAGCCACGTCATGGCCTATACCGCGGGCAACCGCGCGCACGAGCACAGCCACGACGAGGCGAAGTATGAGAAGTTCGTCTATTCGACGGTGTTCGGCTTCTCCGTGCCCAAGGCGCACAAGCTGCTCAAGGACGGCGCGTTCGACAGCATGCTCGCCCTGAGCGAGGACGGCGACACCTATCACCCGCGCTACGGCTGCACGGAGTTCAGTATCGACGAGGATTGGATCACATCGGTTTGGCATCCGTTTGCGGGCGTCACGGTGCGCACGAAGATCCATCCTGCGGGCGAGTGGCACGTGCGCGTTCACACGATCGAGACCGACCGCGAGCTCTACGCGGCGGAGGGCGGCTACGCCATCGCGCGCGACGGCGCGGGCAAGATCGAGCAGCGCGCGGGCGCAGGCGTCGCGATGGCATGGGCGCCGTGGGGCTTGAGCGGCATTCTCTCGCTGGAGGGCTACGAGGAGGGCGTCGTGGTGATGCCCGAGCCGAACACCAACCTCATGGCCCCGCGCACGCTGCTGCCCACGCTCACGGCGAAGCTCAGCCCCGGCAAGCATACGCTGGTCAGCGCCGTCTACGGCTCCAAGACCGGAGGCCAATGGGACGATGAAGATTCCCTGATGAACCTGATGGAGGCGATCAAGTATGGCAAATTGGGTTGACACGGCCTTTGAGCGCGCGGCAAGCAAATTTGCCCGCGGCGCGAAGCTGGCCGCGCAGCAGGGGATCATCCCCTATAAGAGCGAGGGCGGGCGGTACGTTCCCTCCCCGTTCGACGGCAACAGCTGGTGGACGGGCGGCTTCTGGCCCGGCATCATGTGGCAGCTTTACCACGCCACGGGCGAGGCGGTCTACAAGACCGAGGCGCTGCGCGTGGAGGAGCTGCTCACGCGAGAGCTGATGACCTTTGACCTGCTCAACCACGACGTGGGCTTCATGTATATGCTCTCGACCGGCGCGCATCACAGGCTGACCGGCGACGAAGCCGCGCGCACGAACACGCTGCACGCCGCCAGCCTGCTCATGGGCCGCTTCAATCCGGAGGGCTTCATCCGCGCGTGGCCCGGCAAGGAGCGCGCGGGCTACGCCATCATCGACTGCATGATGAACCTGACGCTGCTCTACTGGGCGAGCCGGCAGACGGGCGACCCGCGCTATGACAAGGTCGCGCGCATCCACGCGGATACGACGATGCGCGAGTTCCTGCGCGAGGACGGAAGCAGCTGCCACATCGTCGTCTTCGACCCGGAGACGGGCAAGGCGCTCGAGCGGCCCCGCGGGCAGGGCTACGCCGAGGGCTCCAGCTGGAGCCGCGGCCAGGCGTGGGCGCTCTACGGCTTCACGCTCGCGGGCCTCAACCTCGGCGAGAGCAAGTATATCGACGCGGCGCGCCGCTGCGCGAGGTATTTCATGGCGCACATCCGTGAGGACGGCCTGACGGACAGCGATTTCTGCCAGCCGGAGGGCGAGGAGCGCATCGACAACATCGCGGGCGCGTGCGCGGCCTGCGGCCTGCTCGAGCTGGCGGACGCCGTCGGCGGCGAGGAGGCGGAGACCTACCGCGCGGCGGCGGAGAAGCTCTTGCGCGCGCTCGATACCCTCTGCGCCGACTGGAGCGAGGAGGCCCCCGGCATCCTGCAAAAGTGTACGGCCTCCTATCACGACGACGGCGCGGGCCGCCACGTCAACATCCTCTACGGCGATTATTTCTTCGTGGAGGCGCTGTGCAAGCTGCGCGGCACGGACGCAAGGCTCTGGATGAAGGACTGACGCGCGCGCGGCCTGCACGCGGCGGGAGATTGCCCGAGGACAACCCGAAAACAATCCGAGGACAATCCGAAGACAAACGGAAGGGATGGAAGGACGGCATGACATCGATTGCTGTGATTCGGGGCGGCGAGGTGCTCGAGAGCGCGCAGGGCGAGCGCGAGGCGTCGCTGCTCTATCGCGGGGCTTACCTGCCCGGCGACGAAATTCGCTTTGAGACGGGCTACCGCCATGCGCTCGTGCAGGTGGATCAGGCGGTCGCGCCCGCGCGCGTCTATCTGCCGGAGAGGCGCTTCAGCTATCGCCCGCCGGTTTCCGGGGACGGGCTGGCGGTCTACGCGCCCGGCGCGTTTGGGGGCGAGCTGCACCTGATCAGCATCCGCCCGGACGAGGGGCGCGAGATGCGCAACATGGCGGAAAACCCGGCGGATCAGCGCGGCGAGGTCTCGGCCTATCCGCACGCGACGGCGAACGTCGAGACGCGGGGTGAAAGCGTCTTCGCCGCGCGCAACACGATCGACGGCCTGCACATTGCGGGCGGCCACGGCGAGTGGCCCTATGGAAGCTGGGGCATCGGCGCGCGCACGGACGCGGCGCTGACGCTGGACTTTGGGCGCGAGATCCTCGCCGAGACGATGACGCTCTACCTGCGCGCCGACTTCCCGCACGACGCCTATTGGATTTCCGGCCGCGTGACGCTGACCGACGAGGCGGGGCAGACGCGCGAGATCGACTTCCCGCTCGAGGGCAGGGACGGGCCGCAGCGCGTGGCGCTGGGCGGCTGCCGGGTGCGCAGGCTTGTGCTGGACAGGCTGGTCAAATGCGACATGCCGTCGGCCTTCCCGGCGCTGCGCCAGATCGAGGTTTACGGCGCGGAACGGGAATAAGGCGCGAAAGCGAATGCGCAAGCAAACATCCTAAACCAAATACCCAAACGAGGCTGCGGGGCGAGGAATCGCTCCGCAGCCTTGCATCTGCGGCAAAATGGGTTATAATAGGGTGGAGAGAAAAAACTTGGCAATCGGGCGTCAACCGCCCGGCCGGGCAGCGTGTTCCGCGCGACCGGGGCTTTTGACGGACGATGAGGGAAGGAGAGGATGGACCATGCCGCAGCCTCAGCTGCTGTGTTTTCACATGGGTGAGGAGAAGCTCTCGAAGATCAGGCTCTGCGCCATGCGCTATAAAATTCGCGTCCGCGTCGTGACGCAGGAGGAGGAGGGGCTTGCCCTCGGGGAGCTCTTGGGCCTTCCCGCGCCCGAGAGCGTGCGCCACGGGGACGGGCCCGTCGCCGAGGAGATGATGGTGATGGCGCTGTTCCCGGCGGGGATGGTCGACGCGCTTTTGCGCCTGATGCGCCAGATGAAGACGCCGCCCGTCGCGCTCAAGGCAGTGCTCACGCAGGCCAACAGCGCGTGGGACGCCCGGGCCCTGTATGCGGAATTGGCGCAGGAGCGCGAGGCGTTTGCCAAGGGAACGCGCGCGGAACACGGCGAGGGATGAACGCCTGAGAGCAGAGCGTTTATGGACAAAGCGTTTAGAGAAAGATGGAGGATGAGTGATGAAGATTGCGGTTGCAGGCTGCAGCTACGTCGGGCTGTCGATTGCCGTGCTGCTTGCGCAGCACCACCATGTGACGGCGGTCGACCTGATCGCCGAAAAGGCGGAGATGATCAACCGACGCGTTTCGCCCATACAGGACAAGGAAATCGAGACCTATCTTCGCGAAAAAGCGCTTGACCTGACGGCGACGACCGACGGGGACGCCGCCTATCGCGACGCGGCGTTTGTGGTCGTCGCCACGCAGACCAACTACGACCCGAAGAAGAACTATTTTGACACCTCGTCGGTCGAAGGCGTGATCGAGCAGGTCATGCGCGTCAATCCGCAGGCCGTGATCGTCGTCAAGTCCACCGTGCCGGTCGGCTTTACGGAGGCCATCCGCGAGGAGACGGGTTTTTCCGCCATCCTCTTCTCGCCGGAGTTTCTGCGCGAGGGGCGCGCGCTCTACGACAACCTCTACCCCAGCCGCATCATCGTGGGCGCGAGCGCGGGGGAGGCGCGCCTTGAAGAGGCCGCGCGCACGTTCGCCTCGCTGCTCGCCGAGGGCGCGATTCGCGAGGATGTTCCCACGCTGATCATCAGCCCGACGGAGGCGGAGGCCGTCAAGCTCTTCGCCAACACGTATCTGGCGCTGCGCATCAGCTTTTTCAACGAGCTGGACACCTATGCCGAGATGCGCGGCCTGAACACGCGGTCGATCATCGAGGGCGTGTGCCTCGACCCGCGCATCGGCTCGCACTACAACAACCCGTCCTTCGGCTACGGCGGCTACTGCCTGCCCAAGGACACCAAGCAGCTGCTGGCGAACTACGAGGATGTGCCCAACAACATCATCGGCGCGATCGTTCAGGCCAACCGCACGCGCAAGGACTTTATCGCCGAGCGCATCCTCGCCCGGGCGGGCTACCCGAGAAACGAAAAGCCCGTCGTGGGCATCTACCGCCTGACGATGAAGACGGGGAGCGACAATTTCCGCCAGAGCAGCGTTCAGGGCGTCATGAAGCGCATCAAGGCGCGCGGCGTGGAGGTCGTCGTCTACGAGCCGACGCTGAAGGAGGAGACCTTCTTCGGCAGCCGCGTGGAGCGCGACCTTGAGGCGTTCAAGGCGTCGTGCGACGTGATCGTCGCCAACCGCTGCCACGAGGATCTGAACGACGTGACGGACAAGGTATACACGAGGGACCTGTACGGGCGAGACTGAGCGGGCGGCCTGATCGAAAGGAACGACGGAAGGGACAAGAGAAGCGTCATATAGAAGGG
>JAUNPI010000005.1:0-8073 GCA_030536875.1 Clostridia bacterium
CGTGAGCGTGCCGGCAGGGGAGACGGTGAGCGTGCGGATCCCCGTCTGCTCGCTGATTCCGCAGCAGACATTCGAGGTGATCCTGAGAGATGCATGGGGCAATGAGCTGGCGAAGACCGGCGTCACCGCTCTGCGCTCGATCGAGCGGTCAACCGTGCTTGTCGGCGTGCTGGACGAGGATGCGCAGGCGTTGGCGGATGAACTTGAGCAGCGAGGCCGCGAGCGCATGGGGAAAAGGAGCGCCTTGCGTGCATTGGCGTTGGACGGCAGCAGTTTCCCGCAGAGCGAAACGGAACTCAGCGCGTTCGATGTGTTGCTGCTGGATCGGTTTGATCCTGCGCAGATGAGCGAGCAGCAGCAAAATGCGCTCGCATCGTGGGCCCAAAAGGGAGGCGTTGCGCTGCTCGGAGAGGGGCAGGCGGAGCGCAGCGCATCGGCGTGGTTTGCGCAGCGCAAAGGGCTGGAAGCCGTCCGTCTCGAACCGGGGATGCAGGCTGCCGAAGCGGCGGTCGAACGGCTTATCGATATACAGGCGCAGGAGGACGCTTCCAACTATCGGTTTTATCCAAGCGCCGCCGCGCTGCAGCGTGTAAGCCGAGGCGTGAGCATATGGCCTGCGGGGCTGCTGCTGGCCGCGTATGTGGTGATCGTTGGCTTTGGCCTCTATGCCATGATGAACCGTGGAGACAGACGCAAGGCCCTTTGGGCTGCGATACCGGCCTGCGCGGTCGTGGGGGTTGCCGCAATGGTGGGGATAAGCTGCGTGATGGAACTCAATGAGCCAGCGCTTTCCTCCGTGCATGTGACGGTTTATGATGAGGATTGGAAGGCATACACGGAGGAGCATGCGACGCTGAGCTATGCGGATCAGACGCGTGTGACCATAAGCGCGCCCAGCGGAGAGGCGATCGAACGCCTCACAAGCCGATATTTCAGCAGCTATGCAGGGGACGGCGCGCCGGATGAAATGAGGGATGTCCTCACGATAGGCGACGCTCCGGCGATTGAACTGCGTGACGCCGCGCCTTGGGTGACGCGCGAGCTTGTGATCATGAGCGACCATATGCCGCAGGGAACCGTCGAGGGACGGGCCTACATGGCGGAAGACGGCCTTCACGCCGAGATTGCCAATCTTACGGATGTTCGGCTTGAGGATGCCGTGCTGATCACGGGCGTGAGCTTTTTGAGCGTGGGCGACATCGAGCCGGGCGAGGAGCGAGAGATTGTTCTGGCAAGGGAGAGCTATGCGTTTGACGACGAAGGCGATGTGGTGATTCGGGAAGGCGTTCTCATGCCTTATACGCTCGAACAGACGAGGTTTGTCAACCTGTGCGTCTATCCCGAGACGGCCGAGGATCCGGACTTTAAGGCCGAACAGCTGGGCGAAACGGAGCAATATGACCGGGAACTCAGAGCCTCGCTTTTGCGGATGGTCTTAAACAGCGGCGCGGCAGGAACGATGCCGTGTTCCCTGATCGCCCGGACCTGCGTTCCCTGCACGAGCCTCACGCTCAATGGCGACGCGATTGAGCGTATGGCGCAGAGCAGCGTGTTGATCAAAAATATAAGGTTTGAAACCCGAACGGAGGATGGGAGATTCTACGAGCCGCTTGGGCGCTTTGAGGCATGGAATGCATACCAAAGCGAGGGAGAGGCGCCGATGCTGTCCTCTGTGCTGGAACAGCGTTACTTGGAAAGCGATCAGGAGATTCTCTTGGGATATGATCTGGAGGATATTCGTCCGGGCGATGCGACGGAGATTCGCGTTGTGATTCAGAACAGGTACGGCTGGCCAAGCGATACGCTGAGTCTGCATGTCTATGACCACGCCAATCAGAAGTGGACGGCGATTGACACGAAAACCTGTTCCGTGATCTCCGGCGATCTGGTGCGCAGAGCGGTCAGCGAAGAAGGGAAGTTCTTTCTGCGGGTGAGCGACATCAACTCGGGCATCATCGATGTGCCGCAGATCGTCGTCGAAGGGCAGATTCAGCCGCGTGCCGCGCAGCCGGAGGAGGAATGGCCCCAAGATCAGACGGAACGAATCGCGGAAACCGGCGGAACGGACGAAACGGCTGAGCAAGCAGAACGGGAAGGGGAAGAAGGTGACGGGCTGTGATCGATTGCAGAAAGCTGACCAAGCGATACGGGAAGACGGTTGCGCTGGACGGGCTTGACCTGTTTGTGGGCCAAGGCGAGCTGCATGGCTTTGTGGGGCCGAACGGAGCGGGAAAGACGACGGCGATGCGGATTTTATCGACGCTTTTGCGCCCTGATTCCGGCGATGCGCTGGTGGACGGCATCAGCGTCGTCTCCGATCCGGGTAAGGTGCGCGCGCAGGTGGGCTATATGCCGGATTTCTTCGGCGTATATGACAACCTCAAAGTATGGGAATATCTTGACCTGTATGCAGGCTGCCTGCGCATGGGTGAAAAGGAAAGGCGAAAACGCATCGACGAACTGCTCGCGCTGATCGCGCTGACGGACAAGCGGGAAGCGTTTGTCGACGGACTGTCCCGCGGCATGAAGCAAAGGCTCTGCCTCGCGCGAGCGCTTATTCACGACCCGCAGCTCCTGATTCTCGACGAACCGGCATCCGGCATGGATCCGCGTGCGAGGGCGGAGATGCGCGATATTCTGACAGAGATCGGCCAGATGGGCAAGACCGTGCTGATCTCGTCGCATATCCTGCCGGAGCTTTCGCAGATGTGCAGCTCGATGAGCATTCTGGAGCGCGGCAAGCTGATCTTCAGCGGAACGGTGGAAGCGCTTGAGACGAAGATGCATGCGCACGCCGAGCTGATCGTTCGCTTTGCACAGCCGCCGGAAGGGGAGAGCGCGCAGGAGGCAAGGGAGACCGTGCAGGCGGTCTGCGATGCGCTGCCCGACGAGCGCGAGCCGGGCGTTTGGCGCATGGACATGCCGGAATCCGACGAGGGCGACGCGCGCCTGCTTGCGAAGCTGATGGCCTTGGGGCTGCCCGTTTGCGAGTTCAAGCGGGAAAAGGTGACGTTGGAACAGGTGTTTATGGAGGTGACGCGGGAATGATGCTCAATCCGATCTTTGAATCTTCTGCGCGCAGGCGCATGCGCACGGTCAAGACGCCGGCGATTGTAACGGCTTACGCCGGCGTCATGGCGGGGCTTGCCTTTTCTCAGATGACGCCTTTTCTGGGGAGCGGAACAACGGTTGGCGCGATGCGGCTTGGTGTGGAGTGCTATATTTGGATGACGGCGCTTCAGCTGATGCTGATTATTCTGGTTGCGCCTGCGCTCAGTGCGGTGAGCATTGCGGGCGAGCGAGAACGGCAGACGTTCGACCTGCTGCTCGTGACGGGCGTGGGGCCTTGGTCGATCGTTTGGGGAAAGCTGATGGAGAATTTTGCGTTTCTCGCGCTTTTGATTCTCTGCGGTGCTCCGGCGATGGCGCTGTCGATTGTGACGGGCGGCGTATCTCTTGCGGATATCGCGCTGACGCTTCTGGCTCTCATGCTCATCGCCTTTGCGGCGTTGTCGGTGGGGATGGTGGTCTCCACACTGACCCGGCGCTCGATCACGGCGATCATTTCGGCTTACCTCGCCGTGTTGGCGATCGGCGCGCTCTCGTGGGGATTGGCCAAACACGGACCGCTTGCGGCGAGGTATTCATACGAATCGCTGAGACAGCTGGCTCAGCTGCCCACTTGGAGGGTGATCGCAGGGATGCCGCCCACCATTTTTCTCAATCCCGCCGTGGCGCTGGTGACGCTGCTGGCCAGCCAGACCGGCATTCTGCACACGACGATGGAATCGACGCTTCGGCTGTTTGATATCTATTCCGCGTTTCGGGCGGCGGGTTTCGGACAGATATCGATGACCTGCTTTGCGGCTATAGCGCTGGCCTCCGCGATGCTGGCGGCGCTTTCCGTGCTTATCCTGCGCGCGCAGACGGGCGCGGGCAGGGCGCGACCGGAATAAAAAAACAAGGGAAAAACGGAAATCATATGCCGGTTTAGGCAAAGGGCTTCGGGGCGGAGACGTACCCCGGAGCCCTTTTTGGCGTTTCTTCCCGCGGAAGTTTCAGGATTCGACGGGATTCGGCAAAGTGAACTCTTGACAGCCAATACCGATGGCGATAAAATAGATTTGCTACGATTTGAGGCGATTTGCCCCGAAGTTCGTCGAAATTCCGAACTTTGTCCGAACTTTGATGGAGGAAAAACCAATGTACGAGATTCCTGTGACGCTGACGAGCAACCCGAAAAAGAAGCCGGAGGATGAGTCCAAGCTGGGGTTTGGCAAGATTTTTACGGATCACATGTTTATCATGGACTATGAGCTGGGACGCGGTTGGTATGACGCCCGTGTCGTGCCGTATGCGCCGTTTGTCATGGATCCGGCGTGTACGGTCTTCCACTATGCGCAGGAGATCTTTGAGGGCATGAAGTGCTACCGCCGCAAGGACGGCGGCCTCCAGCTTTTCCGTCCGCGCGACAACTTTGCGCGCATGAATCGCTCCGCCGAGCGGATGGGTATGCCTGCCATCGACGTGGAGCAGGCGCTTGCCGGGCTGCTTGCGCTCATTAAGGCGGATGCCGACTGGGTTCCTTCCGCGCCGGGAACGTCGCTTTACATCCGTCCGACGATGATTTCCACCGACGTCATGCTGGGGGTTCATGCTTCCCATACCTATCGCTTCTTCATTATCTGTTCGCCTTCGGGGGCGTACTACCCCAAGGGCCTTGCTCCCGTGGGCATTTATGTGGAGCCGGAACTGGTTCGGGCGGTTAAAGGCGGAGTCGGTTTTACCAAGACCGGAGGCAACTATGCCGCCTCCATTCTCGCGGGAGACATTGCGGAGAAGAAGGGGTATGAGCAGGTGCTCTGGCTCGACGGCAAGGAGAACAAGTATATCGAGGAAGTGGGCTCGATGAACATGTTCTTCAAGTTCAAGGATGCGTTGGTCACGCCGCCGCTCTTGGGCTCCATCTTGGGCGGTATCACGCGCGATTCCATTATCAAGCTGGCGCGTCACATGGGCGTTCCGGTCGACGAGCGGCGCATCACCGTGGAGGACGTCTTCGAGGCGGCGGAGAAGGGCGAGCTCGAGGAGGCGTTTGGCTCCGGCACGGCGGCCGTCGTTTCCCCGGTGGGGCGTCTGGCGTGGAAGGAGCGGGAGATCACCATCTCCGGCGGGCAGATCGGCTCTTTGACGCAGAAATTCTATGATACGCTGACCGGCATCCAATTCGGCGAGCTGGAAGATCCGTTCGGCTGGGTCTTGCGCGTGGACGATTGATTCGTTGCACGAATACACGATTTCCTAAAGATAAACGCATGAAATGGCACCCATGACGCGCACGGGTGCCATTTACATGTGACTGAGGCGAACACGGGAGCGGGAGAGCCCGCGATCACATCCTGAGGGGGATCATGTATGTTCAGGCAGGAAGAGATATTTGTCGGAGGTTGGCAGGAGAAGACCATCGAGGCGATGCAGCGGCGCAGATTTGAGCAGATGGTCGGTCAGCTGCCGCCGCTGGGGGCGGGAAGGCTGGAGGCGCTCGCGCCGGCGGCGCTGATGCGCAAGATTGAGCAAAGCTGGCAGGACATTGAGCGAAAGCCGATGCGCGCCCAGCAGATTGCCGAGGTTTGGAACACCGTGCTTTCGACCCTCGATCAGCAGGCGGATTGCCTGTCGCACGAAGAACACGAGCTGGTCGAGCGCGCGCTGATTCTTGGCGGAAGCGCCCAAATCGAGGACGCCGTGGAACTGGAGGCCGCCAGAGCGCTTTCGCTCAGGCTTTGGGCCAGCGTGGGGCTGGTTTCGGGGAAACCGTATGTGGAGCTGGAGCTGCCCGTCGTCCGCCCGGTGGCCAAGGCATTTTCGCGCCCCGAACACGAGCAGATTCGCCAGCGCTTTCAGGCGTTTGGCAGCTATTTGAGCGGTACACTGTATCGCGTCGGCGCGATGGACGACCGCCAGCCCCAGCAGCTGATTTTGCGCGAGGTGTTCGGAGGCAAAAAACAGCAGGACGAACTGCTCATGCAGCTTTCCAGACGCTATCTTTGGGCGAGCTATGACTGTGTGGATTACAGCGGAGGGGTGATGCTTGTGCATCCGGCGCTTGCCGATCCGCATCATCTGATCGTCTCCGGGCGCAGAAAGAGCGGGCTGCTCTTGCCGCCGGCCGAGGAACCGCGCGGCTGCATGGACATTTTGCCGGAGGAAATACCGCTTCAGGCGGAGCTTGAGCGCGCCATCGCCGGGGCGCTGCGCGATGGGCACCGGGGCAGCGACGTTGCGCGCAATCTTCGCTATTTATGCAAACAGGGCGCGCCGCTTTCCGCGCTCGAAGAGGTGCTGCAGTCTTCGCTGATTGTGTATCTTTCGGCTTCCATGCGCGGCGCGCTGTCCAACATGTATTACATGACGCCCAAGTGGATTGAGAGCACGGAATGCGCGGCGCTGCAATAAGCGCGCGTTTGCAAAGGATGAGGCGAAACGGGAGGGAAGGAAACCATGCAATTCACCGTCTCGGAGGAACAGGAAGGACGTTTGCTTTCCGCGCTTGTGCGGGAAAGCGCGCCGGATTTGCCCCCTTGGGCGCTCGAGGAGGCGCTGAAGCGGCGCGATGTGCGTGTGGACGGGGTAAAGACCGGAAGCGATGTGTACGTGAGGGCCGGGCAGGAGATTCGCGTTTTCTTTCCCAAGGCGGCGCTGGAAAATGCGGCGGGAAAGAAACTGCCGCCGCCCGATATTGTCTTTGAAGACGATCGCGTTCTGCTGATTGACAAGCCTCAGGGGCTTGCCTCGCAAAACGAGGATGATCCGCTTTCGGGGGATACGGCGCTTACGCGCGCGCTCAAGCATCTCCGGGATGCCGGCCAGAGGACGGATCATGTCCACCTCTGCCATCGCTTGGACGTGCAGACCGGCGGCCTGCTTTTGTTTGTCAAAGACGACGAGGCCTATGAGGCGGCGCTCAAGGCGTTTTCGGAGAGGACGAACCGGAAATTCTACGTCTGCCGCGTCAAGGGATGCCCTTCGCAGGAGGAAGCCGTCATGCGGGCCTATCTGCGCAAGGACGCGGAGATTGCCCGCGTCTCGGTGACGGATTACCCTGCGCGCGGCGCGCAGCAGATCGTAACGGCTTATCGCCTGCTGGAACGGCAGGGCGATTTGTCGCGCCTTGAGGTCGAGCTGATCACCGGAAGGACGCACCAGATTCGCGCGCATTTGGCGCACATCGGTCATCCGATTCTGGGGGACGACAAATACGGGGATCGCGCGCTCAACCGCCGGATGGGCGTTAGGCGACAGCAGCTGTGGGCGACGAAGCTCGTGCTCCATACGGGCGGAGCGCTGGCCTATTTGGACGGACGCTGCTTTGAGGTGCGCTGCCCGTTTTAGGCGAAGGGCAGAACAGAGGGAAAGCCACGAAAGAGAGTGCAGAGGGAAGGAATGGGGAAGGAATCAGGTATGAATCGCGTTCGACTGATCGCGCTGGACATGGACGGCACGCTCCTGCGCTCTGATCACTACACGGTGCCGCAGGAAAACATCGAGGCCATCCGGGACGCAGATGCGGCGGGAATTCGCGTGTGCATCAGCACGGGGCGCATGCTCGAGGATGCCAGCGACTTTATTCACAGGCTGGGCCTGCCCTGCATGATCATCGCGGGAAACGGCGCCCGCGCCAGCGACGGGCCGCTGCCGGAAGGGCGCATCCTCCTTCGGCACAACCTTGTGCCCGAAGATGCGCATGCGGCGCTGGACATTCTCGTGCGCTGGGGGCTCATGATCAACGGGTTTGAAGACGGGATGGTCAACACCGTGCGCGGCGATTCGAAGTGGGTGTATCACCTTGTGAAGCGTGGATTGATCGGCGCGCGCTATGGCGAGGCGGCGATCCGCGAGGCGGCGGACAGGGGCATCATGAAGCTCTTTGCCGTTGGCGGCGAGAGCGACATTGGCGATACGGCTGACGCGCGGATACGGCCTGCTCGCGAGGAGATTCGCCGCGCGCTTTCCCATCTGCAAATCACCAGTTCCGGGCCGGGGAACATCGAGGTCATGCCGCCGGAGGCGGGA
>JAUNPI010000005.1:8083-39264 GCA_030536875.1 Clostridia bacterium
AGCGGCGCTTTCCCACGTGGCGAAGCAGTTGGGGCTCACGCGCGAAAACGTCATGGCGGTCGGCGACGCGCAAAACGACCTGTCCATGCTCGAATACGCGTTCCACAGTGTGGCGATGGGGAACGCCTCGCAGGAGGTCAAGGCGGTATGCCGATATGAGACGGCGAGCAACGACGGTGGCGGCGTGGCGAAGATCATCCGGCGCGTGCTGGAAGCGCGGGCCGGTAATCCGTGACGGAAGAGCAAGCGGGTCGGGCATAAAGAAGAGGGAATGTCAGGATAAGAATCCCGATATTCTAAGGAAAAATCAAGTTATTTGCGCCCGAAGGTTTCCAAAGGGCGACCGGAAAGCCCTTTGGCGGGGCGTTGGGGCAGAGCCCCAAGCTCCTCAAAGGCTTAACCGACTTAGATTTTTTTATCTTAGAATGTTTGGAATTATCCCGACAGTCCCTTTTCCTGATAGAAGGTTATGGATGATCTTCTTCTTCGAGCAGGGCCGCAAGCGCGCGCCGCGCTGCCGAATAATCGTATCCGCGGCGAAGCAATGCCGCGGTGATTTTTTGTCTGTCCGAGGGGGAGGAGAGATCTCTTCCGTGCGCGGCTTTGCGCGCGGCTTTCATCGCGCCTTCAAAGCAATCTTCCTCGTCTAACGCTGTGAGCGTGTCTTCAATGGTCTCCGAAGCGACGCCTTTTTGCCGCAGTTCCATGCGGATGCGCCTTGCGCCCATGCCCTTGGATGTGCGCGAGGCTGCCCAGCTCTTGGCAAAATCGGCATCGTCGACGTAACCGGCCTCGGACATCCTTTCAATCACGCGTTCGACGACGGTTTCCGGATAAGCGGCAAGGCGCAGCGCCTCGCGCAGCTCGCGTTCCGTGCGCGAGCGCATGGACAGAAGGGCGACGGCTTTTTCCATAGCGAAGGGATAGGCGCGATCGCGTATGAACGCTTCGTACGAGGCGCGGTCAAACGGCGTGCCTCCGCGGTAGGGGCGCTCCCTCAGCATGGCGCGGGGCATGACGAGCGTTTCGCCGTTGGAAAGCACAAGCATCGCACGGCTGTGAACGCGGCGGACGCTGAGGAGCGTGAGCTGCTCTTGCAAAGCGGATCCCTGCCTTTCATGCGGATCATGGAGCCTGAACGCAAATGCGCCCGCTTGAGGGCCGCGTCAGCGTTCGCTCTCCGAAGGATTGGGACAGAACGGATAACACAGCAGCCAGCCGCACAGGATCAGCTGAAGCATGGCGGCGCACTGACGCAGGGTGACATAATAGGTATTGTCTTCATTGGCGCGGCCGATCCCCAAGACGAGCAGCGCCGCAATCAGGCAGCCGCAAAGCAGCAAAGGCAGAGCGGTCCTCAGGTCAAAGCGTCCGCTGTCCAACGTCCACAGGGCGATGATGACCAGCTGGGAGAGAAGCAGGGCCGCAAGGCTGAACTGCGAAATCGTAAACAGGGAGCTGTAAGCGCCGCGCTCGAATTCGCCCAGAAACGTTGTCACCACGCACAGCACGGCGCTGACCAGCGGCGCGATGGTGACCGCGCTGATGCGGTCGCGAATGCGCAGAAAGAAATAGACCACGACACACAGGGCGACGATGGCGGAAAGGACCTGAGAGATGCGCACAAATTCGCTGATAAAGGTCAAGCTGTCGTTGCGAAGCCCCTCGATGACCGTCCGCCCGGCGCAATAGGAGAGCAAATACCAGCAGAAGACATCCCCTCTGCGGCGGCAGTTGCGGCGAACGAAGAGCAGCAGGACGAAGACCAGCATGTCCCAGCAGAACTCGTAGAAAAACGTCGCCATGTGCCAATACCAGACGTCGCCCACCGGGATTTCAACGGCAAAGGGGAAAAATTGCAGCGCCTCTTCGGAGATGCGCAGGCCGTAGGCCTCCATATTGATGTAGTTGCCCCATCGGCCGATTCCCTGCCCGAGGACAAGCGCGGGCGCTACGATATCCAGCAGGGTGGACAGGGGCACATCGTGCTTGCGCGAGACGATTCGCGCGGCGAGAAGGCCGCCGAGGATGCCGCCATAGATGGCAAGGCCGCCCGAACGAATATCAAAGATCGCCATCGGATCTTCAACGTAGATGTCGAAACGGAAGAGGACGTAGTAAAGCCGCGCGCCAATGATGGCCAGAGGGATGGCGTAGAGCAAAAAGTCGACCATGATATCCTGCGGCAGGTGTTGGCGCTGGGCTTCTCGGTTGCACAGCACCAGACCGATGAGAATGGCGCCGACGATGAGCACCGCATACCAGCTGATGCCAAAGAAGGCGATTCTGTCCAAAAGGGGTCTTGAGAGCATGGGTTACCTCCACAACGCAAGGCGTTTTGTGTTTATGAATAGAATGACCAGAAAAACATGGTATTAGTATAGCGCGGGCAAACGCGGTGTGTCAAGCGCAGGAGAGGGACAAAAAGCCGCCGGGCAGATTGAGCCAGAGCAGCCGTTAAAACAACCCCGCGCTGCGGGCCCAACCATGCAGCGCTAAAAAAACCGCCTTGGCCCCTTGCCGCGTCCGCATCGAAATGCTATAATAGAAAAAACACAGGATGCGGCGGCATGTGCTACGCCGCAAAGGAGGATACGCCATGTCTAAGGTTCATGTGATGGATCATCCGCTGATTCAACACAAGGTGTCCCTGATGAGGGACAAAGAGACCGGTTCCAAGGAATTCCGCGAGCTTCTCAATGAGATTTCCATGCTCATGGCTTATGAGGTTACCCGTGATTTGCCGCTCAAGACGGTCGAAATTGAAACCCCGATTTGCCGCGCGCAGACCCAAGTTATCGCCGGCAAGAAGCTGGCGATCGTCCCGATTCTGCGGGCGGGGCTGGGTATGGTCGACGGCATCATGAGCCTCGTGCCCGCCGCGAAGGTGGGGCATATCGGCCTTTATCGCGATCCCAATACGCTCGAGCCCGTGGAGTATTACTGCAAACTGCCCGCTGACGCGGAGGAGCGCGAGATCCTGCTCGTCGACCCGATGCTCGCCACCGGCGGCTCCGCGTCCGCGGCGATTCGCTTCCTCAAGCGCCGCGGCTGTAAAAACATCAAGCTCGTCAACCTGATTGCCGCGCCCGAGGGAATTGCTCGCGTGCAGGCCGATCATCCGGACGTGGATATCTTCGTTGCAGCGATGGATGAGAAGCTCAACGATCACGGCTATATTATCCCCGGCTTGGGCGATGCGGGCGACAGGCTGTTTGGCACGAAGTAATACGAATTCACAGGCATGAAAGGCGCGTCACGTTTGCATGGCGCGTCTTTTTGAATTTGGAATTGCTCTAAAGCGCAACGTCAAGGATGGGCTTGCCCAAACGGCGAGCGCGATTTTCCGCCGGGCAAAAACATGCGGCTATGCATTTTGCCTTAAGTATGCTATAATATGCGCAGAATACAACGCGTTGGAGAATGTGAAATGAAAGATCGTATTGCCGTGCTGATTCCCTGTTACAATGAGAGCAAGACCGTTGAAAAGGTTGTGCGCGATTTTAGACGCGCGCTGCCGGAGGCGACGATCTACGTATACGACAACAATTCCACGGACGGCACGGCCGAAATTGCCGCCCGGGCAGGGGCGGTCGTTCGCCGCGAACAGATGCAGGGCAAGGGAAACGTGATCCGGCGCATGTTTAGGGAGATCGACGCGGATTGCTATGTCATGACCGACGGGGACGATACCTACCCGGCGGAGGCCGCGCCGCAGCTGGCCCGGCTTGTGCTTGAAGAGCAGGCAGACATGGTCGTGGGCGACAGGCTGTCGAGCACCTACTTTACCCAGAATAAGCGCCCGTTTCACAATATGGGCAACGGACTTGTGCGAGGGGCGATCAACCGTCTTTTCGGCAGCGATATCAAGGATATTATGACGGGCTATAGGGCGTTCAGCTATGCGTTTGTCAAGACATATCCTGTTCTTTCCAAGGGATTTGAGATCGAGACGGATATGACCATTCACGCGATCAACCGAAACATGTTGGTGCGCAATGTCGTCATTGATTACCGGGACAGGCCGGAAGGGAGCGTATCCAAACTCAACACCTACGCCGACGGCGTGCGGGTGCTTTTGACCATCGCGCGGCTGTATAAGAACTACAAGCCCTTTGCGTTTTTCGGCATGATTTCTCTTTTAATGGCTGCGCTTTCCGCCGCGTTCATGGTTCCTGTGCTCATGGAGTTTTTTACCACGGGGCTTGTGCCGCGCTTTCCGACGCTGATCGCCTGCTGCGTTATGATGCTGGCGGCGCTGCTCATGTTCATCGCAGGGCTCATTCTCTCCACCCTTCAGGAGAAGGACAAGCGAGACTTTGAGTTCCAGCTTCAACAGGTCAGCGATCGATATCGCCGGCTGTGCGAGAGGGAGCAGACGGAGCGGCGCCATGAGCATGCGGGCTGAGACGGGGCGCCAGGCGGATGCGGAGATGCTCGCCGTGTGGGCGCGCGAGGTTGGGTTCGGAGAGGCTGCGCTGTGCGGCGCGGAGGATTTTATTGCGGAGCGGGATGCCGTGGCGCGCGGGCCTGAAATCGCCGAGCGCAGGCAGCTCCGCTTTTTTCCGTCGGAGGAGTGCCCGTGGGTACGCTCGCTGGCCGTGATGCTGTGGCCCTATGCGCCGTGCGCCCTCTCCGGAGGGAACGCGGTGTTCGTAGACAGCTATTACAGCGCATCCAATGCGGCGTATCATGCGGCGCGCGAATTGGAAAACCGATTGCTGGAGAAGGGCGTGAGGGCAAAGACCAATGTCTCTTTCCCGGCGAGGGAAGCCGCCGTTCGAGCGGGATTGGGCGTGATTGGGAAAAACGGCATGCTGATTCATCCTTGCTTTGGCACGCGGACGGTGATCATCCTCATGGCGACCGACATCCCCGCTCCCGTGGAAAGGCCGGAAGGGGGAAAAAGCGCCTCGTGTGCAGCATGCGGGCGCTGCGCGGCGGCCTGTCCGGCGAAGGCCATCGACGCTCGGGGAATGAGCCATCCGGAGCGGTGTATCCGCAATTTTATGATGGAGGGCGTCGTGGTGCCGGAGGCGCTGCGGCCCAAGATGGGCATGCGGCTGCTGGGGTGCGACATCTGCCAGCGCGTCTGCCCGATGCAGCCCCAAACACCGCAGAGGGCAGGCTTGGGGCTTGAGCTGGACGACTTTTTGACGGCGGACGACGCGGCTTTTTCCGCCGGCGTGCGCCGCTTGGCGCAGGAGATCGGCAAAAATGCCGCCCGCCCCCAACGCGTGCGCGCGCAGGCTGCGCTGCTGGCCGGCAACCGCAGGAGAGAGGAGGATTTGCCGGCTTTGCGGGCATGGGCGCAGCTCCCGTTTGAGGCTGTGCGCGTCCATGCGCAATGGGCGATTAGGCAAATCGAACAAAAATATGTCGGGAAAGCAAATGGGTCTTGCGATGGGCTTGACCCTATCGGGAAAACAGATTAAAATGTAAAAGATTGTACCGTGGGGAGGAAACGCTTTGCTAAAAGAACAGATCGATGCGCTGCTTGACCGCGTGCAGAAGCCGGCACGCTACATTGGCGGCGAAATGAACGCTGTGATCAAGGATCCCTCCAGCGTCGCCATACGCTATGCCTTCGCCTTTCCGGATGTTTACGAGGTGGGAATGTCGCATCTCGGCTCCCGGATTCTATACGACATCATCAATAAGCGAGAGGATGCGCTTTGCGAGCGCGTCTTTATGCCGTGGGTGGATATGGCGGATCTCATGCGCGAGACGGGGGTTCCGCTCTTTTCGATCGAGTCGCGCTCGCCTGTGGCGGGATTCGACATGCTGGGCATCACGCTCCAGTACGAGATGAGCTACACCAACATTTTGGAAATCCTTTCGCTGTCCGGCATTCCGCTGCACAGCGAGGACAGGACATGGGATCATCCGATCGTCATTGCGGGCGGGCCATGCGCGTTTAATCCGGAACCGCTGTATCGCTTTATCGACGCCTTTTCCATCGGAGACGGGGAAATCAGCACGCTGGAGACCATCGACGTCGTGAAGGCCTGCAAGCAGGAGGGGGTCTCCCGGCAGGAATGCCTGCGGCGTCTTTCCCGGCTTCGCGGCGTCTATGTGCCCATCCTGTACGAGGCGAGGTATCACGAGGACGGAACGCTCGCTTCGTTTGAGCCGACGCAGGAGGGCGTGCCGCGCACGGTGGTAAAAAACATGGTGGCGGATCTTGACAAGGCGGCTTACCCGGAGAGCGTCATCGTGCCGTTTATGGAAATCGTACACGACCGCATCAATATCGAGGTGCTTCGCGGGTGTACGCGCGGGTGTCGTTTTTGCCAAGCGGGCATGATCTACCGCCCCGTGCGCGAGCGAAGCGTGGAGCGGCTGCTCGATTTGGCCCAAAAGCTGGTGGATGAGACCGGCTATGAGGAAATTACGCTCTCGTCTCTTTCCACGGGCGATTATTCCTGTCTGCCGCAGCTGGCGCATGAACTGATGGAGCGCTTTTCCGAAAAGCGCGTCGCGCTTTCGCTGCCTTCGCTTCGGCTGGACAGCGAGCTCAAGGAGACGCTGGAAGAGACGCAGAAGGTGCGCAAGACGAGCCTCACGTATGCGATGGAAGCCGGAACGCAGCGCCTTCGCGATGTGATCAACAAGGGAATCACCGAGGAGGATCTGATGAGCTCGGTGACCGATGCGTTTGCCGGCGGCTGGAGCAGCATTAAGCTGTATTTCATGTTCGGCCTGCCGACGGAGACATACGAGGATCTGGACGGCATCGCCGATTTGGCGCAGAAGGTGGTCCGCCAATATTTTGAGACGCCGAGGAATGTTCGGGCGCGCGGCCTGCGGGTCAATTGCAGCGCATCCTGCTTTGTGCCTAAACCGTTTACGCCGTTTCAGTGGGAGCCGCAGGACACCATCGAGCAATTTGAAGAGAAGCAGCGTCATCTCTGCCAGATCATGCACATCAAGGGCGTGGAGTTCAACTGGCATGAGCCGCAGGTTTCCTTCCTCGAGGCTGTCTTTGCGCGCGGAGACCGCCGGGTGGCGGACGTGCTTGAAAAGGCATGGTCGCTGGGGTGCCGTTTCGACGGATGGAGCGACCAGTTCTCCTTTGAAAAGTGGATGCAGGCGTTTGAGCTCTGCGGAGTTGATCCGGCGTTTTACGCCAACCGCCGCCGTGAAAAGGGCGAGCTGTTGCCGTGGGCGTTTATTGATGCGGGCGTGACCGAGGCCTACCTCTGGCGGGAGCGAGAGAGGGCCATGCGGGCCGTCACCACGCCGGACTGCCGCAAGGGGTGCCAAGGGTGCGGCCTCAAGCGATTTGAAGGAGCGTGCGAAGGGCGATGAGGATGCTTTTGCAATTTCAAAAGGGCGATATCATCCGGCATTTGGGGCTGCTTGACCTACAGCGCACGATGCAGCGCGCGCTGCGAAGGAGCGGCTTGCCGATTCGCTACTCGAACGGTTTTAACCCGCACATCGTGATGTCGTTTGCCTCCGCGCTGTCATCGGGTATTCCGGGAGATGCGGAGCTGCTGGACATTTCCCTTTCCGGCGAGGTGACGGAAGAGGAGTGCCTTGAGGCGATGAATCGCGTGCTTCCGCCGGCGCTGGCAGCTTCGCGCGTGCGCATTGTCGAGGACGCCTTCCCAAAGGTGACGGCGCAGCTTCGCCAAGCGGAGTACCGCATTCGCCTGCGCGGCGGGGATACGATGAAGATCGTGGCGGTGATTCCCGCGTTTCTGGAAGAGAGTGAAATCATGGCGCTGCGCAAGAGCAAGCGGGCGGAGACGATGGTCAACATCAGGCCGATGATTCACAAGCTCGCCGTCGAACAGAGCGGCGAGGGGGAGGCCGTGCTCACGGTGCGCGTGTCCTTTGTGGAGGCGGCGACGCTCAAGCCCGAGCTGCTGCTGGAGACGCTGTGCGCCTACGCGGGAGCGCAGAGGCCCGCCTGCGAGATACGCAGGACAGCCCTGCTGGGTGAAAAGGACGGGCGGATGATTCCGCTGATTGATTTATAACCGATGGAGAGAATCATCTATTTGGACTGTGGGCCGGACATCGTGCGCGCGGCGGTTACCGAGGATGGCGAGCTCTGCGAGTTTCACAGCGAACGAGTCGGGAACAAGAGCCAGACCGAGAGCCTGTTTTATGGTCGGGTCGAACAAATCAGACCTTCGGTCTGCGCAGCGTTTGTGAACATCGGTCTTGAGCAAAACGCTTTCCTTTCGCTCAAGGAGACGCGGGAAGGCGGGGGCGGGCTGCGCTGCGGCGATTTTCTGATTGTGCAGGGCGCGGCGAAGCAGCCTACGGACAGCAAGGGGTTGCGCGTGAGCGGGAAAATCAACCTTGCGGGGAAGAGCCTTGTTCTCGTTCCCGAGGGATCCGGCGTTCATGTTTCCAAGAAGATCAAAAGCGAAGAGGAACGCGCGGCGCTTGAAGAGGCGGGGCGGGCCGTCTGCCCACCGGGCTGCGGCCTCATCGTGCGCACGGCGTCGCGGGATGTCACGCAGGCGCTTATAGCCGAAGAGGCGGCGGAACTCTTTGAGCGGTGGCAGCTTTGCAAGCGCCGTGCCGAGGGCATGGTGAAGCCCGGCGTGTTACTTGAGCGCCTTTCGCTTCCCAGCCGTATGACGCGCGAATTGGGAGATTCGCAGCTTGCGCGCGTCGTCGTGAGCAGCCAGACTTGCGCGGACGCGCTTGCGCAGGAACAGAAAAAGGGCTTTTTGCCTGTTCAGACGCGGATTGAGCTTTTCAAAGAGGATAAGCAGCTGATTTTTGACGCCTTTCGGCTGGAGGAAGAGATTGCGCGTGCGCTCAAGCGGAGGGTTTGGCTGCCGTGCGGCGGCTATTTGGTGATCGATCCCTGTGAGGCGCTCACGGCGATCGACGTCAATTCCGGGAAGATGACGCTGGGCAAGGACGTGGAAGAAACCGCCTTTCGCGTCAACCTCGAGGCTGCACGCGAGGTTGCGCGGCAGATTCGGCTGCGGAATATCGGCGGCATGATCCTCGTCGATTTTATCGATATGCAGGAGGCGGAGCACAGGCATGCGCTCACCTGCGCGATGCGGGAGGCCGTCAGGCGAGATCGCGCGCAGGTCAAGGTGTATGGCCTTACGCACATGGGGCTTATGGAGATCGCGCGCAAGCGAACCGACGAGGAGCTGCGCAAGAGGCTGCGCGCGAGCTGCGCTTCCTGTATGGGGACGGGGGAGGTGGTCTCCTGCGAGGAGGCTGCGCGCCGGGCGCTGTATGCGGTTCGGCGGCTGGCGCTTGCCGGGCAGCGCGGCCCGTTTGTGGTGCGCTGCGCGCCGGGGGTTGCTAGCGCGCTGGCTGAATGGACCGCGCCGCAGGGGGCAAGCGTTTACGCGGCGCCCACCGCGGGCCGGCACGTTGAAAAAGTGGATATCGACCAGATTGGCGCCGACGATGCGCCGCCCAAGGGCGCTATGCCGTTGGCGAAAGGATAAAAAGATGAAAAGGACACAGGCTATTGAACTCCCTGCCGAGGAAATCGCTCGACAGAAGGAGGTGATGCGCGAGTTTGCGGCGCTTGCAGACAGGCCGAAAACCTATTGCGTGGTGACCTATGGCTGTCAGATGAACGCACACGACAGCGAAAAGCTTGAAGGCATGCTGCACGAGATGGGCATGACGAGCGCGGCGAGCCGCGAGAGCGCGGATTTTGTGATCTTCAACACGTGCTGCGTGCGCGACAATGCGCAGCGCCGGGCGTTGGGCAATGTGGTTTGGCTCAAAGAGCTCAAAAAGGAACGGCCGGAACTGATGGTCGCCGTCTGCGGCTGCATGATGCAGCAGCCGGGCATGGGCGAGCAGATCCTGAGGCAATACCCGTTTGTGGACGTTGCCTTCGGCACGCACAATCTCTATCGCTTCGCCGAGCTGATGCTCAGGGCCGTCACGTCGCGCCGCCGTGTGGTCGAGGTCATCCGAGAGGACGAGGGGAGCATTCCCGAGGATCTGCCCGTGCTCAGGAGCAGCCCGTATCACGCCTATATCACGATCATGTATGGCTGCAATAACTTTTGCTCCTACTGTATCGTGCCGTATGTCCGCGGGCGGGAGCGCTCCCGCGCATCTGCACGCATCCTCGAGGAGGCGCGCGCGCTGAAGGCGGATGGCGTCAAGGAGATCATGCTGCTGGGGCAGAATGTCAACTCTTACGGCCTTGACGTGGAGGGCGAGCTGAGCTTCGCGCAGCTGCTTGAAAAGCTGGATGAAGTGGGCATCGAGCGCATTCGCTTTATGACCTCCCACCCCAAGGACATTTCCGACGAGCTGATCGAGGTGATGGCCAAGGGCAAACACATCTGTCATGCGCTTCACTTGCCCGTTCAGCACGGAAACAACCGCGTGCTGCAGTCGATGAACCGGCGATATACGCGCGAAAGATATCTGGAGCGCGTGGCGCGGCTGCGCGAGCGCGTGCCGGACATCAGCCTGACGACGGATTTGATCGTCGGCTATCCGGGCGAGACCGAGGAGGAGTTTGAGGATACCTGTTCGCTCGTGCGTGAGATTGGCTACGACAGCGCGTTTACGTTTATCTATTCGCCGCGCGTCGGAACGCGGGCTGCGGATATGCCCGACCAGATCCCGGAGGAGGTCTCTTCCCGCAGAATTCAAAAGCTGATCGCCATTCAGAAGGAAATCACGCACGAGCGCTACGCCGCTTATATCGGTCAGGTTCACAGCGTGCTGGTGGAAGAGGCATCCAAGCGGGATGAAACGCAGATGGCGGGCAAAAATGAATACAACATCACCGTCAATTTCCCCGGAAGCCGCGAGCTGATCGGGCAAATTGTCCGCGTGAGGATCACCTCGGCGGGAGAAAGCACGCTGAGAGGCGAGCGGATCGATTGAGTTGGACGAAACAGGTTTTTGGAATGAAGCAGCATTTGAATCAAAATTGAAGCAACATTGAAACAAACAGGAAAATTCAAGGAGGAGATGGATTGATGAGCAAGGTTACCGAATGCGCACGCGCGCTGGGCGAGGCGATTGTCGCTTCCGACGAGTATAAGAACATGCAGATCACCGAAAAGGCCGCCATGAGCGATCCCGCCGTGGCGGAGGCGATGGGCCGTTTTCTCGAGCTCAAGGAGGCGCTTGGCAACGTCATGCGCCAGGAGGAGCCCGATCCCGATCTGATTGCCAGCTATGGACAGGAGATGGACGAGGTGCAGCAGAAGCTCAACGCGATGCCCGCCGTCGACGCGATGACGTCCTCGCGTCAGCAGTTTTCCGAACTCATGAATCAGGTGAACCACGTCCTGCAGTTCATGCTCACCGGCGAGGTGGAGCAGGGCGGCGGCTGCACCGGCAACTGCGGCTCCTGCGGCGGCTGCCACTGATCATGCGTGTTTTTTACCCGAGAAGAGTGTGACGGAGGATAGACGATGGCGAATTTGACCCCCATGATGCGTCAATATCTGGAGATGAAGGAACGCTATCCGGGTATGATTTTGTTTTTCCGGTTGGGCGACTTCTACGAGATGTTCTTTGACGACGCGAAGCTCGTCTCCAAGGAGCTTGAATTGACGCTGACGGGGAAGAGCTGCGGCCTTGAGGAACGCGCGCCGATGTGCGGCGTGCCGTTTCACAGTGCGGAAACCTATATCAACCGGCTGATCGAGAAGGGATATAAGGTCGCTATATGCGAGCAGATGGAGGATCCGGCGACGGCGAAGGGGCTTGTGAAGCGCGACGTCATCCGAGTGGTGACTCCGGGGACGGTCATCGAGCAATCCGTGCTCGATGAGCGCAGAAACAGCTATCTTCTGTGCATCTGCATGGATGGAAATCGCGCGGGCATTGCGTTTGCGGATGTTTCGACAGGCGAGTTTTTCGTTTATGAGGTCGACAGGGCTGCAACGCGGCTGCAAGATGAGCTTGTGCGCATTTCGCCCAAGGAGATCATCGCCAACGCCGAGCTGCCCTCCGGCGCGACGGCGCTTCCCGTGGGCATACAGGACGGCGCGTGGTTCCAATACGGCAAGGCGAAGGCGGCGCTGCTTGCGCATTTCAAGGTGCAGTCTTTGGACGCGTTTGGCATCGAGGGGCTGCGCCTGGGGATCCGCGCCGCCGGCGCGATGATGAAATACCTGAACGAAACGCAGAAAAACGCGCTTGAACACATGACGGCGATTGCCGAGTATCATGACAAGCGCTACATGATGCTGGATCACACGGCGCGAAGGAACCTTGAGCTGACCGAAACGATGCGTTCGAGGCAAAAGCAGGGTACGCTGCTGGGCATTCTGGATTATACCTGTACGGCGATGGGCGGGCGCATGCTTCGCAGCTTCATCGAGCAGCCGCTTGCGCTGAAAGAGGAGATCGACGCGCGGCTGGATGCGGTCGGCGCGCTGGCGGCGGCGGATATGACGACGGATCTTCTGCGGCAGGAGCTTGCCGAGGTCTACGACATCGAACGCCTGCTCAGCCGGATTTCGTATCAGTCGATTAACGCGCGGGATTGCTTGGCCCTGTGTCAATCGCTTTCGCATGTTCCGGCCATCCGCGGCGCGCTGGAGGAGATTTCGCCCAAAGGGCTGCTTCTGGAGCTGTATGGGCAGCTGGAGCCGCTTGACGACGTGGTGGAGCTGCTCACGCGCGCCATCGACCCGGATGCCCCGGCGCTGATGAGCGATGGGCGTTACATCCAAAAGGGGTACAGCCCGGAGCTGGATAAGCTGCGTGAGGCGGCGGCGAACGGCAAACAGTGGATTGCCGATTTGGAGGCCAAGGAGCGCGAGCTCACCAAGATCAAAAACCTCAAGATCCAATTCAACAAGGTCTTTGGCTACTATATCGAGGTCACCAAATCGAACTATGATCAAGTTCCCTACCGGTACACCCGAAAGCAGACGTTGGCCAACTGCGAGCGGTATATGACCCCGGAGCTGCACGAGATCGAGGAGACCGTGTTGGGGGCGCAGGAAAAATCGCTGCGGCTCGAGCAAGGGCTGTTCACTGAGATTCGGGAGTTCCTTTCGCAGCAGATTCCCCGCATGCAGAAAACCGCGGCGGCGCTCAAGATGCTCGACGCCCTGCTTTCGCTGGCCGTTGCCTCTGTGCGCAGACATTATGTCCGCCCGACGATCACCGAGGATGGCGCGATCGACATCAAAAACGGGCGTCACCCCGTCGTGGAGAACGGGCTTAGCGGGGATGAACAGTTTGTGCCCAACAGCACGCATATGAACGGCGAGGACAGCCGCATGCTGATCATCACCGGCCCCAATATGGCGGGCAAGAGCACCTACATGCGTCAGGTGGCGCTCATCGCGCTGATGGCGCACATGGGCAGCTTTGTGCCGGCGGACAGCGCGACCATTGGCGTGATCGACCGCATCTTTACGCGCGTGGGCGCGTCGGACGATTTGGCCAGCGGACAATCCACCTTTATGGTTGAGATGAACGAGATGGCGCACATTCTGCGCAGCGCGACGCCGCGTTCGCTGATCGTGCTCGACGAGATCGGGCGGGGAACGAGCACGTTCGACGGCCTCAGCATCGCGTGGGCGGTCGTGGAATACCTTGTCGACAAGGAAAGAATCGGCGCGAAGACGCTGTTTGCCACCCACTATCACGAGCTGAGCGAGCTGGAGGGCCGCCTCTCGGGCGTGGTCAATTACCGCATCAGCGTGAAGGAACACGGCGAGGACGTCATCTTCCTGCGAAAGATTGAGCGCGGCGGCGCGGACAAGAGCTTCGGCATTCACGTCGCGCATCTGGCCGGTTTGCCCCGGCCGGTGATCATGCGCGCCCATGAGATTCTTGCGCGCATTGAGGCAAACGACGTCAACCAGAGCAGCATCGGGCAAAACATCTTGAGCAGCGACACAGACAGGGCGCCCCAGCAGGTGGGGCTGTTCGAGTCGCCCGCAATGGATTTGATCGAAGAGCTCCGCGCGCTTGACGTGATGGCGATGACGCCCATCGACGCGCTCAAGGAAAAGGCGCGGCGCATATAACACGGAACATATGGCATGGAAGGCTTGCATGCTTTGAGGCACAGGAGGTTCGGCGTGGAGCAAAGACCGATTATCAGACTGGACGAGGAGATCATCGGAAAGATCGCTGCGGGCGAGGTGGTGGAAAGCCCCGCGTCCGCGGTCAAGGAGCTGGTGGAGAACAGCCTTGACGCGGGTGCAAACTGTGTGACCGTCGAGATTCGCGATGGAGGAATCACCTATTTGCGGGTGACGGATAACGGAAGGGGCATACCCAGCCGGGATGTGCGGCTGGCGTTTGAGCGCCATGCCACCAGCAAGATTCGCCGTTCGGAGGATCTCTATGACCTGCATACCCTTGGCTTCCGAGGCGAGGCGCTGGCCTCGATCGCGGCGGTCTCCAAGCTCACGCTGACCACGCGGTTTGCCGGGGAAGACACGGGCATGCGCGCGATCAACGAAGGCGGCGTCATCAAGAGCATCGCTGAGGCTGCGAGCCCGCAGGGGACGACCATCGTTGCGCGCGAGCTGTTTTACAATACGCCTGTACGCCTGAAATTCCTCAAAAAACCTGTGACGGAGGCCTCCAAGGTTGCGGATGTGATCGCGAGGATGATTCTGGCTCACCCGAATATCGCCTTCCGGCTCATGAACAACGGCAAGCAGGTGTACGCTAGCTCCGGGAACGGGGATCTGCGCAGCGCGGTATTCTGCCTGTATGGGCGGGAGGACGCAAACGCGATGATTGCCGTCCGTTCGGAGGGGGCCGTGTCGGTCACGGGCCTTGTCGGTGCGGGCGCGCAGGCGAGGGCAAGCCGTCAGCGCCAGACCTTTATCGTCAATGGGCGGACAATACGCAGTCAGCTGCTCACGCAGGCTCTGGAAGAGGGATGCCGTGAACGCGTGACGATCGGGCATTACCCGACCTGCGTGCTGAATATCGACATGCCGGTCGGCATGGTTGATGTCAATGTGCATCCCAACAAGCTGGAGGTGCGCTTCAGCGACGAGAGACTCATCTTCGGGAGCGTGAGCGGCGCTGTGCGCGACAGCTTTGCGGTCTCTCCGCTGATGGGCGCGCCGCGCGTCTCTCTGGTCAAGGAGGAAGGCGTGCAGGCTCAGCCCGGCGTCGTCCGCGTCATCGACACGCAGACGGAGGAGGGGCGCGAAGCTGCTCGCCAAGAGGCCGCCCGCGTCTTATCGCAGCCAGAGGCAAGCGAAGGCCCTTCCTACGCGGCGCCTGAAGAGAGGCGGGAGGAGGGCGCGACCGACGAAAGGGAGCCTGCGGCCAAGCCGACACCCGTGCAGCAGGCGGCGTTTACATCCTTTGTGGCTCAATACTTTGGCGGGGCTGCGCTCAGAGAATCCGCGCTGCAGGGCAAGGCGAGGGAGAAAATGGGCTTTTCTCATCTCGAAGCGCCGGCGGCGGGCAAAATCCCTTCGATGCAGGCGAGCCCAGATCAGACGCGGCAGACGCCCGCGCCAAGCCCTGCAAAGCAGCCGGAATCAAGCGGAGGAACGGTTCGAAAGGCCGAAGAGGAAGAGATAAGCGAGGCTGGAGAGCCGGCGAAAGGTGCGCCGACGCAGGAAACGCTGCTTGCCGGTCAGGAAGATGACGGCCTTGGCGCGGCGCTGGCGGGTTACCAAATGGTGGGCGTGGCCTTTGACACCTATATCCTATTGCAAAATGACAAGCAGCTGATCTTCATCGACCAGCATGCCGCGCACGAGCGCATTTTGTACGAAAAGCTGATGCGCGAAATCGATCAGGGCAAGGGCTCGCAGGTGCTGCTGGCCCCGCAGGTGGTTCAGGTCACCCCGCAGGACAGCGCGAAGATTGAAAACTATGCCGAGGAAATCCGCGCGGCGGGGTTTGATGTGGAGCCGTTTGGGGACAACGCATACAGCATACGGGCCGTGCCCAACGTATTGGGGGTGCCGCAGAGCCGGGGGGCATTCCTGGATATGGTGGATCATTTGGGCGAATTGCGCGTGCTCTCCACGCAGCAAAAGCGGCGGGACGCGATCCTGCAGATGGCCTGCAAGAAGGCCGTCAAGGGCGGCGACCGGCTGACGATGGAGGAAATCCGGCCGCTGCTGTCGGATATGCTGGCGACCGGCGCGCCGCCGACCTGCCCGCACGGGCGCCCGCTCGTGGTTGTGCTCACCAGAAGCGAACTGGAAAAGCGATTCCGCCGGATCAACGATTGACGATGGGCGGATGGAGAAGGAGGCGGACGCGTTGAAACCGATTCTCTGCGCGCTGGTCGGACCGACGGGCTCGGGCAAGACGGACACGGCGCTCTTTCTTGCGCGGGAATTGGACGCGGAAATTGTCTCGATGGATTCCATGCAGATTTATCGGGGCATGGATATCGGAACCGCAAAACCGACGCGGGAGCAGCTTTGCGCCGTGCGTCACCACATGATTGACGTGGCGGAGCCTGACGAGCTGTTCACCGTGTCGCGCTATCGCGAGATGGCCATGCAGGCGATCGACGATATCCTCTCTCGGGGAAAGCGCGTGTTGCTTGTCGGCGGAACGGGGCTGTATTTACAGGCGCTCAGCTATGAGATGACGCTGGGGGAAAACGGCGCGGATCCGGAGCTGCGCCGAAAGCTGAACGATATTGCCGCGAGCGAAGGCGGAGAAACGCGGCTGCACCAAATGCTCGCGCAGTCGGATCCCGAGACAGCCGGAAGGCTGCATCCTCACGATACGCGCAGAGTCGTCCGCGCGCTTGAGATCCTCATGACTTCCGGAAGGGCCAAGAGCGAACAGCGGGACGAGGCGCAGCGGGAAGGCCCCTATCGCGTGCTGGTCTACGGCCTGTCGCTGCCCAGAGAGCGGATGTATGCCCGCATCAATGAGCGCGTAGACGAGATGATGAAGGCCGGGCTAATCGGCGAGGTTGAGGCGCTGCTGGCTCGCGGCATTGAGCCGCGCAGAGAGGGCGGGGCGATGCAGGCCATCGGATACAAGGAGATTGTGAGCGCTTTGCGCGGCGAAATCACGATGGAACGCGCGGTGGAGATGATCAAACAGGGATCGCGGCGCTATGCCAAACGCCAATGGACATGGTTTCGTCATGATGTGCGGACGAAATGGTTTGATTGGACGGAGTATGAGAGCCGTCAGGCGCTTTGCGCGGCGCTTCTTCGCCAGATTCGCGAGGACTTGGCCGGCTGCGAACGGGAAACAGAGCGAATATGCGGCAATCGCCGCTGACAGCCCTCCGGACTTTGGCATAGGATGAAATGACTCCGTGTCAAGAGAAGGAGGGTTTCATCGTGGGATATGATCAAGATCGCCGGATGCCCGGCGGCTGTTTGAGCTGCGGCCCGTGCAGGCCGCAGCGCCCCAATCACGGTTGTGGCTGCGGCCCCGTGGGCGGGTATATCGTGGAAAAAATCGTCGGAAATCAGAGAGAAAATCTCTGCTTCGATGGGACGATCGAGGTTTGCGGCCTGCCGTGCGGCCTTTGCCCGCCGCTGTGTCTGACAGGCGTGGAGGTTCTCGATATCCAAACTGTATGCGGAAGCTGCTCTCCGGGCACGCGGCTTCAATTGACCGTCTGCTGCCGTGTCTGCGACGGCAGAGGATGCCGCGCGGAGGGAACGGCAAAATTGGAGGTTGACAGCTGCCTCAGGCCGTGGGAATGCGGCGGTACGCTCAGACGCGGCGCGCAAATCGCCGTGCTCAGCTTTCATCACTGCCCGCCATGCGCGTTTAACGTCTGTTTGGAGATCTGTTTGCAGACCATTGCAAGCCGCTGCGAGCTTGTCGGGGGAAAGGAAAGCTGCCGCCCGTCCTGCCCGCCTATGCCGCCGCTTTATCCGCCGCCGTGCCGCCCGGCGCCAAGGCCTTCCTGCGAACATTTTTGGTGATCAGCGCATTTCGGCGACAAAAAAGCTTGAAGATTTTCGCCCGATGATGTAAAATACTTCGTATATTTCAGCACAGGAGAGGATCATCCATATGCAAATGTTGAAAGAAGCGATCCTTCAAAAGGGAAGGGCAATCAATCAGGACGTCCTGCTGGTGGATTCCTTTTTGAATCATCAGGTGGATGTTCGGCTGATGCGCGAGGTGGGCGAGACGTTTGCCCGCCGCTTTCAGGAGGGGGCGTTTACCCGCGTGGTCACCATCGAGAGCTCCGGCATCGCGCCCGCGGCTTTCACGGCGCTGGCGTTGGGGCTGCCGCTGGTGGTCATGAAAAAGCAGACCTCGAAGATCATGACAGGCGATCTGCTGGAGACCACCGTCCGCTCCTTTACCAAGGGCACGCAGTATCAGCTGACCGTCAAGCGAGAATTCCTCGGCGAGGGCGACAGGGTGCTCCTTATCGACGACTTTCTCGCCAGCGGAGAGGCGGCTTTCGGCGTGCTGAACCTCGCCTCCCAGGCCGGAGCGACGGTCGGCGGAATAGGCATTGTGATCGAAAAGGCGTTCCAGCCGGGCCGCAAGCGGCTGGAGGATGCGGGCATGGATGTCTATTCTTTGGCCCGGGTGAAATCGATGACGAAAGATCACATCGAATTTGTGGATGATTGATAAAACGATAGGCATCATTCCGGGCCGTGGCGATCAAACGTTTCGCCGCGGCCCGATTTTTTCGGCGGTTTGACCAAATCCCTGATTTTCTGATGCAATCTCAGACAGAATATGATATAATGAAACGAAATTAAGCTTTACTGGAGGCATATACGCGCATGACGGCATCAAACAGGCTTCTCATTGTTCTGGCATCGGGCTCGCCGAGAAGAAAAGAGATTCTGGACCTCATGGGTCTTCCCTACACGGTGGATGTTTCGCAGGCGGACGAGTCCTTTGACGGCGCGCCGCGGGACATGGTGCTCGAGCTCTCGCGCCGCAAGGCGGAAGCCGTCGCCGCGCGCCACGAGAGAGCCCTTGTCTTGGCGGCGGATACGACGGTTTGCGATGAGGAGCGCATCTTGGGCAAGCCCGGCACGCCGGAACGCGCCCGAGCGATGCTCCGTGAGCTGTCGGGCAAGTGGCACAGCGTCTTTACCGGCATGACGCTCATCAATACGCAAACGGGGAAAGCGATCAGCCGCGCGGAGGAGACGCGCGTGCATTTTGTGGAGATGACGCCGGAGGAGATCGAGGCGTACATCGCCACGGGCGAGCCGCTGGATAAGGCGGGGGCATACGGCATACAAGGACAGGGCGGCATGTTTATCGACCGCATCGAGGGAGACTATTCCTGTGTGGTGGGGCTGCCGATGGCGCTGCTACGCGGTATGCTCATGGAGATGGACGCGTAAACCGGACCAAATCAGCATTCAGGAGTTTTGTACATGGCAGTTTTTCAGTTTGTTTCGCCGGATATCGCAGTGGATTTGGGCACCAACAATACGCGCATTTACGTGAAGGACAAGGGCATTGTGGTCAACGAGCCATCCGTGGTCATCACGCGGGGAGACGGGCCGAAGAACATCATCGCGGTCGGCGATGCGGCGGACGACCTGATCGGGCGTTCAAGCGGGGACATTCGCGTCGTGCATCCGCTTCGCGACGGCGTCATCATCGATTACGAGATGGCGCAGGTGATGATCAGCTACTTTGTGCGCAAGGCGATTGGCACGCGCCATTATTTCCGCCCGCGCGTGGTGGTGACCATGCCCAGCGAGGTCAGCAAGGTGGAGAGGCGCGCGGTGATCAACGCCATCGAAAAGATCGGCACAAAGTCGATCTTTATCGTCGAGCAGGCCTTTGCCGCCGCGCTTGGCACAGGATTGCCCGTCTATGAGCCGCAGGGCAACTTTATCGTGGATATCGGCGGGGGAACGACGGAGGTTGCCATCGTCTCGATGGGCGGTATCGTTCTCTCGCACTCGGTGCGCGTGGCGGGCAACAAGATCGACGAGGCGATCGCCGGCTTCCTTAAAAAACAGCACGCGATCTTGGTGACAGACCGGGTTGCGGAGCAGCTGAAGCTCGATTTGCCGGACGTGACGGCGGACAGCAAGCTTGAGCACATCGCGGTCGTGCGCGGACGTGACATCGCTACGGGCATGCCGCTGACGGTTGACGTCAACATGACGCGCGTGAGCGAGGCCATTCGAGAGCCGCTTTCGGAGGTTCTCGCCGCGATCAAATGGGTGCTGGGGCGCATTCCGCCCGAGCTCGCCTCGGATGTGCTGCAAAATGGGATCTTTCTGACAGGCGGCTCCGCTGCGCTGCCCAATCTGGATACGCTGATCGCCACGGAGTTCGGCGTGCCCGTTTCCGTTGCCAGAGATGCGGGCGAATGCACGACGCTTGGCGCGGGCTATATGGCCGATCACTTTGACATGCTGGGCGGCACGGGCAAGGTCAGCGGCTGAGACGGAGTGGGGCTATGAAGAACAAACATCCTTTTCTGTACAATGTGCTTCGCAGGGCGATCGTCCTCATTCTGATCGTGCTGATGGGCTTGACGGCGTATCACCAGTCAAGCGGCCTGCTGTTTTCGCCGGAAGGGGCTTTTAACAAGGTCATCACGCCCATACAGAGCATCGTTTCCGGCGTGACGCAATCGCTGTCCAATTATCTGTATCGCGTAAAGCTCAGAAGCAACATTGAATATGAATATAATCAGCTCAAGGCGCAGAACGACGAGCTCATCCTTCGCAGCCTTCTCTACGAGGAGCTCGAGGAAGAGAACGCGCAGCTGAGGGCCATGCTGGGCGAGTTCGAGGAGAAGGCGGATATGGATCCCGTGGTCGCGCGCGTCATCGCCAGCGAATCGGGCAATTATTTCTCCAGCTTTACCATCAACAAGGGAAAAAGCGACGGCGTCGACACGCAGATGGCGGTGATCACGCCGGACGGCCTGATCGGCTATGTTTATGAGGTGTTTGATTCGACCGCCAAGGTCGTTTCGATCATCGACGATCAGGCGAGCTTGGCGGCGCTCATTGAAAGCAGCCGTGATCAGGGCGCGATCAAAGGAACGCTGGGAAGCACGGGAGAGCCGCTCTGCCGCATGTATTATCTCTCGGCGGACAGCGTGCCCAGGCCGGGCGACCGCGTGATCACCTCCGGCGTGGGCGTATCGTTCCCCAAGGGGCTGCTGATCGGCTATGTGCGCGAGAGCACGCGCGCCATTGAGGACAATAAACACTATATCGTCGTCGAGCCGGCGGCGGATTTTGAGCACATCGAGAACGTGATGGTTCTTCGCTATCGCGCGGATGTCGAGGAAATGCCGGAGAATTACGACAATACCGAGATCATCATCGCGCCGGTGGCTACCGCCAGACCGCAGGCCGTGATCGAAGAGGAGAGGCTGAACGCCTCCACGCCGGTGCCTCTGCCGGATGCGCCGGGGCGGAGCACGCCGGCTCCGACGACAACGCCGGAGGTGGTCGATTTCATTATCGACGAGGAGGCGATGGGCGAGTTGGCAGAGCACTTCGTTGAGGCCACGCCCACCCCTCAGCCGGAAGCCACGCCGACGATCGACCCTGATCTGATCCCGACGGAAGACGATATTTTCCCGGAAGATCTGTGACGACAGGATGAGGTGAACAGGATTTGTCGAGAATGCTCCGGCTGCTGCTGGTGACCGTCGCGGCCTGTGTGATCCAGACGACGCTGGTTCGCTATATCCGCATCGCGGGCATCGCGCCCGATCTGCTGGTGACCTTCTTGGTGGCTATCAGCACATACGGCGGGCCGTATACCGGCTTTTGCGCCGGATCGCTCATGGCCATGCTTTACGATGCCAGCGTGGGGTATGTGCTGGCGATCAATCTGGTCGGCTACACGTTCATCGGCTGGGCGGCTACGCTTCTGCGCGAGGCGATCCGCAGGCCGCTGCGCAAGCTGAGGCATAAGAGCTATCTGGAGATGATGGCGGCGTGCTTTGTGCTGACCGCGGCCAAGGAAGCCGTCAACGTCGGCTATCTCTTCCTGATCGGAGCGGACCAGAACTATGTGGCGCTGATTCGGCTGCTGGCCTGCGCAGCATACAGCGCGGTCATGATCATCCCGGTGGCGTTTCTGCTGCGCCGGTTCATGGGCTGGCATCCCATACGCATGAAGAAGAAACAAGAAGAGGATGTTACAGAACCCCATCGCTAAGCTACTTCGGAGGTTGTACGTTTCGTGAACAAGACTTACAAGGCTCGTTATCGGACGATGGCGATTCTCGTCGCGTTTCTGTTCGGCGTGCTCGTCGTGCGCCTGTTCAATTTGCAGGTCGCCGGATACGAGGAGAACCTGAGCGCCGCCACGAGCAAGAAGACCAAAACCATCACCAGTCAGGGCTCGCGCGGTACGATCATGGACACGAACTCGCTGACGCTTGCCTATGACAAGCAGATTTACAATGTCCAGTTTTATCGCGATCCAAATTACGTGCCGACGGAGACGGACGAGGAGGGGAACACGCTTTCCCAGCGCCAGGTGTACACGAGCGCGATTATCGATGTCATCGAGATCGTCGAGCGCAACGGCGGCACGATGGACACGTCGTTCTCCCTCAAGCAGGACGAGATGACCGGCCTTTGGGTCTTTACTTGGAACAACAATGATTATACGCAGGCTCAGCAGGCCGCGCGCGAGTCGATGTGGCGCAGCAACTTTTATATGGCGGACACGGAGACGTATCCCCAGCAGGAACTCTTTGACAAGCTCTGCACGCGCTACGGTATTCCGGATACCATGAGCACGGAGGAGAAGATCAAGGTGCTCGGCGTCTGGGAGACGATGCAGAACAACGCTTTCCTTTCCAGACCCATCACCATCGCCTCCAATGTGAGCTGGGAGACGGTCATCGAGATCGAGGCCAAGGCGCTCACCCTTCAGGGAATCACCGTTTCGGTCAGCACCCAGCGCGTGTATCCCAACGGAACGATGGCCTGCCACGTCATCGGTTATATCGGCAAGATTCAAAATTACGACACCTACTATTCCACCTACAAGGATAAGGGCTACGCGCTCTCCGATTTGATCGGCCTTGACGGCGTGGAAAAGACGATGGAAGACTGGCTCAGCGCCTGTACGACGCAGCGCGTGGGCAAGCGCGTCGTGGAGATTGACCGGTATGGCGCGGTCAACCGCACGCTTTCCACCACCGAGGCGACGGACGGCAACAACATCAAGCTGACCATCGACTCAAACCTTCAGCGCGTGGCGGAAGCGGCCTTGGAAGAGAATATCAACTATATTCGCGATGCGCAGGAAGAGCTGCTCAACAACGATCAATGGCTCAACACCAATAAGACCGTGCTCCAGGGGACGACGCGCGATTTTGATTCCAATCCCATCGAGCTGGCGGAAAAGGGCGCCGTGGTCGTGGTGGATATGGAAGGGCGCGTGCTGGCGCTGGCGAGCTACCCGCCCTATGACCCCAACGCCTTTATCGTAGGCGGCGAAGCGGCGGCGAACATCCTGCTGGACGAGCGCAACCCGCTGGTCAATTACGCCATCGGCTCGCGCGATACGCCGGGATCGATTTTCAAGGGCGTGACGGCGACCGCCGGCCTGCTTTCCGGCCAGCTGACGCTGACGGAGACGATCAGCGACGGCGGCAAATACACCAAATACGACTCAAGCAACCCGCCGCAGTGCTGGGTCAGGCAGACGCCGACCGCATTGGCCGCGCATGCCGACCAGACGGTCAGCGAGGGCCTTACGCATTCATGCAACTACTTCTTCTATGAAGTGGGATCGAGACTCTACGAGAATACGGACGATCAGCTCTATAAAACCGCCGCGCTGTACGGCCTGACCACCAAGACGGGCATCGACCTTCCAGGCGAGCTTCAGGGCTACGTCGGCAGTCAGACGACGCTTTACGACAAGAACAAGGCCATCAGCGCCGCCGAGCAGGCGACGTGGCGCCCATCCATCGTCTTTAACAACATCAGGAAAAACCTTGTGAACGTCGGCGAGAAATACGGCATGACCTTTGAGGACGAAAAGCTTGACAAGTGCGTCAAGCGCCTCATGGATATGGCGGTCGATTACAACCAGAGCGACTGGCTGCCCGAGATTCGGAACATCCTCATGGAGGAGCTTGACATGCCGCGCGAGCTGGTCTATCTGCAAATCGTCGGCGGCGACACCTATATCATGCTCAACGAGATCAAATGGGGCGGCAGCGAGGCGATCATGTGCGCCGTCGGTCAGTCGATCACGACGGTTACGCCGGTTGCCCTTGCCCGCTATATCGCCGCGATTGCGAATGGCGGATACGTCTATGATCTCAGATTGATCGACTCCATCATCTCGCCGGACGGCGAGGTGCTCAGCCAGAGCTCTCCGATTCTGGCCTCCCAGATTGAGGGAGACAACGTGGACGAATACCTCGCTGCGATACGGCTGGGAATGAAGGGCGTTGCGGAGGCGGAAGGTACCGCCCAGAGATTCTTCAGGGACGAATACGAGAGTCTCTCCGGTATCATCGGCGCGAAGACCGGCACGGCCGAGAAGACAAAGATCGACTTGGAGAACAACGCGTGGATGATCGCGTTTGCGCCGTACGACGATCCGCAGGTCGCTATCTGCGTCTATATTCCTCATGGGTACAGCGGCGCTTACTGCTCCATCACGGTGCGCGAGGTGCTCAAGTATTACCTTGAGCATCAGACGCTCGACTCGCAGGACTTCATGGCTCCGTCCAACTCCTTGGCGTATTGAGAGGAGGAGGGCGATGGGCAGAATTTGGGCCGTGTGTTCCGGCAGCGGGGGCGTGGGGAAGACCACCGTCGCGCTCTCGCTTGCCGTCTATGCGGCAAAGGCCGGATGGCAAACCATCTATCTGGACGCCTCCGGCGCTGCGCGCTGCGCGGATCTCGCCTTGGGCATGCAGAACGTGATCTCGCTGGACATGGCCGATGTCGCCTCACAGCAGGTTGCGCTCCAAGCGGCGCTGTATCCCGTGCCCCATGTGGAGGGCTTGCGCTTTGCCTGCGCTTCTCTGTACGACGGAACGATGCTCGACGAGCTCTCGGGCGTCCTCTTGGCGCTGCATTCGCTGTGCGACCTGCTCGTCATGGATCTTCCTGCTGGCTGCGGCTGGCTGGGGCGCGGCGTGCTTTGCGGGCGGGACAGGCTGATTGCCGTGCTCAGACCGGATGACGCCTCCATCCGTTCAACGGAGCGGATGATGAGCGTCACGGACAGCGGAGAGGCCGAACGCTCGCTGATTCTCTGCCGTGTCAGCCGCATGCTGATGCGCCAAGGAATCCAATACGAACAGGACGCCGTGAGAATGACGCTCGATTACCCGGTGATCGGCGTCGTTCCGGAGGACGAGGGGATTCCCATCGCCGCGGCAAAGGGACGGCTTGCCACGGAATGCGACGGCCCCGCAGGCAAAGCCCTGCGCGGTATCGCCAGTGAGCTGCTTGGCAGCGAGAGGATTTGAGGAGTAACGATGATCTATGCGCAACTCAGACAATAGCCGGCTTTCCAAGCCGCATTTTGACTGGCCGCTGCTCGTCGCCAGTTATTTGCTGGCGCTCTACGGCGTGCTGGCGATCACCATCGCCAATTACGATCCGACGCTTGGTTCGGACCGCTCGCTCCAAGAGCTGATTATGGATGCCAACAACGGCCGCCTTCAGCTGATGTGGGTTGTGGTGAGCATGATCGCCGTCGCGCTGGTGATGAGCGTCAAATATGACATCATCGGCAGGCTCTGGCCGATGATTTATGTGGTCGACGTGCTGCTGCTGGCATTGGTCATGACCACGTCGAAGATCAACGGTGTGGCGGGCTGGTTCCAGTTCCTCGACCGCACATTCCAGCCATCGGAGCTGGCAAAGCTCGCGTTGATCATCACGCTGTCCAAGGCGCTGACGCGCTATCCGGATAGGCCGATACCGACGTTCCGCTATTTTGTCTACATTTGTATTCACTTTGGCATTCCCGCTCTGCTGATCCTCTTGCAGCCGGACATCGGCACGCTGATGGTCTTCTGCGTCATTTTTGTGGCGCTCCTGTTTGCCGCCGGATTTGAGCTGAGGTGGATGTTCCTGCTGGGCGGCCTCGCCGTAGCGGCGATGACGCCGGTGGTCTTTTATTTGGCCTCGACAAACAACTTCCGGTGGCTGCGTCTGGTCGCGTTCCTGGACCCGGAATCCGACCCGACGGGCAGCAGCTTCCAGATTACCAACTCGAAGATCACCATCGGTTCCGGAGGGCTATACGGCAAGGGCGCGTGGGCCGAGGGGACGCTCACGCACCTGAATTACGTGCCGGAAAATCACACGGATTTTATCTTCTCCGTCGTGGGGGAGACGCTGGGGTTTGTCGGCGCGATTGTGCTGCTGACGCTCTATGCGTTTGTGATCTATCGGATGCTTTTGCTGGCGTATCATACGCGCGACAAGTTTGGCCAGCTGATTATCGTCGGCGTGATGGCCATGCTGCTTTTTCACGTGTACGAGAACATCGGCATGTGCATCGGCGTCATGCCCATCACGGGCATTCCGCTGCCCTTTATCAGCTATGGAGGCACGAATCTCGTGGTGAACATGGCCGGCATTGGGCTTGTGCTCAACGTGACGGCGCACAAGAGTTCCATCGATTTGACCGACAAGAAGCAATCGTAGCCGCATTTGCCCGTTCTCCCGGCTTCGAGCTCCGCATACTGTGTGGAAGAAGCCAGTAAGAGCGGGAGGGCGATGAAGATGAATGACCGGATGGATGATCGCAGGATCGTCGTTACGCAGATGCACACGCGCGAAAAGCGCGATTGGACAAACAGCAAACCTGAGAAACCGCGCAAGCGGCTGCACAGACCTACGCCCATCTTTGCAGCCGCCTTTTTGTGTCTGTGTGCCGGCGGCGCTGCCTTGGCGCTGAGCGGCGACGGGACGCAGGCTGTGATGAGCCACCTTACCGCCGGTTTTGAATATGACCAGACGCTGGGGCGGCTGCAATTTGTCAGCAATATTTTGCCGGAAAGCGCGATGGTCTTTCTCACGCAGGAGCAGGATACGGGCGCCGTCGTTCGGCCCGTTTCGGCGCAGGCCGAGCATGATTGGAGCCAATCGGAGCCTTGGTTTGAATACGCATGTTCCGGCGATGTGGTGGCCTGCCGGGAAGGCGAGGTCATGACCGTCGTGCGCAACAGAAAGGATGAATACACGATTCGCGTGCTGCACAGCGGCGGCTATGAGTCGGTTTACAGCGGGCTTTGTGCGGTCGACGTGGGGGAGGACGATTATGTTTCCGCCGGACAGAAGCTGGGATCCTCAGACGGGTTTGCGGCCTTTGAGCTTCGAAGGGACGGACTGTCTGTGAACCCGGTATTTGGGGAGACGTGAGCCATGCGCGTTCGGGTCCATCCCGCCTTTGCCGTGTATCTGCTGAGTATTGCCGTCTTTCGTTCCCCGGTTCAGGCCGTATGCGCCGTGACCGCGCTGCTTGTGCATGAGGGGGCGCATGCCCTTGCGGCCCAATGGATCGGGGAACGATTTGAACGGGTGGATATCACGCCGTTTGGCGGCATGATGACGTATCAAGAGGGAGAGAGTCCTTCCAAAGGGATCCGCGGCATATGCGTTGCGGCGGCGGGCCCTGCTGGAAATTATCTGCTTTTGTCGCTGCTTGGGTTTGCCGGGCGGCGCTTTTCCATCCCTGAAGAGTGGATACGCCAGATGATCGTGGCAAACGCGGCGATGATGCTGATCAATTTGCTTCCGGCGCTGCCCCTGGACGGGGGACGCATGGTCTTTTGCACGGCGTATTATGTGATGGGGGTTTCTCTGCTCCTGCGCATGTTGACGGCGCTGGGCATGGCGCTGGGGGGCGCGCTGATCCTTCTGGGGGTATACGGCGCCGTGAAGCTGGGTGTGGTCAATCTGTCGCTTTTGATCGTTGGAAGCTATCTGATTGTCTGCGCTGCTTCGAGCCGGGATGCGCTGCTGGGCGAAAACCTCTACGCCGTCGTGCAGGAGCGGGCATCGGCCGAGGATAAAAGGGCACGCAGGCTGACGCTATACCGAGTGAGCGCCGGAACGCCGCTGTACACGCTGCTGGGCGCGATGGACCGGACGCCGGCCGCGGCGTTCCTTGTAGAAGGGGAGGATGGCGTCGCGCTGCTGTCGGAACCCATGTTTTTGCGCGCTCTGCTTTGGAATAGCAGCGCCACCGTTGGCGACGCGTTTGAGGCGCAGAAGGGGGAGAGAATAAAAAACAAGGATACGGAGTGAAAATCTTGCATTTTTTCTTGAAACATTGCGCACAGTGAGATACAATAAGGGATGAGAAATCCAGACAGAGAGGGAAAGAGCTTTGAACGATACACAGATCACGCAAGAGGGTCATCCGCTTGCCGACATGGGCATCAGCTCGGAGGTTGTGCAGGCGTTTGACTGGATGGGCTTTCAGAGCCTGACAGCCATACAGCAAAAGTGTATTCCGCTGATGATGGATGGGCATGACATCATTGCCATTGCGCCGACGGGAACGGGTAAGACGCTCGGCTTTGGTATCCCCATGCTCGAATATGTCAACTTGGACGACTCCGCCGTTCAGGAGATTGTGCTTGCCCCCACGCGCGAGCTTGCACAGCAGATTGCCGACGAATTGACCAACCTTGCGCATTTCATCAAGGGGCTCAAGATTGCGGTGATCTACGGCGGCCAGCCGTTTATCAAGCAGATGCGTGCGTTGGAGAGAAAGCCTCAGGTGCTCGTGGCAACGCCGGGGCGTCTGCTCGATCACATGCAGCGCGGCAATATTCGTTTGTCCTGCGTTCATACGATGGTGCTCGACGAGGCGGATGAGATGCTCAAGATGGGCTTTATCGACGACGTCGAAAAGATTATCGAAAGCGCGGATCCGAATCGGCAGCTTGTCATGTTCAGCGCGACAACCAATCAGGACGTGCTGACCGTCTCTTGGAAGTACCAGCACGACCCGATTGAGATTGTCGTGCAGGCGGAGGCGGAGAACAAACCCAATATTACCCAATACATCGTGGAATCCGACCAGAAGCAAAAGTACGAGCATTTGCTGTATCTGCTCGATTCGGATCAATACAAGCGTGTGATGATCTTCTGCAACACGAAGGACATGACCGCGCGCCTGTGCGAGCGCCTTCAAAAGGCCGGATACAGTGCGGAATGCCTGCATGGGGATGTGCGCCAGTCCCAGCGGGACAAGGTCATGTCCGGCTTTAGAAAGGGTGAATTTGAGATCCTCGTGGCCACGGATGTCGCGGCGCGAGGCATTGACGTGGACGACGTGGAAGCGGTCTTTAACTATGACTTGCCGGACAAGCAGGAGTTCTATATTCACCGCATCGGCCGCACGGGGCGCGCCAAGCGCGCAGGCGTGAGCTTTTCCTTCGTCAGCTTCCGCGACAGCATCCGCATGGATGAGATCCTCAAATACGTCCACAGCGCGCCGATTGTGCTCACCTTTGATGAATTTGGCACACTGTGTTACAAGGAAGATGGGAAGCCGTTTCTGGAAAACGTTTGACGCTCCGCTATGCGGAAGCCGCTGATTCCGCTTTCGGCCAGCCAGGAGACGAGCTCGCGTTCCTGAATCGGCTGAGAGCAGAACAGCTTGATTTCGCCCAAATCCTCCGCGGCGTCGATGCGATGGATTTGCGGTTGATTTTCCAATGTCAGTTTAGCCAATTCTCGAGACGACGGCGTGCCATAGAGCAGGAGCGTTGCGCTTTTCATCATGGTTGTTCCTCCTAGAAAAACAAAAAATTAGGCGAAAGGGATTGCGTGCCGAAGTTTTTTGTGATATTCTATAGTCAGATACAGACCTGCGTCTGTATTGTACGACGAAAGCGAGGGTTATAGTCATGGATGATATGGAAATGATGGAGAACGACAACATCATTGTCTTAACGGATGAAGATGGTGTGGATGTCGAGTTTGAGTTTTGCGCCTCTGTGGAGTACAATGGCAATGAGTACGTTGTCCTGCTGCCGACCGAAGACGATGACGGCGAGGTCGTCATCCTTCAGGTGATGGAAAACGAAGATGCCGATGACGAGGAAGAGGCGACCTATGTCGGCGTGGATGATGACGAAGTGCTTCAGGCGGTGTTTGATCTGTTCAAGGAGCAGGCGGGCGACGAGTTCGATTTCGACGAGTGATTCGTCACATGAACCGATGACAAAAAAGCCGTAAAAGAAAAGCTGTCGGGCGACAAAGCCGGCAGCTTTTTTAGTGGGGGGTCAATAAAATCAGATAAGCTAGTGCGATCGATCGGGCATACGCGTTCTCCGCTGAGATTATATTATAAGCGCCGCAGCAGACTGACGACCTTGCCCAAGATGACCACGTCGTTGACGATGATGGGAGACATCGAACTGTTTTCCGGCTGAAGACGGAAGTGACCGTTTTCCTTGTAAAAGCGCTTGACCGTGGCCTCGTCCTCGACGAGCGCCACGACGATGTCTCCGTTGCGGGCGTCCGGTTGTTTGCGAACGACGATATAATCGTCGCTCAGAATGCCCGCTTCGATCATGCTGTCCCCTCGAACCCGGAGAACAAAGTGCTCGCCGTCGCCTGTCAATTCGATGGGCAAGGGAAGGGTTTCTTCGACATTCTCTTCGGCGAGGATGGGAATTCCCGCTGCGACGCGCCCGACAACCGGCACGCGAAGCACATCGGCCGGATCATCCGCCTCCGGCATATCCACGGGCAGCCCCATAGCGCGCGGCTTCATAGCGTCGCGATGGAGCAACCCCTTTTTTTCGAGGCGTGTCAAATGGCCGTGTACCGTGGAGGTGGATTTGAGACCGACGGCCTCCCCAATCTCGCGAACCGACGGCGCATAGCCGCGCGCTTTAATCTCGGATTGGATATACGAAAGAATCCGCTCCTGCGTATCGCCGCGAGGCTTTTGCCCTGCCATCCCGCATCACACCTTTCTGGAGAACTTCCTGTTTCGTGTTTCGTAGCCCTATTATAGCATAGTTTAAGGGGCGAAAGCAAGAAAGAATCAAACATATGTTCGCGTATACTTGATTTGAGGGGATGCACGTGCTATAATAGGCGCATCCGAAGGGGGGAAGCGCGCGATGGAAACAAGAAGATGTGTGCTCTATGATCGGGAGTGTATAGAATGCGGAGAGTGCAATGTCTGCGATCTCGATCCTTCCAAAATCTGCGATAACTGCGGAAAGTGCATTGGGCTCGATGGCCAAACGGAATACCGTGCCATCAAGATCGACGGCATCATTGAAGAGGGAATGGACCCCAGCGAGTATCTCGATGACCTTTAAAACGCTTCGT
>JAUNPI010000005.1:39274-41898 GCA_030536875.1 Clostridia bacterium
GGCTCTTTCAAGAGCAGCGCCTTTTTATATGCCTCTAATACTATTTTCTGAATAAAAGAATATGGCGGCCCAAATGCGGCCGCGTTTTTCTCTTGTTTTAAATTTCGATAGATATCTATTTGGCCGGAAGCTTGTCATGCGGCACTTCTTCGCGCAAGATGGTTTTTTCGGCGGCGATTCTGCGATGATCTTCCGAAATAGCCGCGTAATGCTTTCGCGTTGTATTGACATCCGAGTGACCGAGCACATCGGCAACAAGATAAATATCGCCGGTTTCTCGATAGAGATTGGTGCCAAATGTGCTGCGAAGCTTGTGCGGGCTGATTTTTTTCTTGAGCGGCGCAGCGATGGAGGCGTATTTTTTGACCATGTTTTCCACGGCGCGCTGCGTGATCCTGCGGCGCTGAATGGAGAGGAAAAAGGCGTCCTCGTGGCCCGGAAGGGCCTCTATATGACGGCGCTCTTCGAGATAGTCCTTCAGGGCAGATGCAACCTCGTCGGACAGGTACAGGATGACCTCTTTGCCGCCTTTGCGTGTGACGACAAACGCGTTTTGCTCGAAGTCAAAATCGCCGATGTCGAGACCTACGCATTCGCTGATACGGATGCCTGTGCCCAGAAAGAGCGAGAGCATCGCTAAATCACGCTTTTTGGTCAGCTGATGATATTTCTGATAGGTCTTGGGTAGCGCCTGACCGCTCTCGGCGACGTCTAAAATGCGTGCGACTTCGTCGATGTCCAGCCGAATAATCGCGCGCTCGTGCAGCTTGGGCAACGGCACTAAGGCGGCCGTGTTGCTCTCGATCAGCCCGTTGGAAAACAGATATTTATAAAATGCGCGCAGGGAAGCGTACTTTCGTTTGATGCCGTACTCGTGGTTGGTCATCTCTCTGGATTCGATTTGGCCGTCGTCCAGCTCTTCGTTTTTGACGTAAAGCGTCAGATAGCGGGCGTAGCGTTCCAAATCCTGCTTGGTGATTCGTCGGATGTCATCGATTGTAAATTCGACGATGGGCTTTCCGGCAAACTTGGGCAGCTCGTCAGAGAGATACTGGAAAAACAGCTTGAGATCATAGGCGTAGCTCAAGCGTGTCAGCGGGCTTGTGAGCTGCTCGATGGCGATAAAGTAATCGGAACAGACATCCGGAAGCTCACGCAAAAGCTCACGAAGGCGTTTGGCTCGCATAATCTGCGTTTGATTGTGGTAATTGTTGGGCATGTGAAGCGTTCCTCCCAAAAGATGCTAAAGACTTCGTAAAACCGGGGTTTTGCGAAGTCTTTCGAATGGGTCCCCCCACGTCGCAAAACCTGCTTTATGTGGATGCAACGGCCGGCCGATGCGAACGAATTTGGCTCGTGGCCAGCTCGTCGCATCGATTGTTCCACTTGTTGTCTGCATGCCCCTTGACTTTGACGATGGTCACCTGATGCGGCTGCATGACAGTCAACAGCCATTTCCAAAGGTCTTGATTTTCAACGGGTTTTTTAGCGGCATTTTTCCAACCGTTGCGCTGCCACTGCGCAATCCAGTTCTGTTTAAACGCATTGACCAGATAGGCGGAATCGGAATACAGCGTCACATGACAGGGCTGCTTGAGCGCTGTAAATCCCTGTACGGCTGCGAAGAGCTCCATGCGGTTATTGGTTGTCTCCGGAACATAGCCGGAGATTTCCCTGACGTGTTCGCCGAACATTAAAACCGTACCCCAACCGCCGGGGCCGGGATTGCCGGAACAAGCGCCATCGGTATACATAAGGATTTCCTTCACAAGAACATTCGCTCCAATGATCAAATTTCAAAAAATAACTTTAGTGTTGCAATGGGATTATAGGTGATTATCGAGCAAGCTTTTGCGTCTTTTCGACGGTGGCGCCCACGGCCTCCATGACAGCGGCGCGCATGCCCCCCTTTTCAAGCGCATACATGCCCTCGATGGTCGTTCCGCCCGGCGAACAGACGGCGTCTTTGAGTTTTCCGGGATGTTCGCCGGTTTCCATGACCATTTTGGATGCGCCGATCAGCGTTTGGGCCGCCAATTGGTAGGCCAAGGCCCTTGGAACGCCGTAGCGCACGCCTCCGTCCGCAAGCGCCTCGATAAACGCATAGACAAACGCAGGCCCGCAGCCGCTGATGCCGTTGGCCGGCGTAAAGACGCGATCTTCGACGACGGATACCCTGCCGGCAGCCTCAAAAATCGACTGGGTGAAGGCAAGTTCCTCCTCTGTGCATGTGTATGCGCTGCTGATCAGCGTCATGCCCTCGCAGACGGCCAGCGGCGTATTGGGCATGACGCGAACGCAGCGGGCGCCCTCTGGAAGCTTCTGGCGGAGCATGTCATAGGTATAACCTGCAACGATCGAAATCAAGCATTTGCCGTCGATCACATCGTAAATTTCATCAAGAACCTCCGGAACATAGACGGGCTTGACCGCTAATACGACACAGTCGCAGGCCTGCACGAGCTCGACGTTGGAACGCATGACACACACGCCCTGGCGTGCCCAAGCTTCGCTCCGTTCTGGGTGCTTGCGGCTGATGAACAGGTTGCCGCAGGGCAGCGCGCCCTTCTTCAGAATGCCTTTGATGATGGCGGAGCCCATATTGCCCGCCCCGATAAAGCCGA
>JAUNPI010000119.1 GCA_030536875.1 Clostridia bacterium
CTTCCGCCTCGTCCGTCTCCCCTGCGCCGAAGCTTTCGTCCGCAAGCAGCTCGCGGAGCCTTCTGTCCGGCGCGGTCTCGTCGGTATCGGGGATGCTCAAATCGACGCTCTCGCCGGCCTTTTGCAGCGCGATGACCTGCGTGGTCTGCGTGCTGCCGGTTGCGGCGAAGCGGACGGCGACGTCCGCGCGCCCCTGAAAGTGCATAGGGATGAGAATCTTGGGCTTGACGGTCATGACGAAATAGCCCGCGCCGGCGTCGTACATGCTGCCCTGACGGGGATCGACCGGGAAAAACGCGACGTCGATCGTCTCCGCCGGAATCGGGGCGACGCAGTCGTAGAACGCCTTTTCGGCCTCCTCGATTTCCGTGATGGTGGATTCGTCGCGCCAATGCCAGAGATTGAGATCGCCCGCGTGGAAAAGGCGGATGCCCGCGTAGGTGACCATATAGGAGACGCCCTCGTCCGTGGAGCCGAAGGCCCTCACGCTCACCGGGCCGAAGCCGCGCTCCTCGCCCGGCGCCATGCGCACGCCGCGATGGGGCGCCGGCACGTCGAACCCGACGATAAAGACGGCCTCTTCCGGGCAGAGATCGTAGATGGTCTCGGAAAAATGATCGCCGTGGTGATGGCTGACAAAGACGTAAAGCCGGCGGAATGCGGCAAGCGTCTGACGCGCAGGGAGAACGCGGCTGTCAGCCCCTTGTTCGCTGGCGTCGAAGAGCATGCCCGTTTCGCCGATGGAGACGAGAAAGCCGCTTCCTCCCAAATACGTGACCGCGATATCCTTCATGGACGTACACTCCCTTCTGGGCATTCACCGTAAAGATCGATCACCTCCATTTTACCCAAATTTTTCCACTTGTCAATCTTTTCCTCCTATTTTTCTCCATCTACGCTCCATCATACATCGAAATCTTGATTAAATATAAATCGTTATCACCACTTTCGTTCAAAAACGTGTCGATTTGTGTCGAATCCAATCAAATCGGACCGGCGGGAAGGAGCGCGCCGCGTTCAAGGCGCACGACGCGCGTGCAGACTTCGCCGATCAGCCGCCTGTCGTGGGAAACGGCGATGATGCAGCCGGGATAGGCGGCAAACAGCCCGCGGACGACGGGGCCGGAGAGCGGGGAGAGGTTGCGCGTGGGCTCGTCGAGCAGCAGCACGTTGGGATGGGCTTCGGCCATCATGAGAAACATGAGCTTCGCCTTCTGGCCGCCGGAGAGCCCGGCGCAGGGGTGGCTCATTTCGTCGGCCGTGAATTTCATGGAGCCCAGCATGACGCCGATGCGCGAGGTCTCCTCCTTTTCGCCCGTGCGGGCGAGCATCTGGACGGGGGTTTTGGAAAGATCCAGCAGGTCGCCGGGATCCTGCGGCATATAGAAGACCGACAGATCCGCGCGGCCTTCCAGCCGGCGGCGTATGACGCTCAGCAGCGTGGACTTGCCCGCGCCGTTGCCGCCCGTGATGGCCAGCTTCTCCCCCGCGCGGACGGTGAGGCGCAGGTCGCGGGCGAGCACGCGACCGGGAACGGACAATTCCGGCAGATCCAGCTGCAGCACAACCTTCGTCTTGGGCAGCGGCGCGCAGTCGAGCTTGGCGAAGATGGCCTCTTCGCTTTCGGGCATGGCGGTCATCTCCTCCGCCTCGCGTTCAAAGCGCCGGCCCATCGCCAGCACGGTGTGCATCTTCTTTTTGAGCAGGCGCCCGCCGCCGGGATTCTGCCGGGAGACGGCGGCTTGGTCGTGCTCGACCTTGCGGCGGATTTCCTCAAAGCGCGCCATCTTCTGTTTGTATTCCTCGTGCTCCTTGCGCGAGAGCTGCTCCTGCTTGGCAAACTGCGCGCTGCGCTCCAAAACGAACGTCTCATAGTCCACGCGGTGGACGCTTGCGCGCGGAACCTGCCGCCGCCTGAGCCGTTCGAGCAGCAGCACGCTTGTGGCGACGCCGGAGAGCAGCTCCTCGTCGTGGGAGACGAAGAGAACCGGCAGCTCGCAGGCGTTTAAAAACCCTTCCAGCCAGAGCACGGTTTCCCCGTCCAAATCGTTGCTCGGTTCATCGAGCAGCAGCACGCCCGGCCGGTTCATGAGAATGCGCGCGAGCTGGAGCTTGATGCGCTCCCCGCCGGAGAAGGCGGCCATCGTCTGCTCGCTGTAGAACACGTCCGCAGGAAGGGAGAGCTTTGCGGCCAGCGCGCCCAGCTCGCGCGGCGTCTGGTCGAAAAAGGAGGGGCAGAGGCAAAAAAAGTCGTATGCGCTCAGCGGCCGCTCGGCCTCGGGCAGCTCCTGAGGCAGGTAGCCCGCCGAATCGGTGAGCAGCACGCTGCCCTCCGCCTCCACATAGCCGCGCACGGCCTCGTCCCCCGCGATGAGCCGAAGCAGCGTCGATTTGCCGTTGCCCTCCTCGCCGATGAGCGCCATGCGCTCGCCGGGGCGCAGCGTGAGCGAGAGATCCGCAATCAGCGTCGTCAGGTCTTTTTTGTGCGTCAGGGTCAGATGATCGATTTTGAGCATAATTCTCCTTATGAAACACAAATCCGCCCCCGGCATCTGCCGGGGACGGAAAACGCACACCCCAAAAAGCCCCAAAAATTTACGGGGGAACATGAGCGGGCATTTCCGTTTCGGCAGACGCAAACACACCGCCCGGCATCTGCCGGCGGGGGCCACAGTCCGCAAAGACGAAAATTACTCGCGCATGCTCCACGTCACCTCTCGCTTTTGATTCGGCATCAGCATAGCACAACAGGGGGGCCGCTGTCAAGATTGTGGCAAAAGAATGGCGGGACATTGTCCACTTGCGCGCGCTGACTTACGCTAAATTTGTGGATTTTTCGGTTGACACGATCTGCTCGCCGCCGTATAATATCTCACAGCGTTAGCAAAGGAGGGATGAGATGGATCGGTACAAAAAGCTGGCGAACGAATTTCTCGAGGAGATGGAGTGCAAGGGGTTCCTGCCCCCGCATCCGAGCGACGTCGGCGCGTCGATGCGCGGCGAGATGGCGGTTTTGCGCCTGCTGGATCAAAAGAAACGGCGGCTGACCGCCGGAGAGATCAGCAAGTTTTTAAATATGACGACTCCGCGCATCGCCGCCGTGCTCAACAGCCTGGAAAGAAAGGGCGTGATTGAGCGCGGCGGCGATGAAAGCGATAGGCGGCGCGTGCTGGTGACGCTGACGGAAAGAGGAAACGCCTGCTGCCGGGAAAAGAAGGACGCCATGCTCACCCGGCTGGCGATGGTCTTTGAGGCCATCGGCCCGGAGGATGCCGAGGCGTTTATCCGCCTGATGCTGAAGGTGGCGGAGGCCGCCGTCCGGCTGCACCAGGCGCACGGCGATATCCGCGAACCGCTGAGCAATATGAAGACCCAATCTTTGCATGAGGGAGGAAAAGCCATACGAACAAACCGATAACCGGCGCGCGGCTTGCCCGCGAAATCAAACAGTACAAGCGCGAGGCGCTGCTCTCGCCGCTGTTCACGGTCTTATGCGTCATTCTCGAGATTCTGATCCCATATCTGACGGCGTCGATCATCGACGACGGCATTTCGGTGGGCGACATGGGTCACGTCGTGCGCATGGGCCTTGTGATGATGGTCATGGCGCTGCTGGCGATGGTCTGCGGCGTGCTCGCCGGGCGCTTCAGCGCGCGGGCGAGCACGGGCTTTGCAGACAACCTGCGCAAGTCCATGTTTGCCAACATCCAGACCTTTTCGTTTTCCAATATCGACAAGTTTTCCACGGCGGGCCTCGTCACGCGCCTGACGACGGACGTTTCCAGCATCCAGAACGCGTTCCAGATGATCCTGATGATCTGCACGCGCGCGCCGGTGACGCTGGTGGTCGCGCTGTTTATGGCGTTTTCGATCAACGCGCGGCTGTCGCTCATCTTTCTCGCCGTGATGGCGGTGCTGGTCGTCGCCATTGCCATCATCATGCCGATGGCGATGCGCTATTTCAAGCAGATGTTTAAAAAATACGACGCAGTCAACGGCGTCGTCAAGGAGAATGTGGGCGCGATTCGGGTCGTCAAGGCGTTTGTGCGCGAGGATCACGAGAACCACAAGTTCTCAAACGCGATTACGGATCTCTATCAGAACTCCGTCTCCGCCGAGCGCATCATCTCCTTTACATCGCCCGTGATGATGGGCTGCGTCTACACCTGCATTCTGCTGCTGAGCTGGCTGGGCGCGCAGATCATCGTGACCGGCACGGGCCTGACCACCGGCGAGCTGACGAGCTTGCTCTCCTACGTCATGAACATCCTGATGAGCCTGATGATGCTCTCCATGATCTTCGTCATGGTCACGCAGTCCGCCGCGGCGGCGCAGCGCATCGAGGAGGTGCTCGCCGAGCAGGCGGATATCACCTCGCCCGAGAACGCCGTGACGCAGGTTGCCGACGGCTCCATCGACTTTGATCACGTGAGCTTCTCCTATCAGAAGCGCAGCGGGAAGCCCGTCCTCTCGGATATCGATCTGCACATCCGCTCCGGCGAGACCATCGGCATCCTCGGCGGCACGGGCTCCTCGAAGTCCAGTCTCGTCAGCCTGATCTCCCGGCTCTACGACGTGACCGAGGGCAGCGTGAGGGTCGGCGGCGTCGACGTGCGGCGCTACGATGTGGAGGCCCTGCGCCGCGAGGTCGCCGTCGTGCTGCAAAAGAACGTCCTCTTCTCCGGCACGATCCTCGACAACCTGCGCTGGGGCAAGGCGGACGCCACTCAGGAGGAATGCCGCGAGGCCTGCCGCCTCGCCTGCGCCGACGAGTTCATCGAGCGCATGCCGGACGGCTACAACACCTACATCGAGCGCGGAGGCGCCAACGTCTCCGGCGGGCAGAAGCAGCGCCTGTGCATCGCCCGCGCGCTGCTGACCAGCCCGAAGGTGCTCATTCTCGACGACTCCACCAGCGCCGTCGACACCGCGACGGACGCCAAGATCCGCGAGGCGCTGCGCCGCCATATCCCCGGCACGACGCGCATCATCATCGCCCAGCGCATCTCCTCCATCGAGGATGCCGATCGCGTGCTCGTGCTCGACGACGGCCATGTCGTCGCCTTCGACACGCCGGCGGAGCTGCTGAAGACCTGCCCCATCTATCAGGAGGTCTATAACAGCCAGACGGGCAGCGGCAGCGGCGACTTTGACGAGGCGTCGATGCGCGATCATCACGAGACGGGAAGCGGCAAGGCTGCCGCGGCGAAGGGAGGCGCGCGCGTATGATGAGAGGACCCGGAAACATGAAAAACGCCGGCAGGTCCGGCGCCAAAAACCCCATGAAAACCCTGCGGCGCATCCTCGCCGAGATGATGAGCCGGTATAAATTCCATTACATGGCGGTGCTGATCTGCTTGGTGGTCAGCTCGGTGGTCACCGTGCGCGGCACGCTGTTCACCCAGTCGCTCATCGACGACTACATTCTGCCGATGATGGGCGTGGAAAACCCGGACTTCGGCCCGCTGGCCCGCGCCATCGGCGGCGTTGCCGTTATGTACGCGGTGGGCGTGCTGGCCTCGTGGCTGCAAAACTATCTGATGATCTTCGTGACGCAGGGCACGCTCAAAAACCTGCGCGCCAAGCTCTTTGACAAGATGGAGCGCCTGCCCATCAAGTACTTTGACACGCATAAGCACGGCGACATCATGAGCGTCTACCTCAACGACATCGACACCATGCGCCAGATGATCTCCCAGTCGATGACCCAGCTGATCTCCAGCGTGGTGACCATCGTCAGCGTGTTCGTCTCGATGATCATCCTCAACGTGCCGCTGACGCTGATCACGCTGGTCATGGTCGCGCTGACGATGCGCCTCTCCCTTTCGCGCGTGAGCCGTGCGGGCAAGCACTTCGTGCAGCAGCAGATCGACCTCGGCGCGGTCAACGGCTACATCGAGGAGATGATGGACGGCCAAAAGGTCGTCAAGGTCTTCTGCCACGAGGAGAAGACGATGGAGGACTTCGACGCCCTGAGCACGAAGCTGCGCGAGAGCGCCTACAGCGCCAACCGCATCTCCAACACGATCATGCCGGTCACCGTCGCGATGGGCAACATGAGCTATGTGCTCTGCGCGATCGTCGGCGGCCTGCTTGCGGCCAACGGCTACCTCGGGTTGACCATCGGCACGCTCGTCTCGTTCCTGACGCTCAACAAGAGCTTTAACCAGCCGATCAACCAAGTCTCCCAGCAGAGCAACTCCATCATCATGGCGCTGGCGGGCGCGGAGCGCGTCTTCGAGCTGCTGGACGAGGAGCCGGAGACGGACGACGGCTATGTGACGCTGGTCAATGTCCGCCGCGAGGCGGACGGCACGCTCGTGGAGTGCAAGGAGCGCACGGGCCTGTGGGCGTGGAAGCACCCGCATCGCGCCACGGGCGAAACCGAGTATGTCGAGCTGCGCGGCGACATCGTCATGGACGGCGTGGACTTTGGCTACACGGACGACAAGATGGTGCTCCACGATGTGAAGCTCTACGCGACGCCGGGCCAGAAGATCGCCTTCGTCGGCTCCACCGGCGCGGGCAAGACGACGATCACCAACCTGATCAACCGCTTCTACGATATTCAGGACGGCAAGATCCGCTATGACGGCATCAACATCACCAAGATCAAGAAGGACGATCTGCGCCGCTCGCTGGGCATCGTTTTGCAGGACACGCACCTGTTCACCGGAACGGTGATGGACAATATCCGCTATGGCCGGCTGGACGCGACCGACGAGGAATGCATCGCCGCGGCGAAGCTCGCCAACGCGCACGGCTTCATCAGCCGCCTGCCCGACGGCTACAACACGATGCTCAGGAGCGACGGCGGCAACCTCTCGCAGGGCCAGCGCCAGCTGCTCTCCATTGCCCGCGCGGCGGTCGCCGATCCGCCCGTGCTGATCCTCGACGAGGCGACCTCCTCCATCGACACGCGCACGGAGGCGCTCGTTCAGGCCGGCATGGATTCCCTCATGAAGGGACGCACGACGTTTGTCATCGCCCACAGGCTCTCCACCGTCCGCAACAGCGACTGCATCATGGTGCTCGAGCAGGGCCGCATCATCGAGCGCGGCACGCACGACGAGCTCATCGCCCAGCATGGCAAATATTATCAGCTCTACACGGGCGATTTCGAGGCGGCGGAGTGAGCGCCGGAGGGTTTGAAAACCCATAGAAGTTATCCACAAATTTTGAAAGAATTGTGGATAAACAAAGGGGCTGTCAAGCTAAGAATCCAGACATTTCAAGCAAAAACTAAGAATTTGCGCCCGAAGGTTTCCAAAGGGCGATCGGAAAGCCCTTTGGCGGGGCGTTGGGGCAGAGCCCCAAGCTCAAGAAAGCCAATGATTCTTAGAAAAATTGCTTTTTGAAATGTTCGGGATTAGCCTGACAGCCTCTTTTTTCATGGCCGCGCCGTGCCGCGTTCCCGAAGGGGACGGCGAAGCGCTTATTGGGGATAGCGAACCGGTCGGTAGATGATGTGCAGCAGAGCTTCTTGAGCGGCATCTAACCAACATTCTACGAGGTAATCGTCAAGAGAAAACCAGTGGAGATTGCTCGATAAAGGATGAATTTTGCGCGTGGCGAGATGGATGACCGCGATTTCCATTGGCTCGGTATCCCCGGAATAGAAACTATGGAGATCGTTCAAGCAATCTTCACAAAGGAATGATCCAACCGCGTCTGCATTGATTGTTTTGTTGGAAAGCTGAAACGAGATATTGGAACAGCCCCGATCAACGTCGGTCAAGGTGTTCACGAGTGTATCTCCGATTTGTCCCATTCCCAAATGGATGCAGCCGGTCGGCTCCTCATCAAGTTGCCCGTTTTCACCATATCGGTTGATCTCCACAGGCATGACGTCGAAGGTGTTCAAGTTAATCAAGCCCACGTTGTCCTGTCCCCAGTCAATCCCAAAAGCAGAGTTGCTTTGATCTCCGCACAGAAAGCAACTCTCTTTTGGAACGGAGACGGTTTTCTTTGATTCTGCACAGACGGGCAGAGCGAAGAGAGAATAGATGAGCGTAAGCAGGAGCACAGTTTTGCTTTTCATAAGACATATCCTCCTAAAATCCGGAGTCATAATAACTCCATTTCAACTCTATTTTAGATTATACACCAAAATAAGTCTAAAATAAAGTTGAAATAGATTTATCGGAGGAGCAAAGCTTGAATAAAGATAACGAAAAGCATTTCGGATTGAGAGTAGATGGTGAGATTCTGGCCAAATTTCGATATGTTTGCAAGTATACAGGTCGTTCAGCCAATAGCCAGATTATTCGCCTCATGCTGAAATTCATTGCTGATTATGAAAAGCAGAATGAGAAAATCACGCAAAACGATATTGAAGAGTATTTGTGATAAATAAATTTTGGGAGTGTCAAGATAGCAAAATCTTGACGCTCCTTTTTTCTTGCCCTTTAGATATCCAGATTTAATATATCAATCCAATTTTGAATCCAAAAAGGCAACATATATCCGGACAACGTCGTTTTCAAAAGAAAAACAGTGGGAAAACTTGCCCGGAAAAGCTTTGTCACGAACTGATAGAAAAGGTTCTCCATGACTT
>JAUNPI010000120.1 GCA_030536875.1 Clostridia bacterium
TAATCCGCGCAGCATCTTTTCCGCTCTGACTTTGCCTCGTTCCGTTCAACGTACCTCCAGTACGCCTCACTTCACTTGGCTTCGTCAGAGCAAAAAATCTGTTGCGCTCTGTTAAGCATTTTAATTGCGAATTAGTATAAAGGCCGATCCGCTGGATAAATCCGCCTTTTCTCTGCCAAGCTATGGCCGGGAGGGTATGCGATGAATCCGTTTGATGTCGATTGGATTGTCCGGCGGCTGGAACGCGTGGCTCAGAGGATGGAGCAAATGCGTCTGGACGCGTATCTGCGTTATGTTCACAATTGGAAAAGGCGGCTTTTCGTCGAATTTCTGGGCGGTATTGCCCGGGGAATCGGTTTTTCGCTCGGCTTTTCCGTACTGGGTGCGCTGCTGATTTATCTGCTTCGCAACATCGCGTTGGCCAATCTGCCCGTAATCGGCCGTTTTCTGGCGGACTTGGTGCGCATCGTGGAAAATAATCTGTAGCCGAAAAAAGGGGGCTTTTGATGAAGACAGCGGCGCTCGCGCTTTTGCTGACGTTGATCGATCAGGCGATCAAAGCGGTCATTCGCTCGGCCCCTGTGGGGCATGTCTTCGTGCGCGTCGGTTCCCTCGCAGAAATTACGCACAGCACGAATACGGGCGCGGCATTCAGCCTGTTTTCGAATCATCCGTCTCTGGTGACGGGGCTCTCTCTGCTTCTGATGCTTGCGCTTGCGTTTTTTGTCTTTGGGCGCATGCGCCTCACGCTTCCGGCCCGGATGGCCGTCTCCTGCCTGTTGGCAGGCGGGGCAGGCAATTTGATCGACAGAATGTTTTTCGGGCAGGTGACGGACTACATCAGGCTGCTGCCCATTCGCTTTCCGGTATTCAATTTCGCGGATATCTTGATCACGTGTTCAATCGCCCTATTGATTGCGCTGATGTTTGCCGGAAAACTGGAAACGGATACAAAGGAGGCGAAAAAAAGCGATGGAACAAACGCCAGCAGAGCAAAAGCCAATGGAACAAAAAGCGGCGGAAACATGCGTTGAATGGCTCTGCACGGCGGAGGACGCCTCCTCCCGTGTGGACGCGTGCCTTTGCAGGCATTCGGAACTCTCCCGCTCCCGGATCGCCTCTCTGATCATCGAAGGCGCGCTGACCATCGACGGAGCCATTGAAACAAAGGCCGCGGCTAAGGTACAGGAGGGGCAGTTTCTGCGCCTTGCGCTGCCGCAGGCGCGGCCCGTCGGCATCGACGCGCAGGATATTCCATTGGATATTCTCTATCAGGACGCAGACATCGTCGTTGTCAACAAGCCCTGCGGCATGGTGGTTCATCCCGCTGCCGGCAATGAGAGCGGCACGCTCGTCAATGCGCTGCTCTATCATGTGCGCGATCTGTCCGGTATCGGGGGAGAGATGCGTCCGGGAATCGTCCACAGGCTGGATAAGGACACGTCCGGCCTCATTCTCGTGGCCAAAAACGACCGGGCGCATGCCGCGATGAGCGAGCAGTTCAAATCCCGCACGATGGAAAAACACTATCGCGCGGTGGCCTACGGCGCTTTTGGGCAAGATCAGGGGCGAATTGACGCGCCCATCGCCCGTCATCCCGTCGATCGCAAAAAGATGGCCGTCCTTGAGGGCGGCAAGCCGTCCTCGACAGAGTGGCTCGTCATCCAGCGGCTTCAAGGGGCTACCTATTTGGATGTTCACCTGCTCACGGGAAGAACGCATCAGATTCGGGTTCACATGCATTCAATCGGCCACCCGCTGCTCGGCGATCGGATCTACGCGCCAAACATCAAGACGGGCGTGCGCATTCCCCGGCTCATGCTGCACGCATACAGCCTTGCCTTTACGCATCCTACCACGGGCAAGCGCATGGAGCTGACGGCGCCCCTGCCGGACGCTTTCCTTCAAACACTGCAAAAGCTGACATGACGACGGCGCGGCGCAAAAAAGAAACATTGGTATAGCTAAAAACGCGCTTTTTGAAATGTCCTCCATTTGAATTGAATGAAATGCCTTCAATAGGTTAAACGCGCCCTTTCTGAATATTGCCAGCATGCTTTTGCCCCCGCGTGAGAACGTTAAAGGCAGGCTCACGACAAACGGAGGAACTGGAATTGGTCAGAATGAGCGTCTTGCGCAACTATCCGGTAATCTGCGACGAAAAACGGCTCGGCCTTTTGCAGAGCATCAGCCTAGACACAGCGCAAAAAAGGGTTTGCGCGCTGATCGTCTCCTGCGGCATGCGCGGCAAGCGCGTTGTGCTGCCCGAAGACGTGCTGTCTGTGGCGGATGGGTTTATTCTGGCAAAGCAAGCCGGAAAATATAAGCGCAGATTCGAAATTCCTGCCTGCCGCTTCGCGCGGGATACCACGGGACTGCTGGCGGGGCGCGTGACGGATTACGCGATCGACGAAAAAACGCTTCAAATCGAGGCGATTGAGATCATTCCGGGGTACCTGCCTTCGGAACGCCGCGCTTTTTTGTGGACGTACGCCTATGTGCGCGCAGATGAGCGCAAGCTCGAATTGACCATTCCCGCCTGTTTGGGCAGCGAGCTGATTGATTCAAAGGAGGGAACTTCATGCGCGTATCGACGATGAGGGGAATTGCCGCCGGCAGCCTTCTGGGCTTGACCGTCGGCGCTGGGCTGATGATGACGCCGCAGGGCAGACGAATGAAGCGCGTCATCTCCAAAGGCGGACCGCAGCTGATGAAACAGGTTGCGGACTGTTGGACCAAATGACGGCGGGGGCCGCAGGGTTTTCTACGGGCCCTGCGGCCCTTTCAGTCATAGGGAACACCAAACAAGGGAAGGAGAGACGGAATGAAACGCAAAAAAACGGTGCTGTACGGCGCAGGCATCGCCGTATTGGGCTTTTCGCTGTATGCCGGTCGAGCGGTTTTTGCGCAGGTGCTGACTGTCTTCGCCCTCGCCGCGGCTTTCACCCTGATTCTCGCGCCGCTATGCAGAAAATTGGAGCAAAAGGGGCTAAGCCCGTCGTTGGCCTCGGCGCTCTGTGTATCGCTGTTCGTTCTCGTCGCCGCGCTGATCGTGTCGGCGTTTGTGCCGTATTTGATTGCGCATTCCATCGAACTGATCCGTAGGACCACGCCGACGCTGACCAATCTGCTTCGGCGCTCAAGCGAAATGCTGGGCGAAATGGGCGTGCATCTTAAGCAGCAAAACGGCGTCACGGATATGATTGCCAGGGTCATGTCAAGCGTTACCGCATGGCTGGCCAAGAGCGGCGTCGCTTTCGCCACACAGACGGGGCAAATCGCCTTTTCCCTCGTGCTGACCTACTATCTCCTCAAAGAAAGAGGGCTCATCGTCAGCCACCTGATCCTGCTGCTTCCGCTGTCTTGGCGCATGCCGTTTCTTTCGGCGATGCTCGGATGCAAAAACGCCGTGCTTGGTTATCTTTCCGGCGTGCTCAAAACGAGCGTCTTTGTCGCCTTGGCGACGTTCGCGGGGCTGGCCATGCTTGGCGTGCGCGACGCATGGCTCCTGTCCCTGTTCATGGGCGTGTTTGAGATCCTGCCCTACATCGGCCCCGTTCTGGCATCCGTCCCGATCCTGCTTTCCACGTTGCCTCAAGGGCTCTACCCGGCCATGCTGGCCCTTTTGCTGGTCATCGCCGTGCAGCAGGTCGAAGGAAACTTCATCAGCCCGTACTTCACCGCCTCCAGCACATCGATCCACCCGTTGGCGGCGCTGGTCAGCGTATTCGTGCTCGGCAGCCTCTTCGGCCTATGGGGCATTCTGCTCGCGGTTCCTCTGGTCGTAACCGCAAGGAGCGTCATGTGGTCTGTGAAACAAACACAAAATATGATGAACCCATAAGATCGTATTGAAACCTCGGTTTATATCGTGTATAATAGGGTGAACCGTTATCGTGGAGGAGGAGCTCGCCGTGATCAATTCGGATATGGGTACCCAACATTTTAAAACCATCAGCGATAATCCGCAGGATGCGCAGACCATCTTGCTGTGTGTTTACCATGCGTTGTCCGCGAAAGGATACGACCCTATCACGCAGATTGTGGGTTATCTAATCAGCGGCGACCCAACCTACATCACAAGTTATCAAAATGCTCGCTCGCTCATCTGCCGGATCGACCGGGATGAGCTGCTGGAGGAGCTTGTCCAGTTTTATCTCTCCAAAAACGTGTGAGGCGCGATATGAACAAGAGAATTGTGGCGTTGGATGTGGGCGACCGGCGGATCGGCATCGCCGTAAGCGATGCGCTCGGCTATACTGCGCAGCCTGTTGAAACCTATACGCGCGTAGGGTATGGGCCGGATGTCCGTCATATTGCGGCAATCGCCGCACAATATGAGACCGACCGGATTCTCTGCGGCCTTCCGCTCAACATGGATGGAACGCACGGCTTTCAGGCGGAAAAGGTACGCGAGTTTGCCGCCAAGCTTGAAGAGGCGGGGCTGTTCGTCGCCTATCACGACGAACGAATGACCACCATGCTCGCCGAGAGCGCGCTCATGGAGGCGAACATGCGCCGCGAGGACCGCAAAAAAAAGGTAGACATGGTCGCCGCCGTCATGACCCTCGAATCCTATCTCGACGCGCAGCGTCTCTCTTCCGCAAACGAGGACGAAGACGAGGCCGAGGCCGAAGACGATGACAGCGAAGACGGGCTGCTTGAGATGATCGACGAGGACGGAAACGCCGTCCGATTCCTGCTCAGCGCGAAAATCGTCTACCGCGGCGAGGAATACGTCTTGCTGACCTGCGCGGAAGATGCCGGCGACATCGTCAAAGACGAAAGCTTTATCATGCGCAGTTCAACCGACGCAGACGGCAACCCCTGCTATCAATCTCTGGACGATCAAAAGCTGATCGCCGAAGTATACGAAGCCTACCTGAAGCAGAGCGAACAAGACGAATGATTTTTCAAATCACCCGACAACCCGATGAGAGAGGCAGCAAAGCGTGATCAATCCTATCAACAACGAGGAAGAATGGGTCGAGATTTACGACGCAGAGGGCAAAAGAGCCGCCATGCACCACATTGCGACCGTTCGTTATGAAGAGCATACCTACTTCATCTTTGGCGCCGTGCATGAATGCGACGACGGAGAAGAGGAAGAAGGGCTTGTGCTTGTACGCAAGGACGAAACGGAAGGCGGCGCTCTCCAATATACGGTCACCCAAGACGATGCGGAGATTGAACGCGTCATCGGCAGTTTTGTCATGCACACGCTTTGGGAACACATGTCGAGCAGCGAGTTGGAGGAACTGCTCGAGTCGGAAGCTTCCGACACGAGTATCCCCTGTTTTGAGCAGCATGGGCCGATGTCGTTTTGTTTTTGCGGCGATCCGGACTATTTACAATAATGTAGCCGAGGCGACTCGGTTCTTTTTTTGCTTTTGCGCTTGCCTTCGGCGGTAAAATCATGTATAATACGCTGGAAAGGCGAAGAACGAGACAATGCCCGCTTTAAAGCGGCCTTCAGAGAGAGCGGAACGCGGCTGCAATTCCGCTCAGGCTGGCTGCGGGAAATTCACTCGGGAGCTGCTCCGCTGACTTGTAGGCGGAGACGGTTGAACCCGTTATCGTGTTCAAAGGCCTTCCCTGTGCATGGGCTCAGGCGAGGCAAAATTGGGTGGTACCACGGGGAATACAGCCTCGTCCCTTTGCGGACGGGGCTTTTTGTGTAGGAAGGGAAGGCCTTCCCATGTTTCGCCGGTGATGCCACCGGCAGCATGCCGGTAAAAAGGAGGATACAACATGGACATGCAGGAACAACTGCGCAGAATCCAAGAGGAAGCATCCGCCCAGCTCGAGGGCATTCGCGACAAGGCCGGGCTCGACGCGCTCAGGCTTAAAATGCTCGGCAAGAAGGGCGAGCTGACGATGCTTCTGCGCTCGATGGGCCAGCTCCCGGCGGAAGAGCGCCCGAAGGCCGGTCAGATGATCAACGCCGTGCGCGAGCGCCTGACCGCCCACATGGACGAGCTCGACGCAAAAATCAAACAGCTTGAACAGGAAAAAAAGCTGGAACGCGAAGCTATTGACGTCACCGAGCCCCGCGCGCACACGCCCATCGGCTGCCCGCACCCGATTTCTCTCGTGCAGGATCAGCTCTGCGACGTGTTTACCGGCATGGGGTTCGACGTGGTCGAAGGCCCGGAGGTCGAATTTGACCTGTTCAACTTCGAGCTGCTCAACCTGCCGAAAAATCATCCGGCGCGCGATGCGCAGGATACCTTCTATATCGACGAAAACATCGTGCTGCGCACGCATACCTCCCCGGTTCAGGCCAGAACCATGCGCTCGCGCAAGCCGCCGATCCGCATCGTCTGCCCGGGGCGCGTCTACCGCGCCGACGAGGTGGACGCGACGCACTCGCCGGTCTTTCACCAGATGGAGGGCCTCGTCATCGATAAGGACGTCACGATGGCGGATCTCAAGGGCACGCTCGATGCGTTTGCTCAAAACCTCTATGGCGAAGACGTCACCACGCGCTTTCGGCCCTCGTTCTTCCCGTTCACCGAGCCGTCCGCCGAGGTCGATCTCACGTGCGTGAACTGTCACGGCAAGGGCTGCCGCGTCTGCAAGGGCACGGGCTGGATCGAGGTGCTCGGCGCGGGCATGGTCAACCCGAAGGTGCTCGATATGTGTGGAATCGACAGCAAAACATACAGCGGCTTTGCCTTTGGCGTAGGGCTTGAGCGTATCGCGATGCTCCGCTACGGCATCACGGATATGCGCCTGTTCTACGAGGGCGACGTGCGTTTCCTGTCCCAGTTCCGCGAGGACTAAGGGCTAAGTCGTGAAGTTGGAGGAATAGAGCGATATGAAAGTACCGATGCAATGGATGAAGCAATACACGGAGATTCCCCTCTCCGCGGAAGCTTTTCAAGAGGCGATGATCATGCACGGCACAGGCGTCGAAGGCCTTGAGGACCAAAACGAGGCCGTGCAAAACGTCGTGGTAGGCAAGATTCTCTCCGTGCGCAAGCATGAAAATTCCGATCATATGGTGATCTGCAGCGTGGACGTGGGCGAAAGCGAGCCGCTGCAAATCGTGACCGGCGCGCCGAACGTGCATGAAGGCGATCTCGTTCCGGTGGCGAAGGTGGGCGCCGTGCTCCCCGGCGGCATCAAGATCAAAAAGGGCAAGCTGCGCGGCGTAGAATCCTACGGCATGTGCTGCTCCGGCCCGGAAATCGGCGTTCCGGACTATCTGTATCCGTCCGTGGGGGATAAGGGGCTGCTCGTCTTTAACGAAGAATACGCGCCCGGCGCCGACGTGCGCCCCATTCTCGGCGTAGACGACACCATCGTCGACTTTGAGATTCTCGCCAACCGCCCGGACTGCCTGAGCGTTTGGGGCGTTTCGCGCGAAGCCGCCGTCACCTGCGGCACCCGGTTCAACAAGCCCGACATCAAGGTGGAAACCGTTCCGGGGCGGATGAGCGATTTTGTGACCATCGATGTGCGCGACACGGACCTCTGTCCGCGCTACTGCGCCAGAATCGTCAAAAACGTGAAAATCGGTCCGTCGCCCATGTGGATGCGCAAGGCGCTGCATGCCGCAGGCGTGCGCTCCATCAACAATATCGTGGATATCACCAACTACGTGATGCTGGAGACCGGCCACCCGATGCACGCCTTCGACCTTGCCAAGGTCAAAGACCGCCACATCATCGTGCGCCGCGCCTTTGAGGGCGAGCATATCGTCACCCTCGACGGCAAGGAGCGCGCGCTGACCCCCGATATGCTCATGATCGCCGACCAGACGAACGCAACGGGTATCGCAGGCGTCATGGGCGGCGAGGAATCCGAGATCACCGAAGGCACGACGACCGTGATGTTTGAAATCGCCTCCTTCGACCGCACCAACATCCGCCTTACGACGCGTGCGCTCGGCCTGCGCACGGAGGCTTCCGGCCGCTATGAGCGCGGCGTCTGCGCGGCAACCTGCCGCGAGGCGGCGGATCGCGCCTGCCAGCTGGTGAACATGCTAGGCGCAGGCGACGTCATCGAGGATGTGTTTGACTGCTATCCGAATCCGAAAGCGGCAGAGCCCATCAATGCCTCCGTCGCGCGGATCAACGCGCGTATCGGCCTCACCGTCGCAGGGGAGGAGATGGCGTGCATTCTCACCGCGCTGGACATGCAAGTCACGCTCTGCGGCGACGCGCTGACCGTTTTGGCGCCGGACTACCGCGAGGACATCGAGAACGAGGCCGATCTCTCCGAAGAAGTGCTGCGCATCTACGGCTACGAGCACATCAGCTCCACGCTCCTGCGCGGGCAGACCGCGCCGGGAACGCGCAACGCGCATATGCGCCTGACCGACAAGGCAAGCCGAATCCTCGTGGGCAAGGGGCTCTACGAGATCCGCAATTTCTCGTTCATCAGCCCGAAGCTGGTGGAAAAGCTTGGTCTTCCTGCGGGTGATCCGCGTCTCACGCCGCTTGTTGTGACCAACCCTCTGGGCGAGGATACGAGCGTCATGCGCTCGACGCTTGTGCCCTCCATGCTTGGCA
>JAUNPI010000121.1 GCA_030536875.1 Clostridia bacterium
ACAGCGGCTGGCCGCCATACTGAACCTCAACGTCGAGGTCGCCAAACAGCGCGGCAATCTCCCCGCCAAGCGCGTCCGCATCCTCCTGTTTGGTATCCTCGCCATAGTAAATGGTGATCAGGGAATCGCCTTCCTCCACCACGTGGCGGGTCAGCTCGATGGCAATGTCATGGATGTCCTTGCCCACGACCTCGATGCGCCCGTTGTGGATGCCGATAATGTCGCCTTCCTTGATCTCTTTGTCCTCGAAGACCGTGTCCCGCACGGCAAAGGTGATTTGGCCCGTCTTAACCTGCTCGGCCGCCTGCGTCATGGCCTCGCGATTCTCCTCGACGTCCGCCTCCGGGTTGAAGGCGATGACGGCGCCGATGCCCATCGCCACGTTCTTGGTCGGAAGCACGACGACGTTGCGGTCGGAAAGCTCGGCCGCCTGCGAGGCCGCGAGAATGACGTTGGAATTGTTGGGCAGCACAAAGACCGTCTTTGCGCCCACGCCGCTGACCGCCTCCAGGATATCCTCGATGCTGGGGTTCATGGTCTGCCCGCCCTCGACGATGTGGTCGACGCCCAAATCGGTAAAGATGCCCGAGAAGCCCTCGCCCAGCGAGACGGCAACCATGCCGTATTCCTTGAGCGGCTCCTCCTGCTCCTGCGTGCCGGCAGCCTCTTCCTCCGCTCTTTTCGCTTCCGCGGCGCGCTGCTCTTCTTCGGCCTTCTTGAGGCGCTCGCGGCGCTCCTCCGCCATGTTGTCGATCTTGAGGTTCACCAGCTCGCCCAGCTCGCAGGCGTATTGCAGCGCCTTGCCGGGGTCGTTGGTGTGAACATGCACCTTGACCAGCGAAAAATCGCCCACCACCACCACGCAGTCGCCGATTCTGGTCAGGCGCGTGCGGAAGCGGTTGACGTCGTCCTCGGTAACCCCCTCGTTCATCTCCTGAATGATGAACTCGGTGCAGTACTTGAACTTGATTTCCTCCAGCGAGTCATGGTCGTCCTCAAACTCGAACGTCGCGGCGCTGCCGATATCGGCCTGCGTCTCCTCAATCCTCTCGCCGTTAAAGGCCGCCCGCCATCCCTTGAAGACCGTCAGCAGGCCCTGTCCGCCGGAATCGACCACGCCGGCCTGCTTGAGGGCCGGCAGCATGTCCGGCGTCTTGGCCAGAATCGCCTCGCCGCTGCGGATGACCTTGTCCAGCAGGCCGGGCAGGTTGTCCGGATGCTTGATCACGTAGCGCGCGGAATCCTCCGCGATCACGCGGATCACGGTGAGGATGGTGCCCTCCTTGGGCTTCATGACCGCCTTATAGGCGGTATCCGCGCCGGCACGCAGGCCCTTGGCAAAGGCCTTGTCGTCGATCTTGTCGATCCCCTCGATTCCGCGCGCAAAGCCGCGCAGAATCTGGGAGAGAATGACGCCCGAGTTGCCGCGCGCCCCCTTTAGAGCGCCGCGCGCGGCCATGTCCGCCAGCCGGGACGCGCTGGGCACGTCCTGCGCCGCAATCTCCCGAACCGTGGATTTCATGGTCAGCGACATGTTGGTACCCGTGTCGCCGTCCGGCACGGGGAAGACGTTCAGCGCGTCAATCGCTTCGCGGTTGTGCTCCAGCAGATTGGCTCCCGCGATGATCATCTCTTTGAGGAGCAATCCGTCAATCACTTTCTGTGACAAAAAATTCGCCTCCAGTTTCAGTCAGGGATCAGACGCGGATGCCCTCGACCGAAATATTCACCCGGCGAACCTTGGCGCCCGTCATATTTTCGATCTTGTAGCACACCTGTGATTTGATGATGTTGCAGACTTCCACGATGGAAATGCCGTACTCGACGATAATGAACAGATCAATGTCGATTCCGCCGTCCGTCACGTTGATCTGAACGCCTTTGGTCAGGTTTTCCCTTCCCAGCCACTCGACAAAGCCATCCTTGGCACGCTTTGAGGACATCGCAACGATGCCGTAGCACTCCAGCGCAGCATAACCCGCCACTTTGAGCAGGACATCTTCACTAATCGTGATTTGACCGAGATCATTGTTGATTTTGCATTCCATAGAAAAAACCCTCCTTGCGCAGGGTCATACCGACCCGAAATCTCATGGATCATTGTACAGTATACAGGAAAAGGCCTATTTTTACAAGGATTCAGCGAAAAAACATCCCCGTCTTTTTCGTTTTTTTCATCCCGATAACCTCAGAATTCCCGTTTTTTTGATTTTATGCCGAACAAAATGAAAAAAACCCTTGTCAAAATCCCTTTCAGATGCTAAAATAATGGCGTTATGACTGTTTACGCACCAGAAGGAGGTGTGATCATGGGAAAGATTTGTGAGGTTTGCCAGAAGGGCGCCATGAGCGGCCACAATGTCAGCCACTCCAACCGCAAGAGCAATCGCGTTTGGCTGCCGAACACTCAGCGTGTCCGCGTGACCGTTGGCGGTTCCGTTCGTCATATGAACGTCTGCACGCGCTGCCTGCGCAGCGGCAAGGTCGAGCGCGCTCTGTAAGGTTCATCATGTGCAAGCAAAACGCCGGTTTCCGCATCAAGCGGAGGCCGGCGCTTTTTTTGATCTGTCCACGCTTCGAGGGCTTCCTCGTCTATTGCGCTTTGCCGCCCATCAAAAGGCGAATCAGCCCGCGCAAAAACTTGGGCGCGCGCACGCACACCATCCTGACGCTCAATGAACGCTCCTCCTTTCCGAAAGCTTAGTCTCTATCTGAGCAGCAGGAGCCCCGCCGCCGCCAGCGCCACGCCCAGCGCAATCAGGAAAAACTGCATGGGCAGACACAGAAACACGAGCAGCACCCCTGCCAGCACGAGCAGGATGCCCGCAAGCTGCCTCCCACCGCCGCATCGACATCCGCTCACGCGCATCCCTCCTTTCTCAGCCATTGTATGCCGCGCCGTTCCCGGATGTGACAAAAGACCCCTCCGAAGTTTCCTTCGGAGGGGCCGCTTTGATCGCCCTGTTATGTTCCCGCCCAGGATCACTCCATGACCTTGGGGAAGGTCTTCACATCCGCTTCGGATACCCACTGCGTGACGGCGGCGTCATAGGCGGCATCCTGCGCCTCGGAGAGCATCTCGTCATGAATGCTCGTCTTCAGCTCGTCGGTCAGCTCGACTTCGCCGGCGGCGACGTCCGTCGCATACTGGAGAATGTGATAGCCGTAGCTGCTCTTCACCAATCCGGAGATGTCCCCGACGGCGCCCAGCGCCATCGCCGCGTCTTGGAAGCTCTGCTCGTAGAGCGACAGCCCCTCGCAGACGAGATAGCCGCGGCTCTTGTTCGGTTCGGACTCCATGCCGGTGTCGGTGCCGAGTTCCTCGATCAGGGCGTCGAAATCCTCGCCGGCCTGCGCGCGGGCAAGGGCCTCGTTGGCGGTCTCCTCGATCTCGGCAAACGCGGCGGCCGTGACCTCCTCGATCTTCGCCTCGGTGTCGGAGATGGTTGCGGCGGCGCTGGAGAGCTGCTCTTCCAAAGCCGCAATCTGCTCGTTGCGCGCGCTGAGCGCCTCCTCGTCGAATTCGGAGACATCCTGCGCGTTCATCTCGTCGAGCTGGCTCTGGGCATCACTCTGCGCGCTCTGGGCGGTGGAAAGCGTGCTGCGCAGCGTGCTCAGCTCGCTGCTCTTCTCGCTGGAAATGCCGATCAGCAGGTTCTTCACGCCGCGGTAACCCGCCGGCACATAGTAGCACTGCGTGCCGTTGTTCATGTACTGCGCGTACAGGGTCGGCGTCTCGTCGAAGCTCTCCTTCTGCTCGCTTACGCGCTTGTCAAACTCCGCCTTAACCTCCTCGTCGGAAACCTCGACGTCGGCGACAACCTGCTCGCGCAGCAGCTCCTGCTGGACGCTGGCGGTCTGGCTCTGCACAAAGTACTCGCGCGTGTAGCCCATGCTCTCCATGTCGCTGCTGAGCATCGCGTCCAGCTCCGCGTCCGTGACGGTGGCCACCGCCTCCGCGGGCTCGGCCTCGTCGGGCGTAGCCGCCGCAAGGCGCTCCTGCTCCTCCTCCACGGTCTCGATGTCCGGATAATTCTGATAGCGGATCAGCAGCTTGTAGAAATCGACCATGCTGTCGGCGTATTCCTCCACCTCGGCGGCGTCCTCCTCGCCCAGCGGATCAAGCCCCAGCTCCTTGATCTTGTCCCCGATGACGGTGGATTCGATCATCTGCTCGAGGGCGCTCTCGCCATAAGCCGCCAGATCGTCGTCGGTCAGCGTCATGCTGACGCCGAAATACTGCTGATAGTACTGCTGATAATAGCTCGCCAGATAATCGCGATAGGCGAGCCACTCAGCCTTGGTGATCTCAGTATCGTTGACCTTGGCGACAACCTGCGCGCCGTCAAGCGCCTCGTCATACCCGATCAGGTTGCAGCCGGAGAGCATCAAAACCGCCGCGATCATCATGGCGATCAATGCAATTCCCTTTTTCATAGTCCGTTCTCTTCCTTTCAGCCGCATCTCGGCAATATACGCATTATTATAAGAGGATGTTTGTCGATTGTCAAGCCGCACCGGGACAATCCGCGTCCTCAACCCGCGCGAATTTGATCGCTTTTTCGATTTTTCACGCTTGCGTCACAATCGCGCCGCATTTGATGCGGTTACTGCGAAAAGATCTGGATGCCAAACGCGCGGGAAAGCGTGCTGTTGGGCCATTCGTCCGGCGTCGGCGCCAGAGAGATGTCCATCGTAAAGCGCGAATGGGAGGGGACGGACGAAAGATACGCCCTCTCCTCGCCCGCCTCGCGGGCCTGCTGTGCGCAAGCCACCTGCGCCAGCCACGTCGCCTCATGCGTCTTCACGTCGTCAAGCGCCCGCGTTCCCGCAAAGACGAACAGCGCCAGCAGCGGCAGCGTCGTCAAAAGCCGGAATGCGCCCGACGCGCGCGCATTCGCATAAAGATCCGAAAGCATGCACAGCGCCGCCGCCAGCGTCAAGACGATCGTGCCGGTGAACGATCTGTCGGAAATCAGCGGAGAGGCGACCAATGCCAGCGAAACGAGCACGGCTCCGCCAAGCAGCCATACCGCCCACTCCCGCAGATGCACGCCGCGCTTTCGCGCCAGCAGGGAAAGCGCCAGCATCAGCGCCAGCAGCGCGCCCACATAGAGGAGCGAATACGCGCCGGCAACAGCAAACCGATACGTCAGCTCGGAAAGCAAGGAGCGCTGCTCCTGCTCGGAGGCCCTCGCGAAATTGCCCGGCGCCGCCAGCATGACGAGCGTCCCCGCCGCCTGCGCGGCAAGCGCGGCCCATCGCCAGAAGGGCACGCGCTCCCCCTTCATTCTGCGCCGCATGAGCATCAAAAACACGATCGCCCAAACGGCGCACGCCGTGTTTTCGTTCGTCCATCCCGCCAGAAAGCTGACGGGCACGGCGAAGACGCCCAACGCCCCTCCTCGGGAGAAGGCGCCCCCTTCCCGCTCGCTCCTGTCGATGAGCAGCGGGGTGAGCGCCAGCACCGTACACCACAGGTAGTTGCACGCCCCATCCAGCCAGAGGAACACCGTTGCAAAAAACGGAACGCCAAAGAGCAAAAAGACCGATGCCGGCAGGAGAAGCGCATAGTCCCAACAGCCGCGCTCTCTGCGCGCCAGCGCTACGATTTCCATGAGAAGCAGCAGATACATCGCCGCGTTGGCGGCATTGAAAACCGGCTTGCCCCAGAAAAGAAAAAGCTGCGCCAGCGTGTGCGCCACGCTCCTGCCTCCCCACAGGCGATAGTGTTCCGCCTGCGACGAGAACACATCCGCAATTCCCGAAAGAGGCTGCCCCGTTTTCCAGCTGAAGCTGTAATCGTAGTCGTCCATCATCAGCGGCGTGTGCAGGTTGAGCCCGTAAACCAGCGCCCCCGTAAGCAGGAGAACGCCGATAAACAGCACCCGCCGCACGGACGCTCTCGCCTCAAACCGTTCGAGCCTTGAGCCGATCTTTGCCATGCGCTCACGCTTTTCCGGTTTCATGGCCTTCTCCCAGCGCTTCCACGCCCAGCACGATGCTGCCGTGGCTCGTCAGCGCGACGTCGCGGCCCACAAACTCCTCGGGCCGGGGCTTTGCCGCGTCGTACAGATAGCGGCGCTCCCCCTCCTCGGAGAGATCCTCGTAGATATTGAGAATGAGCTCGTAAAACCACACGCCATCCTCGAAGAAGCGCTCCTTGCCCAGCCTTGTGATCGTTCCCGCCGTCCTGCGCGTCAGCCCGGAGGTCGCCTCCTTCAAAAAGCGGCCATAGCGCAGCTTCGGCCCCAGCCGCATGTCCCAAAGGAAGATCATCACCGCTCCAAAGAGGAAACAGCCCGCCATGCACAGGATTTCCACGCGCAGCGCGAATCCCACCGCGGCGAGCACGCCGAACGGCAGCGCGCAAAGCAGCATAAGCGCCGCCTCTTTGCGCGTCGCCTCCCTGCTTGTTACAAAGTCCGCCTCGGAATACAACATATCATCGCTCCTTTTCCGGCGCCCGGCCGCCCAGCGGGGTAAAGCTTACGCGCCCATTGTCGTAGTGAATCGTCCCCGTGGAGCCGCGCACGTCGCCGCTTTTCGCGCAGAGCGCAAAGAGCTTCGCCGTGAGCGGCGGTCCCCCGGCGCGCACGAGCGCATCCTTCCACACGGTGAAGGCGCATCCTTCGCGGAAGCGCGTGCAGTAAAACGACTTCGAATTTTCCGCAATCTTGCCCTTTGCGCACAGCGGACAGGCGATGCCCAATGTCTTGGGACCTCTGCCCTTCGCGCGGCGTTCCTCCTTTTCGAAGGGCACGTCCGGCGCCTTGGCCGCGTGCCCCACCAGAAACGCGGCCAGCCGCGCGATGCCTTCGCGAAAGCGCTCCTCCCCGCCGTTTCCCTTGGCGATTTGGGAAAGGGCCCGTTCCCAGCGCCCCGTCGTCTCCGGCGAGGCGATCTCCGGCGGCACGGCCTCGATGAGCCGCATGCCCTTGGGCGTGGCCAGCAGATTCTTGCCGCTCCGGCGCACATAGCCGACCTCGATGAGCCGCTCGATGATCGCCGCGCGCGTGGCGGGCGTGCCCAGCGCGCAGTCCTTCATCTGTTCGCGCAGCTCCTCATCCTCGATCTGCCGCCCCGCGTGCTCCATCTCGGCAAGCAGGGAGGCGTCGGTGTGCTCCTTGGGCGGTTTGGTCTGCTCTTCCTTGGCCTGCGCGCCTTTGCACGTGCGGGTCTCGCCCGGCGAAAGCGCGGGAAGCGTCTGCTCGTCGTCCTCCTTTTTGCGCCGTTTGGCCGCCTCCGGCCTCACGATCTCGCGCCATCCCATTTGAACGACGGCCTTACCCGTGGAAAGGAAGCGGTTTTCCCCCTCCGGCGTCGCCACGACCGTCACCGCGCGCAGCGCGTCATACTCGTAATTCGGGTAGAACGCCGCGGCCAACCGGCGGGCCACCAGCTCATAGAGTTTCCGCTCGTCCGCCGTGAGCGAAAGTCCCTGGGCGCGCCTGCCGGTCGGGATGATCGCGTGGTGATCGGTGAGCTTCGCGTCGTCAAACACGCGCGGCGTGAGGCGAACGCCCTGCTCAAGCGCCCTCTGCCCGATGGCGGCAAGCTCCCCGCCGTAGCGCTCCAGCGTCGATTTCACCTTGCCCAGCATGTCGCGGGAGAGGTAGCGGCTGTCCGTCCTCGGGTAGGTGAGCAGCTTGTGCTGCTCATAGAGCTTTTGCGCCGTGGCGAGCGTCTTCTTGGCGGTGAAGCCGAACTGCATATTCGCCTCGCGCTGAAGGGTGGTGAGGTCATAAAGCAGCGGCGGGCGCTCCGCCTTGCGCTCTCTCGTCGCGCTCTCCACGCGCGCGCTCTTCCCGCGCACGCGCTCGGCGATGGCCCGGGCCTCCTGCTCGTCGTCGATCCTCTTTTCGCCCTTTTCGTCGATGTATGTGCCCTCGTAATCGCCAAAGTCGGCCCGCACGGTGTAAAAGGTCTTGGGCACAAAGGTATCGATTTCCCGCCTTCGCCTGACCAGCATGCTCAGCGTCGGCGTCTGAACGCGTCCTACGGACAGCAGCACGCCGTAACGCAGCGTATAGGCGCGCGTCGCATTCATGCCGATGAGCCAATCCGCGTCGGCGCGGCAGCGCGCGCTGTGATAGAGCGCGTCATACTCGGAGGCGGGCAGGAGCGAATCAAACCCCGCCCGGATGGCTTCGTCCGTCATCGAGGAGATCCACAGCCGCTTGACGGGCTTTTGACAGCCCGCCTGCTCGTAAATATAGCGAAAGATGAGCTCCCCTTCCCGCCCGGAGTCCGTCGCGCAGATGATTTCGCCCGTCTCCCGGTCGTTCATGAGCTTTTTGACGGCGGCAAACTGGCTCTTCGTCTTGGGGATGACCTTGGTCTCCATCCGCTCGGGCAGAATCGGCAGATCCTCCGCCCGCCAGCGGGCATACCGCTCGTCGAGCTCCTGCGGTTCCTTGAGCGTCACCAGATGGCCCAGCGCCCACGTGACCGTGTATCCCGCGCCCGTCAGGCAGTTTTCCCCGCGTGTTCCCGCGCCCAGAACGCGGGCAATG
>JAUNPI010000122.1 GCA_030536875.1 Clostridia bacterium
CAGCAAAAGGCGATTATCGCCCGCGAGATTGACATGGGCAGCGATTTGCTCATCGCCGTGCAGCCCACGCGAGGGCTCGATGTCGGCGCCATTGAGTACATCCGCAAGGAACTCCTCGCCCAGCGCGACGCGGGCAAAGCGGTGCTACTGGTCTCGCTGGAGCTGGACGAGGTGCTCGAGGTTCCCGATCGCATCCTCGTCATGTACGAAGGGGAGATCGTCGGCGAACTCGATCCGCGCCACACGACCGCGGCGGAGCTGGGCCTCTACATGGCGGGCGCGCAGCGCAACAGATAAGGGGGAAAAGCATAGATGGAAAAGTCAAAGTCCCTTGGCGGGCGTCTCGCTTCCTCCGAGGCGTTTTTGTCGGTCGCCGCGTCGCTCATCTGTATCGCCATCGGCCTGCTCTTGGGCGTGGCGGCCTTGGGGATCATCAACGCGGAGCACGCGATTGGCGACGGCCTTTTGGTCATCCTCCAAAGCGGCGTAAAGAGCCCGCGCAACATGGGCACGGTGCTGGCCAATGGCGCGCCGCTGATCATGACGGGCCTATCGGTCGGCTTTGCGTTCAAGACCGGATTGTTCAATATCGGCGCGGCGGGCCAATACACGATGGGCGCGTTCGGCGCGCTGTACTGCGCCATCGTCTGGCAGCTGCCGTGGTATGTGTGCCTGCTGGCCGCGATGCTGCTGGGCGCGGTTTGGGGCGCGATTCCCGGCATATTCAAGGCGTATCTCAATATCAACGAGGTCATCACGGCCATCATGTTCAACTGGATCGGCCTGTATCTGGTCAACGACATCATGTACGGCAAGGGAAAGAGCCCGATGTACGATCTGGCCTCCACCAAGACCTACAGCCTGCGCAAGGTTGCGCCGCAGTCGATGATCCCAAGCTGCGGCATGAGCGATGTGTTTGGCAAGCTGCAGTCGGTGACCATCGCCATCTTCATTGCGATTTTCTTTGCCGTCGTGGTGTACGTCGTGCTGAGCAAGACGACCTTCGGCTACGAGCTCAAGGCCTGCGGCTTCAACAAGAACGCTGCGCAGTATGCCGGCATCAACGACAAGCGCAACATCATCCTCTCCATGATGATCGCGGGCGCGCTCGCGGGCATCGGCGCGGGGCTGTATTATCTCTCCACCGTCGCGGAGTGGAACCCGCAGGTTTCCACGGCGCTGCCGGCAATCGGCTTCAACGGCATCAGCGCGGCCCTGCTCGCCTGCTCAAATCCGATCGGCACGATCTTCTCCTCGCTGTTTATCTCTTACATCACCGTGGGCGGAACGAAGCTTTCCACGCAGTATTACACCAAGGAGATCGCCGACGTCATCACGGCGCTGATCATCTACCTGTGCGCGTTCTCGCTGCTCTTTAAAAACAAGATTCGCTCGGCGCTGGCCGGGAAGAGCCGCGGCGGCCTCGGGAAGGGAGGGGACGACTGATGTTCCTGCTGCTCAAGTATACGCTTTTGTACACCGTCGTGCTCATGCTGGTGGCGCTGGGCGGCATGTTCTCCGAGCGCAGCGGCATTATCAACATTGCGCTGGAGGGCATCATGGTCATCGGCGGCCTGATCGGCGTCATCGCCATTCAGATGATGCCGGAGGGCGCCAGCGCGCTGACCATCGTCGCCGGATCGGTGACGGCGGCGGCGCTGGCGGGCATGCTCTATGCGGCGCTGCTGGCCTTCGCCTCGATCAACCTCAATGCCGATCAGACCATCGGCGGCACGGCGCTCAACATGCTGGCGACGGCGCTGGCGATGGTCATCGCCAAGGGGTTCAACGGTTCTGCCTCTGCGAAGCTCGATTACAGCAACCGGGCCTTTGTCTATGAGTTTGGGCCGCTGACGGTCAACGTCTTCCTGTTCATCGGCCTTGTCGTGCTGATCCTGTCCTATATCGTGCTCTATAAGACGCGGCTGGGCCTTCGGCTCCGGGCCTGCGGCGAGCATCCGCAGGCGGCGGACAGCGTGGGCATCAACGTGTATCAAATGCGCTACATCGGCGTGCTCATCTCGGGCGTGCTCGGCGGCATCGGCGGAATGGCCTACATCATCCCCTCGGTCTCCAGCTGGAATTTCGAGGTCGGCGTCTCCGGCGCGGGCTTCCTCGCCTTGGCGGTCATGATTTTCGGACAATGGAAGCCGTTCCGCATCTTCTTTGCGGCGGTGTTCTTTGCCCTGTTTAAATCCTTGGCGAACATCGCCAGCTCGATTCCCGCGTTGGCATCGCTCGGGTGGACGCAGAACATGTACAACATGATTCCGTTCATTGCCTCGATGATCATCCTCGCTTTCACCAGCAAGAAGTCCCGCGCGCCGAAGGCGGAGGGCGTGCCCTACGACAAGGGTTCTCGGTAAATCTCACAACTGCATCTGTTTTTTGAGGCGATCCCGTCTCTGCTTTATGGCAGAGGCGGGATCGTTTTTTAAATGTTACGCAATTGTTACGGACGTTTGGGAGATTTAGCAAAATCTTCATCGCCCAAGTGCTTGCGTTGTGGTGTCAAATGGTGTAAAGTATCTACGAAAGGGTGTAAAATGGTTGGAAAAGGGAAGGGGGGATGATGCGCATGGCGAATTTGGCGTTTTCCGGTTCGTTTGACCACTCGCTTGACGGGAAAGGGCGCGTGATCATCCCCGCCTCCTTTCGCGATGCGCTGGGGGAGGATTTCACCATCACCATCAACCCGACCAAGACGGCTGTGGCGATCTATCCCAAGGAGATGTGGGACAAGCAGCTCGAGCGGCTCTCTCAGATCAACCCGATGGACAAGATCGGCCTCAAGTATGAGCGATATCTGATGAGCGTTTCCTTCTCCGGAAACAACATGGATGCGCAGGGGCGAGTGCTGATTCCCGCCAAACTGCGCACGAAGATCGGCCTGACGCGCGATATCGTGTTCGTCGGGCTGAATCATTACATCGAGATTTGGGATGCGGAGGTCTACGCCCAGATGGAGGCGCAGACGGAGGAGGAGTTCGACGGGCTGGTCGACTACGTATACGAAAAGTATCCGACTTGATCCGGCGGGCGGCATAAGCGGCGGACGCCGGGCATACATCCAACTGACAGCGGAATGAAATAAGCGATTGGTTCTTGAAAAAGGGGCAGGTGAATACACTGATGGCAGACGCAAGGACGGCCTACAAGGCGCGGAGCAAATACACCTCGGCGGGGTATTCGGCGCAGGCGGAGGGCGAAGCGGGGGACAAGCTCTATATTCCTCGGGTTCCGGCGGGTTCCAAGCAGGAGGATCTGATCGACCTCAATCGCCTGGGCTACCGGGCGGAGCGCCCGTGGCGCGACACGCCGGATCCGCTCTTTGAGCAGGAGGAGAAAAAGGAGCCTGAGAAAAAGGCCCCGGCCGCGCCGCGGCGGAAGGCGAGGGGCCGTCAGGGGCTGCTTAGCTATCTGGAACGCGAGGCGAAAAAGGCCAAGCGAGACGCCGCGCTCTGCGTGCTGCTCTTCTCGGGAATCCTGGTGCTCGTCGCCGCGTGGGGACAGAAGATGGTCGAGGGCGTCAGCATCCAAAACGACATCGCCCGCTATGAGCAGATGACCGTCGCGCTGCTCAAGGAAAACGAGAGCCTGACGCAGCAGCTTGAAATGGCCAGAAGCGGCGAGCGCATTCGCAACCTTGCGCAGAACGAGCTGGGCATGCTCAGGCCGGAACGCGCGCAGACCGAGACGATTTACATCAGAACGCCCAACCTTGTCTCGGGCGAGACGGCACAGCAAAACGAGGAGACGAAGCTGGAGGCGCTTGATCTCTTGCTCGGTCTTCTCAACCTGTTTCATATAGGAGAGTGAGAGGGCTTGCGGTCACCGGGAGCCACCGTACGAAAGCGACTGGTCCTGTTGATGGGCGGGTTCTTTCTCCTTTTTCTCTGCGTGGTCGCCCGCCTTGTCGTCCTTCAGGTCTTCAGGGCGGAGGAGCTCACGCAGCGCGGCGCGAAGCAGTGGACGCGAAGCGGCATCGTCGCCGCGCGCCGGGGCGATATTGTGGATACGAAAGGGCGGCTGCTCGCCCAGTCCGTCACCAGCTTCATTGTGAGCGCGCGGGCGCGCGATGTGAGCGACCCGCAGGGGCTTGCCCAGGTGCTGGAACGGGAGCTGGGCGTATCGGCGGAATCGACCCTTAAAAAGCTGGAAAACACGAACGCGGCCTCCGTGACGCTGGCCAGACAGGTTTCGCGCGAGGACGCAGACCGGCTGCGCGCCATCCGGCAGGATGAAAAAGATCCGGATTATGCAAAACTTCGAGGAATCACATTTGACGAAGACGTCAGTAGGTGGTATCCTATGGGTAGCCTGCTTGCGCAGGTGCTCGGATTGTGCAACGTAGACGGCGAAGGACAGAGCGGGCTCGAGCTGCGATATAACGACGTGCTCGCCGGCGAACCGGGCAAATTGGTCACGGAGGTCGACGCGCGGGCGAGAACGCTGCCCGACGGCGTGACGCTCTATGTGCCCGCGCAGCCGGGCAACACGCTTCGCCTGACCATCGACCGCGAGGTGCAGGCCGCCGTGGAGCGCGCCGCGCGCGAGTGCATGGAGGTCAACGAGGCGCAGGGCGTGCAGGCGATCGTCATGGATGTGAACACGGGCGCCGTGCTCGCGATGGCCATCGCGCCGAGCTATGACCCGGCCAATCCGCCGCGAGAGGATATCGACACGCTCAACGAGCTCATGCGCCTGACCGTGCTCAGCGACGTCTACGAGCCCGGTTCGACGTTCAAGATCTTGACCGCGTCGGCCGCGATCGATTGCGGGGCGACGACGCCGGAGGAGGGGTTCTATTGCTCCGGGCGCATCACGGTGGACGGAAGCACCGTGCGCTGCTGGGGGGCGCCGCACGGCGCGGAATCCATGAAGAAGGCGCTGCAAAACAGCTGCAACCCGGTCTTCACGCAGCTGGCGCTGAGGCTGGGAACCGACCGGTTTTATCGCTATCTGCACGCGTTCGGGCTTGGGCAGGCGACGGGGATCGACTTATATGGCGAAGCCTCGGGCATACTGATCTCGGGGAGCCGGGTGAAAAACGTGGATTTGGCGCGCATCGGCTTTGGGCAGAGCGTCGCCGTGACGCCGATTCAGATGATCACGGCGGCCTGCGCGGTGGTCAACGGCGGGCGGCTGATGCGCCCGTATCTGGTGGAGGCCATCGAGACCGCGGAGGGCGAGACGGTGGAGACCATCAGCCCGCAGGTCGTGGCCAACCCGATCAGCGCCGAGACGAGCGCGACGATGCGCGAGCTGCTGGGCTCGGTTGTCTCCGAGGGAGGCGGAAAAAACGCTCAGGTTGAGGGCTGGAGCGTCGGCGGGAAGACAGGCACGGCGCAGATCTACAAAAACGGCAAGATTGAGGCCAATCTGCACATCGGTTCGTTTGTCGGCTTTGCGCCTGTGGAGGATCCGTAGGTGGCCGTTCTGGTGATCGTGGACGAGGCGCAGGTGCGCCCGGATTACGGCGGCACGACCGCCGCCCCCTTTGCCGCGCAGATTTTTTCGGAGATTCTGCCGCTGCTGGGGGTTGAAAAGACCGGAGAGAACGAGAACCGGGCGCAGACCGTGATGCCGGACGTGACCGGCATGAACGTGACCGACGCGCGGGCCATCCTCCGCCAAGCGGGAATCGACTCGCTGACGGACGGCACGCAGCAGACGGTCACCGGGCAGCTCCCGCCCGCCGGGGCGCAGGTGCCGGAAGGATTCTGCGCGATGCTCTATGTGACGGGAACCGACGTGCCGACGGCGGAGGATTATACGCAGGTGCCCGACCTGATCGGGCTGCCCGTCCGCGAATGCGCGCAGGCGCTGCGCGAGCAAGGGCTGGAAATGAACGCACAGGGGGACGGCATTGCCGTCCGTCAGAGCCCCGCGGCGGGGCGATACGCGCCGGCGGGAGATACGGTGACGGTCACCTTTGAGGTGCCGTGACAAACGATGGAGGAATGACGATGAACCTAGCAGAACTGACGGCAGGCATGCCGGAACTCATCCGCATCACGTCCGGCGAAGACACGCAGATTGGGGCGCTGACGGCGAACTCGCGGGAGACGTGCGAGCGCGGCCTGTTCTTCTGCATCAGAGGAGAGCGGTTTGACGCGCACGACTTTGCGCCGCAGGCCTTGGAAAACGGCTGCTGCGCGTTGGCCGTAGAGAGGGTGCTGCCGCTGCCCTGCCCGCAGGTGCTCGTCACCGACGTGCGCGCCGCGATGACGCGCATCGCCAGCGCCTTTAACGGGCATCCCGAGCTGCGCATGAAGCTGGTGGGCATCACCGGCACAAAGGGCAAGACGACCACGACCTACCTGCTCAAGAGCATCATGGAGGCGGCCGGCATGAGCTGCGGCATCGTCGGCACGACGGGCTGCATCGCCGGGCGCACCAAGCTGCCCAGCCATCTGACCACGCCCGACCCGATCGAGATGTTTCACATCCTTCGGATGATGGCGGATGCGGGCGTGCAGGTGGTGTGCATGGAGGTTTCCGCGCACGCGCTCTATCTGCGCAAGCTGGTGGGCGTTACGTTTGAGGCGGCGGCCTACACGAATCTCTCGCAGGATCATCTCGACTTCTTTGGCTCGATGGAGCGTTACTTTGACGCCAAACGCCTGCTCTTTCAGGGGAATATGGCGCGCAACGCGGCGCTCAACGCCGACGAGGAGACGAGCGAGCAGGTTCGCGGCGATATCAGCTGTCCGCTGATGACATACGGCATCAGCCAAGAGGCCGATCTCTTCGCCCGGGACATTGAGATTACCGAAAGCGGCGTATCGTTTACCCTGAATTTGCGCAACCTGCATACCGAGCGCATCCATCTGCTGCTCACGGGCATGTTCAACGTCTACAATGCGCTCGCCGCGGCGGCGTGCGCGCTGATTCTCGGGGTTTCGCTGGAGGATATCAAAGCGGGGCTGGAGGCGGTTGTCTCCGTGCCGGGACGCGTGGAGATGCTGGGCACGCAGACGCCCTACCGCATGATTCTCGACTATTCCCACTCGCCGGACGCGCTGCAGAATATTCTCAGGACGGTGCGCGAGTTCTGCCGCGGGCGGCTGATTCTCGTCTTTGGCTGCGGCGGCGACCGCGACAAGGGCAAGCGGCCGATGATGGGAGAAATCGCGGGCAAGCTTGCGGACTATTCCATCCTCACCAGCGACAACCCGAGGCGGGAGGATCCGATGGCCATTCTGGCGGCCATCGAAAAGGGCATCAAGCCCACGGGCGCTCAATACGAGGTCATCGAAAACCGGCGCGAGGCCATTCGCCAGGCGATGGAGATGGCCGTCGGCGGCGATATTATCGTGCTCGCGGGAAAAGGGCACGAGACGTATCAGGACATCGGCGGCGTCAAGCACCCGTTTGACGAGAAACAGGTTGTCGAGGAGCTGCTCGAAGAAATGCGCGCCGAGGACGCCCTGCGCGCGGGAAAGGCCGAGTGACGGCGTTCCCCAGAGAAGAGGGCGCTGAGAAGGCGCTAATAAGGCGATAAGAAGAAAAAGCATTGCGGAGGAATGAACCATGCAAAGGATGATGATCACCCTGCTGCTCGCGTTTGCCATCGGCTGTTTGCTGGGCAAGCTGCTTTTGCCCGTTCTGCACAAGCTCAAGTTTGGGCAGAACGTCTATGAACTCGCGCCCGCTTCCCATCAGAAGAAGCAGGGAACGCCGACGATGGGCGGGCTGGTGTTCGCGGGCGCGGGCATCATCGCGGCGCTTATGATGAACGACTACAGCGTTCCGCTGACGCAGAACATGCTGCTGGCGATGATCGTCATGGCGCTGGGCAACATGTGCATCGGCTTTGCGGACGATATGACCAAGATCAAGCGCGGGAAAAACGGCGGGCTGACCCCTAAGCAGAAGATGTTCTTCCAGACCATTTTGGCGCTGGCCTTTTCGGTTTACTGCTATTTCCACCCGCAGGTCGGCCCGGCCATCAAGGTGCCGTTCCTTGGCGTGGAGTGGAACCTGGGCATCCTGTATATCCCGATCATGATGTTTATCATCGTGGGAACGACCAACAGCGCGAATCTGCTGGACGGATTGGACGGCCTTTTGACCAGCGTTTCGATGGTCGACTTTGCGACGCTGGCGATCATTGCGGGCGCGGCGTCTTTGCAGGAGCTGGGCGTCTGCTGCGCGGCGATGTGCGGCGCGCTGATGGCGTTTCTCACGCGCAACGCCTATCCGGCCCAGATGTTTATGGGCGACACGGGGTCCATGTTCATCGGCGGCGCGGTGGTCGCGGCGGCGATGCTGATGCGTCAGCCGCTGATTCTCGTGCTCATCGCGTTCTGGATGCTCATGTCCAGCGTGTCCGATATCATTCAGATCAGCTATTTTAAAGCGACGCACGGCAAGCGCATCTTCAAGATGGCGCCGATCCACCATCACTTTGAGCTCTGCGGCATGCATGAGGTCAAGATTGTCGCCATGTATATGACGACGACCATTGC
>JAUNPI010000123.1 GCA_030536875.1 Clostridia bacterium
GCCGCCAAGAAGGCGGGCCGCATTGCCGCCGAGGGCATGGTCGACGCGTATGTGTGCGACGAGTGCGGCGTGGGCGTCGTCATCGAGGTCAACTGTGAGACCGACTTTGTCGCCAACACCGATCGCTTCAAGGCGCTCTGCCGCGACTTTGCCAAGCATGTCGCCGTCAAGAACCCGGCGACCGTCGAGGAGATGCTCGCCCAGCCGTTCTACGCGGACGAGACCAAGACCGTCAACGACATGATCGGCGAGGCCACCGCTTCCATCGGCGAGAAGATCTCCGTCCGCCGCTTTGCGCGCTTTGCATCCGAGGGCGGCATGGTGGATACCTACATCCACATGGGCGGCCGCATCGGCGTCATGGTACAGCTCGCCTGCCCGGAGATCACCGACGAGGTCAAGACGATGAGCCACGACCTGGTTATGCACATCGCCGCTGCGAACCCGCAGTTCGTGCGCCGCAGCGATGTGCCGACCGACAACCTCGACAAGGAGCGCGAGGTGCTCACCCAGCAGGCGCTCAACGAGGGCAAGCCGGCCAAGATCGTGGAGCGCATGGTCGAGGGCCGCATCGAGAAGTATTACAAGGAAGTCTGCCTCCTCGAGCAGCCGTTCGTCAAGGATCCGGACATGAATGTCACCAAGATGCTCGGCGGAAAGGCTGACGTCGTTCGCTTCGTCCGCTTTGAGCGCGGCGAGGGCTTGGAAAAGCGCCAGGACAATCTCGCCGCCGACATCGCTGCCGAGCAGGCGAAGATGAAGAAGTAATTCGTCCCATCGGGGGCATGCGGCATCGCATGTCCCTTTTTTAAGGCCTCTCCCGCTGCGGGAGGCGCGAGGAAAGGAGCATCATGCATGGCACAGTATAAGCGCGTACTGATCAAACTCAGCGGAGAAGCGCTGGGCGATCACGGCAGACTCTTCGACTTCGAGCAGATCGACCGCGTGGCTTCCGTGATCGGCAAGCTGCATGAGACGGGCGCGGAGATCGCCATCGTCATCGGCGCGGGCAATATCTGGCGCGGACGGCAGGGCCCGGCGGCGAAGATGACCGCCATCAACGCCGACCACATGGGCATGCTTGGCACGGCGATCAACAGCATCGCGATGCAGGACGCCATCGAGCGGCTGAACATCCCCACGCGCGTCATGTCCGCCGTGGAGATGAACCGCTTCTGCGAGCCGTATACCTATCGGCGCGCCGTGCGCCATTTGGAGAAGGGGCGCGTTGTGATCTTCGCCTGCGGCACGGGCAACCCGTTCTTCTCCACGGATACCGCCGCCGCGCTGCGCGCCGTGGAGATCGGCGCGGACGCCATTTTGCTGGCCAAGAATGTAGACGGCGTCTACGACAGCGACCCTCGCGTCAACCCGCAGGCCAAGCTGCTCAAAGACCTGACCTATCAGCAGGTTCAGGAGCGCGATCTCAAGGTGATGGACGCCGCGGCGATCACCATCTGCCGGGAGAACAAGGTGCCCTCCATCCGCGTGTTTGGGCTGGACGACCCGGAGAACATTCTGCGCGTCATAGAGGGCGACGCGATGGGAACCAACGTCCATCCCTGAGATGGAATGCGAGCCGGGAAGCGCTGTTTCCCGGCTTTTTGTCGTTTTTGGCCGTATTGGACGAAATCGCCCAAAAGGGCTTGCCAAAGCAGACATGCATGGGGTAAAATATAGAAAAAGCAATTCGAGGAGGCTGTCAGCATGCCAACCAAAAAGATTCAGGAGAATGCCAAAACGAAGATGGAGAAAACCAAGGATGTGCTCCGGGCCGACCTGATGGCGATTCGCGCCGGGCGCGCCAACCCGCAGCTGCTCGACCGAATTACGGTCGATTACTATGGCACGCAGACCCCGCTCAAGGGTGTGGCCAATATCTCTGCGCCGGAACCGCGCGTTTTGCAGATCAATCCGTTTGAGCCGCGCATGGTCAAGGATATCTCCAAGGCGATTTTGGCGAGCGATTTGGGCCTTACCCCGTCCAACGACGGCAAGGTTATCCGGCTCATGCTGCCCGAACTCACCGAAGAGCGCCGTAAGGAGCTGACAAAGCTCGTGCGCAAGACCGCGGAGGAGAGCAAGGTTGCCATCCGCGCCATCCGCCGCGACGCCGTCGACCAGATCAAGAAGATGAAGAAGAACGCCGAGATCACCGAGGACGACCAGAAGAAGGCGGAAGAGGCCATTCAGAAGCTGACCGACAGCAACATCAAGGATATCGACAAGATCACCGCCGAGAAGGAAAAGGAGATCATGGAGGTTCGATGAGGGAGGACTTGCTGGGCCTCCCGCTTGAGCGCGCGCAGGAGATTCTCGCCGAGCAGGGGCTATCGCCCCGCGTCCGCGAGACGTGCGCGCCGCGCCGGGCGCCGGGCGGCTGTCTGCGCGTTGTGAGCGTGTCAAAGGACGGCATGGAACTGACCGCCGCGAGGTTTTTCGACCCGATTTTAGCGCTTCGACAGGAAAAGCGCTGATATTCGGCGTATCATAAGGGATGAGGCGGGGGTTTGACAGGGCTGCGCCCTGCGAATCCCGCTTTTCCTTTGTGCGGCATATGCAGTGAAGAGCAGGGAGCGAGGATAAAGATGGCGTTATTCGGCAAGGATGAAGCACAGAAGGCGAGCGAACAGAAAGCAAATGGGGGAAGCGAAGGGCTGGAGCGCGAGAAGCTGCCGCGCCACGTTGCGATCATCATGGACGGCAACGGACGATGGGCGCAGCGCCGGGGCATGCCCCGCACGTTTGGGCACAAGGCCGGCGTGGAGGCTCTGCGCGAGATCATTCGCCATTCCGACGACTTGGGCATTGAGGTGCTGACGATTTACGCGTTTTCTGCGGAGAATTGGAAGCGCTCGGCGGAGGAGGTCGGGGCGCTGATGGGCCTTTTGCTCGAATACTTCACCAAGGAGCTGGACGAGCTGAACCGCGAAAACGTGCAGATCCGCATACTGGGGGATATCGACGGCATGCCGAGCGGGCTTGAACGCCAGAAGGCGGCGCTGCACGCGGCGATTGAGCGCACGCAGAAAAACACGGGGCTGAGGCTGTGCATCGCCCTCAACTACGGCGGACGGCAGGAGATTGTTCATGCTGCGCGGCAGCTTGCCCGGCGTGTCGCCGCAGGCGAACTGACGCCCGAGGAAATCGACCAAGAGCGCTTTGCCGCGGAGCTCTACACCGCCGGGCTGCCGGAGGTCGACCTGCTCATTCGCACGAGCGGGGAGATGCGCCTGAGCAACTTTTTGCTCTACCAGCTGGCCTACGCGGAGTTTTATCAAACGGATACGCTGTGGCCCGATTTTAACAAGGATACCTATGACGAAGCCCTGCTGGCCTATACGAGGCGGAACCGCAGGTTTGGCGGTGTATGAGCAAACGGAAAGAGGGATGTTATGAAAAAGCGCCTGATCACTGCTGCAATCGGCATTCCGGTGCTTGTTTTCGCGCTTGTTGTGCGGGGATGGTTTGCGGAGCTGCTGATCGTGGCGCTGACGCTGGTGGCGATGAACGAATGCTATCGCGCGCTGGAGACGGCGGGCTACCATGTCAGCCGGATTGGCGGCTATGCGGCGGCCGCGGCGATGTGGCCGCTGAGCCGGTTTATGGGCGTGCTCGATCCGCTGCTGCTGCTCTCGGCGGCGATGGGCCTCTCCATGACGGGCGTATTTCTGGGCAGCAAGCCCACCTTTCCGAACGCGTCGGCTTCGGTGTATCCGCTCTTCACCTGCCTGATGCCCATGTCGATGCTCATGATGATGCTCAACGAGTCGTATGGGCAGGTTGAGGGCGTTACGCTGATCACGATGGCGTTTGCCATCGCATACAGCTGCGACGGCGCGGCGTATTTTGTCGGCAGGCTGTTTGGAAAACGCAAGCTTTGCCCGAATGTCAGCCCGAAAAAGACGGTTGAAGGCGCGCTGGGCGGCATCATAGGCGGAGTGGTCGCGGGCTTTATCGTCAAGGGGGTTTTCGCGCTGCTGTTTGGCATGGCGGCGCCGGGGCTCATAGCGACGCTTGTGCTGGGGCTGATCGGCTCGGCGGCAGGGCAAATCGGCGATTTGACCGCGTCGCTGCTCAAGCGCTACAGCGGCATCAAGGATTACGGCAAGATTTTTCCCGGTCACGGCGGTGTGATGGACAGGTTTGACAGCGTGCTCTTCACGTTGATCGTGCTCTACTGTTATACGCTCGTGCTGTGACCGGCATGAGGGAGGCATATCATGCGAAAGCTGGCTATACTTGGCTCTACGGGATCCATCGGCACGCAGGCGCTTGATGTCGCCGCGCGCCACGGCGATCGTTTTGCCGTCACGGCGCTGGTTGCGCATTCGTCGGCGGAAAAGCTCTTTGAACAGGTTCGCGCCTTTCGCCCGCAGATTGCGGCGCTGACCGTTGAGCCGGACGAGATTCCGGAGGATATTCGCGGCGCATGTCAGTGGATGTTCGGGGAGAACGTCCTCCTAGACGTCATGCGCGCGTGCGAGGCGGACGACGTGCTCGTCTCGGTCGTGGGCGTTGTGGGCCTTGCGGCGGTGATGGAGGCGCTTTCCTGCGGCAAGCGCGTGCTGCTGGCGAACAAGGAGCCGCTCGTGGCCGGCGGCGAGCTGGTGACCGAGGCGGCGCGCAGGGCGGGGCGCCCGCTGCTGCCCGTGGACAGCGAGCACAGCGCCATTTTCCAGTGCTTGCAGGGCGCGGGGGGCAACCGCCCGAGGAGGCTGATCCTCACCGCCAGCGGCGGCCCCTTCCGCACGTGGAAGAAAGAGGACATCTTCACCGCCACCAAGGAACAGGCGCTGCGCCATCCGAATTGGCATATGGGCCGGAAGATCACCATCGACAGCGCGTCGATGATGAACAAGGCGCTGGAGGTCATCGAGGCGCGCTGGCTGTTTGACATGAGCGCCGAGCAAATCGACGTGCTGATTCACCCGCAGAGCGTCATACACTCTATGGTCGAATTTGACGACGGCGCGGTCATGGCGCAGCTGGGCACGCCCGATATGCGCCTGCCGATTCTCTACGCGATGAGCTGGCCCGACCGGCTGGAGACGGGCGCCAAGAGGCTTGACTTTGAGAAGCTGAGCGCGCTGACGTTTGAAAGGCCCGATACGGACCGTTTCCCAGGGCTGAAGCTGGCTTACGATGCGCTCGGCGCGGGCGGCACGATGAGCGCCGTGCTCAACGGAGCCAACGAGGTTGCCGTCGACGCGTTTTTGCACGATCGAATCCGCTTTGGGCAGATTGCCGAGCTGGTGGAGGAGACGATGCTCGCCATCCCTGTCGTGCAGCGCCCGACGCTTGAGCAGGTGTTTGAAAGCGACGCGGCGGCGCGCAGAAAGGCGGGCGCGCTGCTTGAGACGGGGCGGTTTGCGCCTTGACGCGCGTCATGCTGCAGCGTGCTGCATTGCGCTTTAGAGGTCTTTGGAGGTTGATGTCTTTCGATGTATGTGATTCTGGCGCTTTTGCTGCTGGGTGTGCTGATCATCGCGCATGAGTTCGGCCACTATATCGCGGCCCGGCTATGCGGGATCGACGTGGTGGAGTTCGCGATGGGCATGGGCCCTCTGCTCCTCAAATGGACGAACAAGAGGGGAACGCAGTTTTCTCTGCGGCTTTTGCCCATCGGCGGTTTCTGCCAGTTTTACGGCGAGGAGGACGGCAAGAGCGACGAGCGGGCGTTTACGCGCCAGCCCGTCTGGAAGCGGTTTGTGACCGTGCTCAGCGGCCCGATGATGAACTTTGTCATCGCGGTGCTGGTGATCGTGCTCTACATGAGCGCGCTGGGGCTGCTGGCCGTCGTGCCGAAGGTGGCCGAGGTGGAGCCGGCGGCGGAGGCTTCCGGCCTGCGTGTGGGAGACGAGATCGTGGCTATCGACGGCGAGGCCGTGTCGGACAGCAACCAGATCGCGCAGATGATCGGGCAGTCTCAGGGGGAGAAGGTCAGCATGCGCGTTCGCAGGGACGGCGAGGAGATCGAGCTGAGCTTTACGCCGTTTTACGACGAGGAGCTGGGGCGCTATCGCCTCGGCATGGTGTTCGCGCAGGAACGGGTGCGCGTCTCCCTGCTGGAGAGCATACCGTTTTCCGTGCGCTACAATATCGAAAGCGTCGCGGCCATTGTCGACGCGCTCAAGGGCATGGTGTTCAGGGGCGAGGGCGTCGATCAGGTGACCGGCCCGGTCGGCACGGTATACGCCATCTCGAGCGAAACGCAAAGCGGCGGAATAGACATCTATTTGCAGCTGCTCGCGCTCATCAGCGTCAACCTCGGCGTGATGAACCTTTTGCCCATTCCGGGGCTGGACGGAAGCAAGCTGCTGTTCTTGCTGGCGGAAAAGCTTCGCAGAAGGCCGATCCGGCAGGAACTGGAGGGCATGATCAATGCGGGCGGCCTGCTGCTGCTCATGGGCCTCATGATCGTTTTGACCTACAAGGACATCATGCAGATTTTTGTGCGCTGAGGAATCAGAGGGACAAAGGAGAAACGCATATGGCGAAACAGACGAGGCAGATCAGGGTGGGCGGCGTTGCCATCGGCGGCGGCGCGCCCGTTTCCGTGCAGTCGATGACCAACACGGACACCGCGGACGTGGAGGCGACGCTCTCCCAAATCCGCGCGCTGGCCGTGGCGGGAGCGGATATCGTCCGCGTGTCGGCGTACAACGAGGCTTGCGCCAAGGCCGTGCGCCGTCTTGTGGACGGCAGCCCCGTGCCGCTGGTGGCGGATATTCACTTTGACCACAAGCTGGCGCTCATGGCGGCCGAAAACGGCATTCACAAGCTGCGCATCAACCCCGGCAATATCGGCGGGGAAAAGAACGTGAAGATCCTCGCCGACTGCGTCAAAGCGCATCACATCCCGGTGCGCATCGGCGTCAATTCCGGCTCGGTGGAGAAGGACATTCTCGCCAAATACGGAGCGCCGACGCCGCAGGGCATGGTCGAGAGCGCGCTTCGGCATGCGAAGATGCTGGAGGACTGCGGGTTTTACGACATGGTGCTCTCGATGAAGGCCAGCAATGTGCCCGATACGGTCGAGGCCTACCGGCTGGCCAGCCGCGCGTGCGATTACCCGCTGCACCTGGGCGTGACCGAGGCGGGATTGCCGGAGCAGGGAAAGATCAAGAGCGCGATTGGCATCGGCGCGCTGCTGCTCAGCGGCATCGGGGACACGATACGCGTGTCTCTGACGGGCGACCCATGCCTGGAGCCGCCTGCGGGCATTGAGATTTTGCAGGATGTGGGGCTTCGAACGGACTGCGTGCAGTATGTATCCTGCCCGACGTGCGGGCGCACCTGCATTCCGGTGGGCGACATCATGCGCCGCGTGCAGCAGGAATTGGCGGATGTGCATATCCCATTTAAGGTGGCTGTCATGGGCTGCGTGGTCAACGGCCCGGGCGAGGCTCGGGAGGCGGACATCGGCATCTGCGGCGGCGGGAACGGCGCGGGCCTGCTCATCAAGAAGGGCGAGGCGCCGCGCAAGGTCACCGGAGATCTGGCGGAGATTTTGATTGACGAGATTCGCGGTATGATGGCGTAAGCATGCGCCTTTCGGGAGAGCTCCCCTGAAAAGGGGAGCCTTTTCAAAGCGGAGAGACGGCGAAGCACAAGGAGATGGAAGGACATGGCGGGACGATGGGAAGGGCTGCTTGAGGGCGCGGCGCAGGAGCTGAAGGGGCATTTGACGCTCGAGCGCGTGATGGCGAGCCGAAGCGGAGAAGAGATCACGGTCTGCTTCTCGGCGGACATGCTCGTCGAGGAGCGGCCGTTTCTGGCGCTGCAAAGGGCGCTCAGGCGCAATTTTGCGCCGATGCGCGTGTCGCTGGTGGTCAAGTCGCCGCAGCTGGCGGAGGCCTTCCTGGCAGACCCGCAGCGGTATGCGCCGTTTATCCTGCGCTGCGTTCGCCGCCGCCACCCCTCGGGCGCGCCGCTTTTGCAGGACGCCCGCTTTGAATGCCGGGGCAACGTGCTTTCCGTGCTCGTGCCGCAGGACATCGCGCCCAAGTTTCTTGCGCAGGCGGGCGTGGGCGAATACATGCAGGAGCTGATCCGCAATGTGTTTGTCACCGAGGTGAACGTCCAGTTTCAGGCGGTCAAGCTGCGCGAGGAGCAGCTTGAGGAGATCCGCCGCCGGCGCAAGGAGGAGGACGATCAGGCCGTCGCCGAGATGATCAAGGAGCAGAAGGCGCAGGTCAAAGAGCAGGAGCAGAAGGCGGCAAGGGAGAAGCCGCGCGCCGTGTTCGGACGCCCGATCACGATGGAGCCAATGGAGATCAGGGAGCTCGTGGAGGAGGCCAGCAAGGTCGTCATCTGCGGCGAGGTGCTGACCGCCGAGACGCGCGAATTGAAGGGCGGGGAGATGCAG
>JAUNPI010000124.1 GCA_030536875.1 Clostridia bacterium
AGCGTGTGTCTTTTTCGGCGCGGCTCAGATCACTCACAGATGGCGTATACCCAATCCATGAGACCCGTGGGCGTGTCGCAGTCGTTGTGCCCCCAGCCCCACCTGATGTTGAACTCGGTATCGACGCCGTTTTTCATGAGGAGCAGCGCGAGCGTTCCGCTCACGGCGGTGGCGGTATCCGCGTCACAGACGCCCATATTGATGCGGAAGTGAGGGGAGACGTCGCTTGCAGCCTCGCCCGTGAGGAACGAATAGGCGTTCAGATAGACGCTCCATTCTTCGACCTCGGCGTTATGGCTGTCCGCATAAAACGCTTCGTAGTATTGAGCATATTCATCGGGGAACGCATCCTTCATCTCATCGATGAGCTCGGCGATGCGCTGGTTGAAATGCCTTGCGGAGGCGGGGTCATCCGCCTTGGTTCCCTGCACGCCGAAGACGTCGTTGTCGGTGCCGACGGGGGAGAGGGAATCGAACGAGGTGACGGATTTCTGCCTGCTTCTAAAGCCCGAGAGGATCATGGCGTCCAAAGCGCTGTCATATCCTTCCGGCGTCACAAGCGTCGCTTTGCCCGCGGCGGCGTCATACGTAAGCCGGCTCAGCTCTTCGGCGTCCGCGGCGCCTGCGTTTGCGAAGGTGGCGCTGCCCTGATAGTCGGTTTCAAATCTTTGGGCGTAATCCTCGAACGACGCTTCGTATTTTCCGGCGAGCCACTCATAGTAGCTGCCGCTCTTGGAGCCGTCCTCGGGGATGGTCAGGGGGTTTCCCGCCTCATCGGTTAGGCCCATGTTGTTGACATAGGAGGCATATTCAGCGCGCAGACGGGCGCTCAGCGCCTTCTGGAAATCATCCAGCCCCTCGGTATCCTCGCCGAACATCCATTCGTAGGCATAATCCGCGTGGGGAAGATCCGTGATGGGGCAATAGGCCATCGTGGCGAAGACGTCGTCCGTCTCGTCCATCACGGCGCCCATCTCCTCCAGATAGGGCGTGTAGTATTCGCTGTTGCCGGATGCGCCCAGAAGCGCGCTCATGGCGCCGCCGGAACTGGTGCCGACCGAGACGATTCGATCCGTATTGCCGGGGATGACGGCGCTATTGTGCTTTAGGAAGCGCACGCCGGCCTTCAAATCGGCGATGGCGATGGGGCCGCGGCCGATGACGCTGCCGTCTTCGGTCGTGGTCTGCTTGCCGCGCTCGCCGGCCATGCAAACGACAAAGCCGTGGCTGATCATATCCAACACCCAGCCCTTCTGCGTGGAACGGGTGGACAGACCGGCGATGCCGAACGGGGCCATGCCCACATAGGAGCCGTGGCTGTTCCAATAGATGATGGGCGCCGTCTCGACCGTATAGCCCTCCACGCTGGCGGAGGTGTCGAGCGTGCCGTCGTCGCGGATATAGGCTTCCGGCACATAGAGCGTCAGGGATTGCTGGGCGCTATGGGTCGGGTTTGAGCAGTAAACGGCGCTGGCCGTCCAGTAGCTGACGCGGAATTTGGAATTCTTTTTCTTTTCCCAAGTCGTCTGCTCGGAAAACTCGTGGCTGAATGCCTTCTGGGAGGCGCCGCTTTCCTCGGAGCCGCCGCTTTCCGACTCGGCGGCCGAGCTGCACACAGACGCTGTGAACGCAATACACAGCACCGCAAGCAGAAGGATGAGCTTTTTCATCGCGTTCATATTTGGGTCCTCTCTATTTCTGATCCTCTCCGTAAGTTTCGACTGAGCGTTTTTTGCGAAAATGCCGGGGAACGAGTGATCGCTCCCCGGCATTTTACCGCATGGTTATGAACGTTGAAAGGGGAGATTACAGCCACTCGATGTCGTCGATGGAGACAATCTCGCTGCCCTCCACGAAGAAGGTCGCGCCGCCGAACACGGTGTCCACCAGCTTGGAGCCGATGATCTTGTTGCCGTCCTCGCCGTTGCCGTCGGAATCGACGGAGAAGCCGGACTCAGGAACGGACATGGAGAAGGCATCGTCGCCCTTCTGTACATCGGAGCAGGTGATGTCGCCGTCGACGGTCACCAGCACGTAGGTGGGCTGCTCAAGCTTGTAGCCGCCTTCCACGTCGGAGCAGGCGCCTTGGAAACGATAGGTCAGGTCGCCTTCGCCCATGTAATCGCTGCCAGCGCCGATGATGTGAGCGATGAGGTCGAGCGTGTAGGCCTCGCCATCCACGGTCAGGTTGAGGGTGTAGCTCAGACCCGTGCCGGCCAGATTGCCGTTCTCATCCAGCTTCAGCTTCTTCATGCCCCAGTTGTCGAGGTTGACCATGCCGACGCCCGCTTCGTCGCCGAAGGCGTTGACCGCCACGAAGCAGTAATCCCACTCGGTCAGGCTGTCAAAGGCCACGGTGTAGGTGGCGGGTTCGGCGTTCGCCGTCAGAGCGATGCTCATGAGCATCACCAGGGCCAAACACAGTACAGCAAGCTTTTTCATTTTTGCGTCCTCCTTTTGTGCTGCTTTGTTTTTTAGTTTGGGTAGCAGCAACTTGATTGACTGCATCATACACGGATTTCCTTTTTTATGCAGCGGCTATTTCGCAGTCGGTCGTTGTAATTGCACGACCGGATCATATCGCGTCAAATAGCGATTGTCATTTGCTTTGGGCCAGAAGCCAGTCGTAAATCGCGTCGATGGCGTAAGCGTATTTGAAGCTCTGCATGTGCTCGGCGGCGGGATCGCCGGTGCCGGTCACCTGCGCAAAGCCAAAGAACGTCTGGGCAAAGCCCTGATCCAGCACGTCCTTGACCTGCTGGTTGAGCGTTTCGCTCTGATGGTCGAGGTCGTAGAGCTTGCCATATTCGATTCCGCGGTCGATCAAGGCCTGCTCCACGTCGTCCTGACCGAAGGGCGCTTTGCCGTCCTTGCGGGAGGTGATGTACACGAATTTCTGGCCCGCGAACTGAGCCGAGGCGAGGACGGCGTTGTATTGCTCGTCGCCCACTTCGTCGCCCATCTGGCAGCCGACGTAGACGGTGGCGGCAAATTTATCCGGGAACTGGTCGTTGAGCGCAAAGTCCATGATGCCGCCCATAGACTGTCCCGTCAGGTAGAGACGGTTTTCATCCAATCCAAATTGCGCGACCACGGAGTCTATGATGGGCACGAGCTGACCCGTTTCCGTCTTATCATCGGTGACCGTCACGCTGTTTTCCGAGATGCGGATGAGCAGCAGAAGGGCAGGGTTTTGCGCCATCTTTTCCTCTTTAGCCCAGTTCAAGGGGCAGGCAGCGCGCTTATAGGTGTTCATGGCCTTGCCCACGAGGCTGGAATCGGGGATATAGGTGATCAGAGGCAGCGTTTGCTGCTGCGCATAGGCGGCGGGAACGTAGACCGAACACTGCATCTCGGCCTCCTCGCCGGAGGCGTTCAGATACGTGTGTGTGAAATCATTCCACTTGTCATATTGAATTTCCGGCGCGGCGTCGGCCGCGGCGAGAGCGAACAGGGCGCAAAGGGCGAGACAGGCGCAGAGCGCCGCAAAGAGCTTTTTCATCGTCATTGACCTACCTTTACTCTGAGTGCCGGCAGCAAGCCGAAATCGCCGTTGAAGCTGAGGCCGTCTTGGCTGGCCTTGCTCGTCGGGTTCATCGAGCCGGAATAGGAAGCGCTGCCGTATTTGGAGACGCCTGTGATGCTGAATTTCAGATTGCCCGCAGACCGGAGCATGTAATAACAGGCCGGCTCGCCGTCTGCGGTCACGCCCTGCGTGGAGGAACGGCAGCCCTGAATGGTGGCATATGCCGTATACGACCGCCGTCGCTGGAAGGCCTCCGGAACGTCGTTGATGCTGTTGCCGTTTGTTTCCAGATCAAAGCTGCTCTTTTCCGGATAGCCGTAGTCGGGATTCATCACATCCTCATAGGAGAGCAGGAAGACCTTGTCTTCCGTGTCGTTTTGGGTGATTTGGAACTTCGCACAGGGCTCATAGCCGGTGGTGCGGTTGTTGAGCTGCGTGGGCTGGATCATCTGCTGCTCGTCCTGCGTGAAGGCCAATTGGCTGAACGGGCCGTTCAGGAAGGCGCGGACGGAGCTGGCCTCCCAGTCGTTGGTCAGAATCTCGGTGCCGGGAATCACCATCTTGGAACGGTTGCCTTCGTAAAGCGCTTGGAACGGCTGAGCGTCGAGGCAATATTTGGCGTTCAGAAGCAGGCAGCCGTCTCGGTATTCGAGCACGTTCCAAGCGATGGGAGCAAATTCGAACCAGTATGCCTTGCCCAGCTCATAGCCTTCGTCGTCGATATAGGATGCGTCGGGGCCGGCAGGCAGGCCGGTGTAATACGGGCGATAATTCAGCAGGTAGACCCCGCGGTATGCCCGGCCGTCGACGGTGACGTCCTTATAGAACATGTAGTCCGAGATTTCGCCCTCGCTGTAATAGCTGAAACTCGTCCAGCCATCCGCAAGGTCTTCACCTTCCGCCTGAAGCAGCGCGTAGGCCGCGTCGTCTTCTGTCAGAAGGCGCTGGGGATATTGGCCGAACCACACCACGTCGCCTGTGGTGTACGTTCCGCTCTCGTCCGCGTCCTCTAGGTAGAAGCCGTGTTGGGCGAGAGCCTCTTCCTGCGTCAGAGCGGCCATTTCGACGTAGCCGCAGACATCGCATGCGCCGGTTTCGCCGAAATGATGCTCCCCCGTCGCCGGATCGTCGCGGCGGTATTTCTCCTCGTGGCATACGCCGCAGCGAAGCAGTGTGAAGCCCGCCTCGCCGCAGGTGGCCGCCGCGGAAGAGACGGTCTCCCACTGGTGTTCGCCGTGTTCGGACAGGTCTGCCGCGCCTTCTTCGGCCTGGGCCGCGGGGCACCATACCAAAGCGAGAAGAAGCAGAGCGGTTGAGATTCCTCTTTTTTTCATCTGGATTCCTCCTTTGCTCTTTAAAAGAGTGCTGATTAACACATATAAAAAAATCCCCATTTGTTCAATGGAGATTTCCTAAGCTGTTTCCCAAATTGCTTATTCGGTCAGGCGCTTGTCAGAATGACGTCCAGACAAAACAGGTTACGAATCAGGTGCGCCTTCATGTTGCCGCCGTATTTTTCCACGATGCGCTGTATGCTCTTGACACCGTAGCCGTGAAACGCCTTGTCATGCTTCTGGGTTTGGGGCATGCCGTTTTCAAACGTCGGCGCGTGTGCAAATGTGTTTTCGACGTGGATGGAGACAACGCCCTGCTCTTGACGGACGGATGCGCTGATGATGCGGCCGCTTGGGTCGGCGATGGCCTCCGTCGCCTCGATGGCATTGTCCAGCGCATTGCCGAACAGGATATAGATGTCCACATCCGACATAAAGCGCACCGCGGCGCCGTCGGCGATGACGGAAAGGCAGATGTCTTTCGATTGGCAGATGCGCGATTTTTCGGTCAGCGTGACGTCGAGCGCTTTGTTGCCGGTTCTGTAAGCGGTGTCCACCGTGTCGATCATCCGCCGCATTTCGTCAAGCTCGCTTTCAATGGCGCGCGCGCTTTCGCTCTGGTGAATGGCGGATGTGATCACGGCGATTTGGTGCTTGAGATCGTGCGCGTTGATGTTCACGGTGTCGATGCTCTTTTTGGCGATTTCGAACTGGGCCTTTTGGGATTCGAGCAGCTGCTCCAACTGGGATTGCTGAAAGCGCAGCTTGAGCCAGTCGAGCACGAAGAACTGCATGATCAGGCCCATGACGCATAGGAAAATCCGCGAGAGGAGCACGAAGGTGTAGAGCATGGAGGCCTGATCGCTGTCCTTAGGCGGATACACGGCGCTCAAGAGGGAGTTGACGGCGATGACCGCAATCAGAATAGCCAGAATTTTGCGGTTGATGAAATCCTCGTCGCCGCTCTGGTAGCGCCGGAAGAAGACAAAGTAACAAGAGACATAGACGATTGCATAAATCGACAAGTAAATCAGAATTCCGAATTCTTCTCTGAGAATGGACGAAGAAAAGGTGGGGATGGGCCCAAAGCGCATGAGGCTGAGAGACAGCGCGCAGCGGGCGATGTTTTGCGTAGCGTAAGAGGCACAGCCGATAAAGAGCGCGTGGAAGACCGTTGTTTCAAAGACAAGACGAACCGAGGCGACGAAAACGGCGAACACGCTGAGCCCGGAGAGCATGGTCAAAAGATACGTAACGACGAAGTAGGGGGTGTTAAAAGCGGATGTATCGATGAAGGACAAGACAAAATCCTTCACATACGCCATCAGCAGAGAGACGACGGCGAGGGCGAGGAGGCTGGCGGCGCAGCGAAGAGGCCAATGCCGGCGCGGCTTGAGCTGGCGGGCAAACAGCAGCGTGGCCAACGCCAGCTCCGCAGCCAGAAGCGACATGTCGCTCATTCTTACGATGGGGAGCCGCATGGCGTAGAGCTCCCCCTTCCGTATTTGCCGATGTACACGGCAAATTCATCCATAAATTCTTTTCGCCTGCGCCTGCTGATCTGCAGCTCCGTTCCGTCTGCAAGCGTCACATTCTGCGCGTTGATCTTGGTGATATATTTCATGTTGAGCAGGTAGCAGACATTGCAGCGGGAAAACCCCATGTCCTTGAGTTCCTCTTCGAGGGTGCTGAGAGAACCGCAGGCGTCGACGCTGCTGCCGTCCGTCTTGTGAAAGAGGAGATGATGGCCGTAGACCTCGACATAGAGGATTTCGTGGATGCTCATGCTGTGTACTTCGGTTTTGCCGAAGACCGCCACGCGTTTGCTGTCGGCCTTGCCGATGGCTTCCAACGCGCTCAGCATTTTGACGGAGAAATTGTTGTAGTTGACCGGCTTGACCAGATAATCCAGCGCGGAAACCTCGTATCCCTGTACGGCGAACTGGGCGAGATTGGTCACAAAGATCAGCGTGACCGTTGTGTCGATCTCGCGAAGCTTTCTGGCGCCGTCCATCCCGTTCATACCGGGAAGCTCGATATCCATAAACACGAGATCATAACGCTCTTTATAGGTTGCCAGAAAGGTTTCGATCGAGGTGTAGACCGTCGACTCGATGGTCAGGCCGTTTTCCCGCTCAAAGGTTCGGAGCATCCTTTGGAGCGCGTCGGACCAGACGGCCTCGTCTTCCACAATGGCGACCCTGTAAATTTTTCTCAACCTGCTCGCATCCTCTCGAGAAATTCTGTCTTATTATAACAAAAATGGAGCTTTTTTTCAATGGGCATCCAGGCGATTTCCGCGCATGGAAAGGCATCGGCGAGGGACGCAAAAAAACCCCCCGGATTTTCCGGGGGCGCCTTTTCAACCTTTTACGCTGCCGGCCGAAAGGCCCTGAACAAAATAGCGCTGGCAGAGGATAAAGATCAGGATGACGGGAATCAGCGAGAGAACGGACATGGCAAAGACATAGCCCCACTGCGTAAACTGATGCTGCCCAAAGAAGCCCGCGATGGCGATGGGGAGGGTGCGCAGCCGGTTGTCGTTGATGACGGTGTTTGCCCAAGGGTATTCCTCCCAAGCGGTCAAAAAGTTGAAGATGCTGACGGAGGCGATTGCCGGAGAGGAAAGCGGCAGCGCGATGCGGGCGAACACGGTGAAGACGTCCGCCCCGTCGATGTACGTCGCTTCCATGATCTCGCTTGGAATGTTTTCCATAAAGCCCTTGATCATGAAGGTGGAGAAAGGGATGACCCACGCGACGTAAAAGGGGATCAGCCCCGTCAGCGTATTGACCAGTTTGAGATGTGTGGCCAGCTCAAACTGAGGAACGATCATCGTGGTGCCGGGGATGATCATGGTCAGGATGATGAAGCCGAAGAGGATGCTGGAGGCTTTGGATTTGAATTTGCCCAGCACGAAGGCCATCGCGGAGGACAGCGCGGCCGCCAGCGCGATCGTGGACACGGAAACCCACACGGAGTTGAGAAAATTCAAATAGAATTTGCTCTGATGAAGAATGTAGTCGTAGTTTTCCAGCGTCAGCGTGTTCAGCGGCGGGAAAAAGCGGGGCGGATATTCATAGAGCGCGCCGTTGGGACGCAGAGATGTGGAGAGCATGTAGAGCATCGGCAGCGTAAAGACAATGGACCCGGCGACCAGCAAAAGATAGCGGACGGCCTTGTCGCGCAGCGCGGTGAAGCTTCGGCTATGCATAGGCATTTTTCCTCCTTTCAGTCGGCCTTGTCCCGGGCGTTCATGGCCTTGAACTGGAGGATGGCCAGCAGGCCGAGGCTCAGCGCCATGATGAAGCTCAGCGCGGCGGCGTAGCCGAATTTGCCGGTGCTGAAAGCCTTATAAACCATCCATGTGAGCAGGGTATCGGTCTGATGGGCGGGCTTTCCGCCGGTAATCATCT
>JAUNPI010000125.1 GCA_030536875.1 Clostridia bacterium
ATGACGGCGCCCGGCATGACGACGGCGTCGGTGATCTCCGCCCCGGTCTCCACGCTCACGCCCGCAAAGAGGACGGAATGCTTGATCACGCCGCAGACCTCGCAGCCCTCGGTGATCAGGGAGTCGACCACCTTGGCGCCATCGGCCACGCAGTGCGGCGGCATGCCCGGGTTACGGGCGTAGATGCGCCAGCGCTTATCGTACAGGTCGATGGGCATGGGCATCTCCAGCAGGTCCATGTTGGCCTCCCAGAGGGATTCGATGGTGCCCACGTCCTTCCAGTAGCCGTCGAACGTGTAGGTGAAGAGCTTCTGGCCGTCGCCGAGCATGGTCGGGATGATGTTTTTGCCAAAGTCGTTCTCGCTGTTCGGGTCGGCCTCGTCAAGCTCCAGATACTTGCGCATCTTGCTCCACGTGAAGATGTAGACGCCCATAGACGCCTTGTTGCTCTTCGGGTTAGCGGGCTTCTCCTCGAACTCGGTGATCTGGTTGTTCTCGTCGGTGTTGAGGATGCCGAAGCGAGGGGCCTCCTCCCACGGAACCTCGCGCACGGCGATGGTCAGATCCGCGCCCTTGGCGATGTGCTCGCGAAGCATGGCGTTGTAGTCCATCTTGTAGATGTGGTCGCCGGAGAGCACGAGCACGTACTCCGGATCCCACTGGGCGATGAACGGGATATTCTGGTAGATGGCGTTGGCGGTACCCTTGTACCACTCGCCGGTCTTGCCGGTCTGATACGGGGGCAGGACGTAGACGCCGCCGTTGGCGAGGTCAAGATCCCACGGCGAGCCGGAACCGATGTAAGCGTTCAGCTCGAGCGGGCGATACTGGGTCAGCACGCCCACGACATCGATGCCGGAGTTGGTGCAGTTGGAGAGCGGAAAGTCGATGATGCGGTACTTTCCGCCGTAGGGGACTGCCGGCTTCGCGACATTTTTCGTCAGGATGCCCAGTCGGCTGCCCTGACCGCCAGCCAGCAGCATGGCAACGCATTGCTTCTTCCTCATGGTAAACACACTCCTGTGATATTGGGTTGGTTGTGCCGTAGCGGCATTTGCCGGTGAGGGGACATGCAAACGAGCGTTCGCCATGCCGCCCCGCTTGCTACCATTATACCATAATCTATGTCAAAGGAAAAGCAAATTCATGGCACGCTTTCTTTAATCATTTGCGTAAGCCGCGAGTTTTTGAGCGCAATTCGTCCATGCGGGCTAAAAATGTCCCGCACCGAAAAACAGAGAAGGAGCGCGCCAATTTCCGCGCTGGCATCGTGCATTCAAATTGCAAAAACGCGGTGCGTGCTGTATAATGATGAGGCGTTGATCGCCCGAAGCAGGGCGAGGGCGGGAAGATGCTCAAACGGAGGTGTGCGCATGGGCGACGTCATGCGGCTGGACAAGCTGCTGTCCATGCTGGGAGAGGGAACGCGCAGCGAGGTCCGCGCGCTGGTGCGCGCAGGGCGCGTGTGCGTGGGCGGCAGGGCCGCGCGCGACGCGGGCATGCAGGTGGACGCCGGGCGGGATCCCGTCACGCTGGACGGGCGGGCGCTCGTCTACAAGCGCGTGCGCCATGTGATGATGAACAAGCCGGGCGGCGTGCTCACCGCCGCGCGCGATCCCAGACAAAGAACCGTCATGGACCTTCTGCCGCCGCTCTACGCGGCGATGGGCTGCATGCCAGCCGGGCGGCTGGACAAGGACACAGAGGGTCTGCTGATCGTCACCTCCGACGGGCAGCTCGCCCACCGGATCATCTCCCCCAAGCGCGAGGTCGGCAAGGTCTATCTGGCTCGCGTGGACGGGCTCCTGACTGAAGAGGACGTTTCCGCCTTTGCCGCAGGGCTTCACATCGACGACGGCGACGGCGTCTTTGACGCGCGGGCGGCGGAGCTCGCCATTCTATCGGCCGCCCGGGAGGAGAGCGAGGCGCTTGTGCGGGTGACGGAGGGAAAATATCACCAAGTCAAGCGCATGTTTGCCGCCCGAGGCAGGCAGGTTACGTATTTAAAGCGGATGAGCATCGGCGCGCTTGCGCTCGACCCCGCGCTTGCGCCGGGGCAGTGGCGGGAGATGACGGACGAAGAGGTTGCCCTCTTGGAATCGGAAGCGGGACTGGAATCAAAATCAGCATTAAGGAATTAAAATCAGAATTAAAATTGGAAGAGGGATCGCGGCGGGTTTCCGCGCCGCACGAGGAAGAACGGGAGGTTCCCTATGCCTGATCACTATTACACTGCGCAGCCCGAGAGCGCGCATGAGGAGCGGCATTTTACCGCCGTGTTCGGCGGCAGAACGCTCGCCTTCGAGACGGACGCGGGCGTCTTCTCCAAACAGCATATCGATCCGGGCAGCGAGCTGCTGTGCAGGGCCCTGCCGGACGACCTGGAAGGGAGCGTCCTTGACATGGGCTGCGGCTGGGGCGCGATGACCGTCATGACCCTTGCCGCGCATCCGGATGTCGCCGTGACGATGGCGGATGTCAACGAGCGCGCGCTTGCGCTCGCCCAGCGCAACGTGCAAAAGAACGGCATGAGCGCCAAGGCGATCCTCTCCGACGGATTTTCGGCGATCGACGGCGCGTTTGACGCGGTGATCACCAATCCGCCCATTCGCGCGAGCAAGGCCGTCGTCTACGGGATGTTCGAGGATGCGAAGGCGCATCTTCTCCCCGGCGGCGCGCTCTATCTGGTCGTCCGCAAGCAGCAGGGAGCGCCCAGCGCGCTCAAGTTTTTGAAGGGGCTTTACGCAAGCGCGGAGGTGATCCGGCGCGACGCGGGGTATTGGGTGATCGCGTGCAGAGCGTGAAGCGGCGGGATGCGCAGGCTTGCCGCGCTTGCGGCTGTTCGCGGGCGCCAAAGGGGATGGGCGAAGGAGTTATGCGATGAAAACGAAGGAAAAAGGGCGTGGCAGGCGGGCTGCCGTGCTCTGCGCCGGGACGATGATGTACGCCCTGCTTTTTGCGCTGGGCTCTCAGATCGATTCAAGCGGTCAAACTGAGCCGAGGGTCACGCTGCTGCGCTTTTTGGCGGCGCTGCCCGTGGGCGGAGCGGCGCTGTTTGCGCTGCTGGAGGGCGTTTTTCCCCGCTTGGCGAGGGGAAAGACGCTTGAAGCGGGGGCGGATCAAGGAGAAAAGCCCTTTTGCACCGCCGGGGCCTTTTTGCTGATCCTGCTCAGCTTTGTGCCGATGCTTCTGATCCAGTATCCCGGGTCGTTCATGTACGACACACAGCGCCAGACCTTTCAGGTCGCTACCGGCCAATACACGACCTTTCATCCTCTGCTGCACACGCTCTTCCTTGGGCTTTGCCTCTCCGCATACGATGTTCTGCAATCGTTTGAGCGGTGCGCGGCGCTGTACAGCGTGCTTCAGATGACGATGATGGCCGGAGCCTTTGCGCTGACGTGCGCCAGCATTTCAAGAAGCTGCTCGCGCCGGGCGGCGCGGGCGGCGACAGCGTTCTTTTGCCTGTATCCCGCGCATATGGCCTTTGCCAGCAACTGCATCAAGGACAGTCTCTTTTCCGCTTTCTTTGCGCTTTGGATCGCTTGCTGTCTGGAAACCGTGTACACGCGTGAGAGGACGAGGGGACAGACGGCGCGGCTCATCCTCAGCGGCGTGCTCGCCTGCCTCATGCGCAATAATATGATTTATGCGCTGCTCGCATGGCTTGTGATCCTGATTCTTCAAAGGAAGCGCATGGGGCGTCTGGCGAGGTGCGCGCTGCTCATCGCCGTGCTGGCGTATGGGGCGAATCAGGGGCTTGTCGCGCTGACGGATGCATCCGGCGGAAGCGTGGGAGAGATGCTGTGCGTGCCGATGCAGCAGCTTTCACGCGCCTATCGCGATGCAAACGCGTGCTTCTCCGAGGAGGACCGGGAGACGATGGACGCGCTCTTTGAAGAGCAGAGCTATACGCGCTATGAGCCCACGCTGGCGGATCCGGTCAAACTCGGAATCCGGACGGATGCGCTTCAGGCTGAGCCGATGCGCGCGCTGCGCATGTGGCTCCGCATCGGCAGGCAATGTCCCGGCATCTATCTGGATGCGTTTTTGAACACGGCGCTGCCCTTCCTTTACCCCTACAGGGAATATCAGGTGGCCGCGCCCTATATCGAGACGGGAATGCAGTACGGCGTGCTGACTTCGCCTTTTGGGCAGGAGCCGATTGTGCAGCCTCGCCGGTTCGCGGCCATTCGGACATGGATGGATGAGCATATTTGGGCCACGGGAGCGGACGGCGTTCCGGTGGTGCGCGAGCTGTTTAACTGCGGCCTCATCATCTGGCTGATGCTTTTATGCGTGCTGCGCGCGGCATACGAGGGCGAATGGCCGGTGTTTTTCGTGCTTTTGCTGGCGGTGCTGCTGTGGTGTACGTATCTTCTGGGCCCCGTTATGCAGGGCAGGTATCTGTATCCCTTTGTGTGCATCCTTCCGGCGCTTCTGGCTGGGTGTGGTGGAAGGAGACGAGCGCAACCTCAGAAAATCAAACGGATAAACGTCAAGGAGGAACAGACCAATGAACGAGACACGCTTTGACAAGGCCTATTTTGACGCGGGCATCTCCCGTGTGGGCACAAACTGCGAAAAGTGGGACGGCATGAGGGAGGAGCACGGCGATCCGGACATGATCCCCATGTGGGTGGCGGACATGGACTTCCCGTCCCCGCCCGCCATCCGCGAGGCGCTCGCCGGCGTGCTGGATTGGGGAACGTGGGGCTATACGCAGTCCGGCGCGGAGGATGCGAAGGCGCTTTGCGTTTATTGGGAGCGCCGTCACGGGGTGGCGATCGACCCCGAAAACGTGTGCATGAGCCCGTGCGTGGTGACGGGACTGCGCCTCGCCGTGCGCGCGCTGACGAAGCCGGGCGACGGCGTGCTCATCAACCCGCCGGTGTACGGCCCGTTTTTCGCCTCCATTCGCGCAAACGGAAGGAAGATTGTGGAAAGCCCGCTCGTTCAGGGCGAGGACGGCGTCTGGCGCATGCATGCCGCCGAGATGGAGGAGAAGCTCGCCTCCGGCGAGGCGAAGGCCGTCATGCTCTGCTCGCCGCACAATCCCTGTGGGCGCGCGTGGACGCGCGAGGAGCTTTCCGCGGTCGCCGCGATGTGCGAAAAGCACGATGTACCGCTGATCGTGGATGAGATCCACGCGGACTTTGTCTATGCGCCGGGCGAGCATCACAGCATTTTGACTATCGAGGGCGCGGTGGAGCGCAGCGTCATGCTCTGCGCGGCGAGCAAGACGTTCAACGTCGCGGGGCTTCAGCAGAGCGCCATTGTCTGTAAGAACGCGCGGATGCTGGAGGCGATCAAGCGGGAGATGGACGCCGCCGGCGTGAAGAGCGGCAACGCCTTTGCGCTCGCCGCCACGCGCGCGGCGTACACCGGCTGTGACGCGTGGCTGGACGGCCTCAAGGCGTATCTCATGGACAACCGGGACTTTGCCGCGGCGTATCTGGCGGAGCATATGCCGAAGGTTCGGGTCACGCCGCTTGGGGCGACCTACCTCATGTGGCTCGACTGCCGCGCGCTGGGGCTTGAGCAAAAGACGCTCATGGAGCGCCTGCTCGCCGCGCATGTGAAGGTGAACGACGGGCTGTTTTTCGGGGAGCAGGGGCGCGGCTTTGTCCGCCTGAACATCGGCTGCCCGCGCGCAGCTCGCCGGCGCGCTGGAGCGCATGAAGGCCGTATTGGGCTGACCTGCCGCGCAAAAGGGCCCCTCCGGCAGGCCGATTTTGACGCTGGGGAGCGCGCTGCGGCGGGCGGCGGAGAGGTCGGCTGAGATGAAGACAGAGATGGAGACAAGCAAGGACGAGACGGACGAGTGAAAGGAGTTTTTCCCATGAGTTTTGTACCCAATGCCAAGTTGGACGCGGCGCTCGCCGCGCTTGAAGGCGACATGATCGATACGCTCGCGCGCTGGATCCGCGTGCCGAGCGTGCGCGCGGACAGGAGCGCGGACAACGCGCCCTTCGGCGCGCAGGTGCGCCGCGCGCTGGACACCGCGATGGCGGATATCCGCCGCCTGGGCATGGAGCCGCGCGACGTGGACGGCTATTGCTGCGACGCTGAGATCGGCGAGGGCGAGGAGACCGTCGCCGTGCTCGCGCATCTGGACGTCGTGCCGGAGGGCGACGGATGGGATCACGATCCCTACGGCGCGGAAATCGTGAACGGGCGCATGGTCGGGCGCGGCACGAGCGACGACAAGGGGCCGGGCGTTGCGGCGCTCTTTGCCATGAAGGCGATTGCGGACGCGGGCATTCCGCTGCGCCGCCGCTGCCGCTTCATCCTCGGCTGCGACGAGGAATGCGGCATGCAGGATCTCGAGTATTATGAAAAGAAAATCGGCCTTCCGGCGATGGGCTTTTCGCCCGACGCCAATTTCCCGCTGATCAACACCGAGAAGGGCATCATGCAGATGAAGCTGGATGCGCCGGTGACCGACGAGCGCCTTGTGTCCATCACCTGCGGCACGCGCTCCAACGTCGTTCCCGGAACGGCGGTCGCCGTCCTGGCCGGAGACTGGCGCGAGGCCGCCGCGCAGGCGTTTGACGTTCAAGATGAAGACTGCGCGATCGAGGCCGAGCTGACGGGCGGACAAACGCGCCTGACGGTCACGGGCGTTCCCGCGCACGCCTCCACGCCGGAGAAGGGCAAGAACGCGGGCAAGATGCTCCTTTCCGTGCTCGCGAAGCTGGGCGTCGGCGGCGCGCCGGTCGCGCTGCTTAACGAGGCCGCGGGCGAGGGCGACGAGGGCGCAAACCTCGGCATCGCGGGCTGCGACGCGGTTTCCGGCAAGCTGACGATCAACATGGGCCTTCTCTCCGCCGGAGAGGGCAAGCTGTCTGTGACGTTCGACTGCCGCTATCCGGTGTTCTTTGACGATCGGGCGATCAGCTCCGCCGTTCAAAAGCGCCTCGCCCCGGCGGGCTTTGTCATGGAGCCGACGAGCGCCAGCCATCCGCATCACGTTCCGGAGAGCTCGGAGCTGGTGCAAAAGCTGATGGGCGTCTATAACGGCATCATGGAGACCGACGCCAAGCCCTTTGCCATCGGCGGCGGCACGTATGCCCGCCATCTCAAGGAGGGCGTGGCGTTCGGCATGCTTTTCCCGGGCGAGCTTGAATTGGAGCATCAGGCCAACGAGAGCATCGACTTGGCGACCTTCGTCAAGGCGGCCCGGATCTACGCTTACGCGATTGTCGCGCTCTGCGCGTGACGGCGCGGAGGAGGAGAGCTTATGACACACGATGAGGTGCTTGCCGCGCTGAAAAAGCGCAAGCTCGTCGCCATCCTGCGCGGCGTGCCGATGGAAAGGCTGGACGGCGTCGTCGGCGCGCTGCTGCGCGGCGGCGTGAGGATACTCGAATTCACGTTTGATCATACGCGGGAGGACTGCGTCGCGGAGAACGCCGCGAAAATCCGCCGGACGGCGGAGCGGTTTGGCGGCGAGGTGCTCGTCGGCTGCGGCACGGCGATGAGCGTGCCGGAGGTGGAGGCGGCTTTCGACGCGGGCGCATGCCTCGTCATCTCGCCGAACGTCGATCTGGCGGTCATCCGCCGCGCCAAGCAGCTGGGCATGGTCTCCATGCCCGGCGCGCTGACGCCCACGGAGATCGCCGCCGCCTATGAGATGGGCGCGGACATCGTCAAGCTGTTTCCGGCGGGCGAGCTGGGGCTGGGCTACATCAAGGCTGTGCGCGGGCCGCTTGCGCACATTCCGATGAGCGCCGTCGGCGGCGTGAAGCCGGAGAACGTGGGCGACTAAAGTCGCCCA
>JAUNPI010000126.1 GCA_030536875.1 Clostridia bacterium
AAATCTTCTGTGATATCACCCGCGAGCGCTTTGGCGCCGTGCTTTATGACCCAGAGCATCCGCAGAAAAAACACGTGCAGGCGGCGCTGATCGCCAAGGAAAACCAAGTCGTATTCGGCATGAACACCGACTACTATACCTATAGGCTGGGGCGCAAAACCATCACCGGCATGGTCATCCGGGGTGGGCAGGTGTTCTTTGATCGCGTGCCTGAGGCCAACAGGGGACAATTTCCCAATCTCGACACGCTGGCCATGTACGAAGACGGCAGCTGGAAGGTCTATCACTCCGACGAGCTGACGGCGGAGGAATACCTCGCCCGCGGCGCGGTGGACGTCTTTTCCTTTGGGCCGTATCTCGTCAGGGACGGCGAAATCAACCCGTTCATTGAGGAAATGCGCAACGGGAAAACCGATCAGCCGAGATGCGCCCTTGGCATGATCGAGCCGGGGCATTATTTCGCCATTCTTGCCGAAGGGCGCATCCGTAACGTCAGCGTCGGCGTTCCCGTCTCCTTCCTCGCCGAGCACATGCTGGAGGCAGGATGCAAGGAAGCGCTCAACTTTGACGGGGGACAAACAGCCGTTATGACCTTTATGGGAAAGCAGATCACGCGCATAGGCAAATACAATGGCGGCAAGACCAGCGCGCGGACGACGACCGAAATCATGGGGATTGGGCGTTCCGACTTGATCGATCCGGGCGACGCCAAGAAATGACGAGGCAGCCTGCGGCGCAGATGCGCGAAAACTCTTTCTCCATACATGAACAGCGAAGCGCGTGTATCGAAAGAAACGCGCCTCGCTGTCCTTTTTAGAGCCGAAAAAGCGATCTATTTGAGTTTCCTCGCCTGGTTGACGTGAGCCCCAAAGGCTTTCGATTCAAATTCAGAAGACTTGAGGCGCCCCTTTCAATTTCTTAGAAATTTGAGCCTCGGCCTCAGCTTTTTCACATACAGCACGACAAGGGCGGCAAGCAGCCTATCGTAGAGCAGCATACAGACATTGAAAAGCACGATAAAGGAGACCATCATGCCGCCGCCCATCGCCCGAAACTCATCGAGCACCGCGCTCATGCCCAGCACATAGCCCAATACGGCAACCATCGCCAGAAACAGCGCATTGTAGATCAGCAGCTTGAGCGCAAGGCGAACGGGTTTGGATTTCAACCGATCAAGCTGCCACTTGAGCACAGGATAATGCCCAAAGAAGAGAAAAAAGAACGCGGCTTCCTTGTCGGGGCACAGGGCCAGCGAAATGAGCACGATAGCCGCATAGGCCGTCCACGCCGTCTTCTTCCCGTACTCGAGCATAATGGGGAGCAGCAGGATTCCGGCGTACAGCGGCGCTCCGTAAGTGGCGATGGGAATCAAACCTCCAGCCAGCATGAGCGTTACGCTGAGCGCGACGATCAGACCGCAAAAGGCCATTTTTGCGCTCTGTCGCCTGCTCCGTTTCCGATTGCCAACAGCCATATATTTTTCCTCCAATTGTCCGTTTTGTGTATTATAGCACACAGCCCGCGGTCAAATCAATTGACCGATGGACATGCATAGAGGGACATGCTATAATGATGCAAAAAGGGCAGGGACCAATCAAGAAAGAGGGGGGAAACGCATGCAAATCGGAAAGAGAGCGATGCTCTTGGCTGCTGCGGCCTTTGCGCTTGCGCTGCTGGCAGGATGTCATGGGTTGGAGGCCAAGCCCGCCATGTTCATCGAAACGGCTAAACTTAGCGAAAAAGAGGAACGCCTTGCCGAGCTGCTCGGCGCAAAACAGGGGCTTTATGATTTTCTTGTGGACGACGCGGTTGATCATATGAGCGTAAATGTCTATCGCTTAAGCGCGGAAGGGCAGTGGGAACGGTATTCCGGCGGCGGAATCTTTGCCATTTCAAAGTCCGGCAGGCTGGCCATTCAATTCGAGCGGCTGGAAAACGGAATCACCGTCGGCATCCAGTCTGACGGCGAAACCGGCCGCTCAAGTTATCATCTCGCCGAGGCCAAAGAGGAGACGCCGCCCGAAATGGCGCGTATAACGACAAGCTTGAGCGGAGTCTGCGAAATCGTCTATGAGCAGGAAGTTCCGATTGCGCTGCAAATCGAAACGGCGCAAGACGCCGTATCCGGCGACCTTTCTTGGTTTGAAACGCCGGAGCGGTTCGTTCAGGAGGGGATTGAATCCGTATATGTGGTGACCGTGACATTCAGCAAACAAACATAAAAGCAAACGGCGGAGCGCTTCTTTCCTGCGAAACGCTCCGCCGTTCTCCATGTCAAAGGCAAACCTTGTTTTTACTTGTTCAGGGCAAGCTGACGCGCCAGCTTGCGCACCTGCGGCACCATCGCCAGCACGATGCAGATCACGGCCTCGGGGATGAGATAGGTGCCATTATACACGGCAGAATAAACAAAGACGTTCTGCTCGCCGGCGCCGTCTCCCCAGAAGAAGACACCCGTGAGGAATGCGCACACAAAGCGGAAGAAGGTACCCAGCAAAATGGCGGGAATGATTCCCCACCGATCCGGCAATTTGCGGGCCACGCCGGCTAGGCCCAGCATGGCGAAGCAGAGGGGATAATCCAGCAAGAACTGCACCGGATGAACAAACCAGCCGCCTTGAACAAACTGGAGCAGCCCATAGGCAAAGCCGACAATCATTCCCGGAGCAACGCCATAGGCGTATGCGAACATAAAAATCGGCAGCATAGAGGCCAACGTGACGGATCCGCCCTGCGGCATTTCATAGAGTTTGATGTAGGAAAGGACGAAGGCCAATGCTATGCACAGCGCCGCATTGGCAAGCATGCGCGTGGTCCAGCGCCTTTTGTCTCTGGTTATGACAAAAAACACGACACCCAAAATGACGAGCCCTGCCAGAATGGCCCAAGTGGTCAAGGAAAACTCTGCAAATTCGGAAAACATAGATCAAACCCCTTTCGTATTTTACAATTCAGGGGCCGCAAAAAGCCGCCGTTTTTGAAAGAAACGGCGGCTGATCATTTTAGGATGTCATCTGTCGCTTCCCTACGGTAGGATTATCTACACAGGTTCAAAGGGACTGGCCTATGGCCATCTCAGCAAAACGCGCCCCTAGCGGTCTCTTGAATTGTTTAAGCGTATTATAGACGGACGAAGCAGGATTGTCAAGACCTATTCTGCCTTTCCGTCTCCCATCAGAAGCGCCATGACGGCCTTTTGAGCGTGCAGCCGGTTTTCCGCCTCGTCGAAAATGACGCTGTGAGGGCCGTCGATAACCTCGGCGGTAACCTCCTCCCCGCGATGGGCGGGCAAGCAGTGAAGGAAAATCGCATCGGGCTTGGCAACAGACAGGCATGCGGCGTTGATCTGGTATACGCCGCCGAACGCTTCCCGGCGCTTTGCGGCCTCGTCCTCCTGTCCCATGCTGGCCCAGACATCGGTGTAAAGGACATCGGCGCCTGCACAGGCTTCCAGCGGATCCGAGCAGACGGTAACCTTGCTGCCGTGCCCGGCCGCATTGGCGACGGCCCACGCGGTATAGGTGGGATTGGGCTTGTAGCCGTCCGGGCTGGCGACGGCGACGTCGATACCCAGCTTGGAGCAGCCGATCATCAGCGAATGCGCCATGTTGTTTCCATCTCCGACGAAGGCGAGTTTAAGCCCCCTGAACGTCCCCTTCTTTTCATAGATGGTCATCAAATCCGCGAGCACCTGGCAGGGATGGAACTCATCCGTCAGGCCGTTGATGATCGGAATGCTGCCGTACTTGGCGAGCGCTTCAAGATCGCTCTGTTTAAATGTGCGGATCATGATGCCATCCACCATGCGGGAGAGAACCTGAGCGGTGTCGCTGATCGGCTCGCCGCGTCCAAGCTGAATATCCGCAGTCGACAGAAAGAGCGCCGTTGCGCCCAGCTGCGTAGCGCCGACCTCGAATGAAACGCGCGTGCGCGTAGAGGATTTGGCAAAAATCATCGCCAGCGTCTTGCCCTCAAGGCAGATCTGCCTCCGGCGATCTTTCTGCATCGCCTTGAGTTTAACCCCCAAAGCCAAGCATTGGAGAATTTCATCCTCCGACCAGTCCTGAAGGGTCAACAGATGACGCTGCGCAAACGGGAACTTCGCTTGATAATTCATCAGATTCATGGCCTTTCTCTCCTTCACGAAAAGTGGAATTGTGCATGATTATACATCAAACGCGAATAATATGCAATATGGTTTCCGCATTTTGCCCATATGCTTCCAAAAGCCTCTCGTTTTTTCGCTTTTTTTGATAAAAAGCCGTTTATCCCTTGAAAAGAGCACGCTTTCAGGATAAAATATACAGGGGTTTTATGTTGCTCTAAAAAAAGCGCCCCGCGGATGGCAAATCCCTCCGCCTGCGGCGAAAAGAGGATTCCAAATGTCAAACATCGTATTGATCGGCATGCCGGGCTGCGGGAAGAGCACGGTGGGCGTGTTGCTGGCCAAGGCGCTGGGGATGTCCTTTGTGGATACGGATGTCGTCCTTCAGGCGCGCGAGGGGCAAAAGCTTCAAAAGATGATCGACAGAATCGGCGTAGACGCTTTCCTTCGCAGGGAGGAAGAGACCGTTCTGCGCCTAAACTGCGAGAAGACCGTCATTGCCACAGGCGGCAGCGTGGTATACGGCGCCCGGGCAATGGCCCATCTGCACGCGCACGGCAAGGTGATCTATATCCGCGTTCCCTATCAGGAAATCGAAAGGCGGCTTTCCAATCTTGCCACGCGCGGCGTGACGCTGCGAGAGGGCCAAACGCTGCGCAATCTCTACGACGAGCGCGTCCCGCTCTATGAGGCGCAGGCGGACGCCGTCTTGGACGCGGCAAATCAAGATATCGAACGGACGCTGGGCAAGCTCGTTCGGCTGCTCGGCGAAATGGGGGATGCATAATGGCGCATGAGCTTTGGGACCTGTACGACGCCCGGGGGCAGAAGACCGGGCGGACCATGATACGCGGCCAGGAGGTTCCGGCCGGGCTGTATCATTTGGCGGTCCACATCTGGCCCATCAACGATAAGGGAGAATACCTGATTCAGCGGCGTGCGCCCACGGTACAGTGGAGCCCCAATCTTTGGGCCGCGACCGGCGGATCCGCCGTCAGTGGGGAAGACGCGCTGTCCGCTGGGCTTCGAGAGCTGCGCGAAGAGCTGGGGTATCGTGCCGCTGCGCAGGAAATGGCGCTGCTGGCTCACCTGCGCCGTTCCAGCTCATTTTGCAGCGTGTTTACGATTTCATTAAACTGTGACGCAAGCGCGTTTGTCCTGCAAAAGGAAGAGGTCAGCGCCGTCAGGTGGTGCTCGCAGGCTCAAATCATGCGGATGGTCGCGGATAATGCGTTCTACAATTACGGAGACTCTTATTTCAGGATGCTTTTTGCAGGCAGCGGCAGCCGCCGATAAGCAGGCAATCGAATCGAGGATCAACAAAGACATGAAAAAGCTGTATTTTTCCACGTTTGTTTCAGGGCTGGAACGCCCGGTCGAAGCGATGCTGCGCAAGGAGGGCGGCGTTGCGGTCGAGCGCGTGCTTGCAGGCGCGGCGCTGTACCGCAGCGTGCGGGAACCGTCTCTTTCCTTTGTTCATCAGACGTTTTCCGTGCTCTTCCAAATGAAACCGATGAAGAGCGCAGACGACGCGGTCAAGCGCCTGCTCGCCACGGGCGGCTGGCTGGACCGCTTTCCCTATGAGCAGACGCAGGGAAAACGCTTCCGCATCGTAACCTCGCAAGGCGACCAATTGGTCAGCGCCAACATGCGCCAGATCGACATGCTTGAAAAAGCCATCGCCGAGCAGACCGGCATGCGTACCTGCCGCGAGCGCCCCGACGTGGAGCTTTGGGTGCTGCTTCGGCCGGAAGCATCATATTTTCTGTGGCGTCTGGGCAAGCGATCTGCGAAGCAGGAAGGACAGCTGCGCCCGGATGTCTGTGCCATTACGGCGTTTCTCACCCGTGCCGGAGCGAAAAACGCCGCGCTGCTGGGCTGCACGGGGGCGGGGCTCCCTCTGGCGCTCAAGGCAAGCGGCGTGCGGACACTCACGTGCGTCTGTCCGGACAGGCAAAGCGCCAAGGCCGTCGCGGACCGGGTACACGGCGTGCGCGTATGCGAAGGTTCCAGCGGCTACACCGATCTGGCGGACGCAAGCCAGAGCGCAGTGATTCTCACCCTGCCGCCCAAATCCGAAAAGACAGAGCGGACAGAGTCCGACCTGCGCAACGCCCTGTTTGAAGCCCGCCGCATCATACAGGCGGACGGCGTCGTCCTCGTGCTAGCGCCGGTCTCCCATGCGGCGAGCACGCTCCGCAAAACGCAAGGCATCGCGGTGATCGAGCGCTACGACCTCACGCTCAGCGGGCAAAAATGCGCGCTCTGGGTGATGCAGCCCAGGGCGGAGGACGGAGAGGAATCGTAACCCAGCGGGGAGAGCTTGCAAAATGAGTGCAAAAAAAAGCAAAAATAAAAAAAGGAAAAAGAGGAAGGGCGGTTTCCCGCTCGTCAAGCTGCTGCTCGTGGTCGCGCTGGTCGCCATTGTCGGCGTTGTCGTCTGGCAATTGCGCAGCTATATGGGCGCAAACGCGACCACTGCGCGCGCTGTCGCCAGAACGATGGGCAACTATTACCCGGGAACGCTGGTCGTCGCGCGCAACGAGACGCTCTATGAGACGGAGAACATGACGCGCATCGACTTCGAAGCCGAAGAGGGCAGCCGCGTCAGTCGTTCCAGCGTCATCTGCAAGGTCTATTCGTCCGGTTACAACCAGACGGAGATCAGCAAGCTGCAAAACTATCGCGAGGAGATTCAGGCGTACCACGTCAATCAGGTGCTGAGCACCTATGTCGATGCGGCGCTGGACAGCGAAAACGCGGAAATCGCCTCGTTGGCTCAACAGGTGCGCACGCTCGTTCAGGGGCGCGGCGTCGGCAGCCTTGGCAACCTCGAAAGGCAATTGGAAAGCGCGCTTACATCCCGCAAAAACTATCTGCGCCAGAAATACCCCGACGACCAAACCCTTTCCGAGCTATACAAAGTGGAAAACGACCAGCTTAAGAAAATCGAAAGCTGGACGACCACCTACACCGCCAAAGAGGACTGCCTAGTCAGCTTCTATACCGATGGTTACGAAAACACCATCAATTCAAATACCTATCAGACGCTCACGCCCAGCGACGTGCGAAACGTGATCCGCGGCGTCGCGCCGGAGCAGACAACCGTCTCGCGCGGCAGCGATCCCATCTTCCGCACCGTGATCGAGGACGAATGGTACGCGTTGTTTCTGTGTTCGGAGAAGGATTGGAATCCCGTGGTCGGAGAGAATTACCAGATGCAGCTCACGGGATTTGACAATTACGTGATTGAGGCGACGGTGGAATCGTTCACGCGCATTGGAAGCGATCTTCTGCTGCGCATGAGCATCACAAGGCAGAGCGTAGAGCCTGTGCTCAACATCCGCACCTGCGGCGCAACGGTCGGCGATTTCGTTTCCGGGCTTCATGTGCCGATGAACGCGCTCTATACGCTCGACAACATGATCGGCGTCGTTGTGCTCGACGGAGGCGTACAGACGTTCGTTCCCGTGACGGTCATCGCTTACCCGGACGATAAGACGGCCTTTGTTCGCCCAACGCTCACCGGTTCGCCGCTGGAGGCGGACAAGACCGTCATGCTCTTTTGACAGAGAGGAAAGACAGAGTATCATGCAGCAAACCAATGACATCTGCGAGCGCGTAGAGAGCGTCCGCGAGCGCCTT
>JAUNPI010000127.1 GCA_030536875.1 Clostridia bacterium
ACCCGACGGCTATAACGAGGTTCCCTTTGACAAATGGAGGTTTTGTGAGTGTCTCTTTGGCGAAGCGGATGCGGAGTGGGGAACCGCATGGCAGATCATGTACACACACATCGGAGATCAAGACGGATATCTGCTGGGAATCTATTTCGATCGCCGCGAGCCGGAGCACGGGGACGTCATGGGCTATCTGCTTCTTTTGGAGCGGATGAAAGACCGCAGTCTGGAGCATTTCTCCCTGAATGATTTTAGGCTCTATTTGGATAAGGTGGATCGCGTGACTATCCGGCCGCCGGAGACGTGATCGAGGGAAGTTCATGGCGGCCCGCATTCTTTTGCTTGAACCGGCGCCTGCTCAAAGGCTGACTTTGGGCGGGCGCCGGTTTTTTGACGGCGCGATCCCGAAGGCCCGCGCCGTTTTTTGTGCCCATCAAGAAGGATGCGGCTCGCGATTACGGATGAGGCGCATAAATATGCCCGAATTGCTCGTCGAAGAGCTTCTGCGCGTAATTCATGGCCTGCTGAGGGGGAAGCGCGCCGCTGTAGGCGTTTTTGACCGCCATGCCGATGATGCTCATGAAGCGCCGCTCATCGAAGGGAACCTGCGAAGCCGGGGGCGTCCTTCTGCCGCGGGCTGCCGTAAAGCTGCTGCGAACCCTTTTGAGCCACGGATACATGTTGACGATTTCATAGTTGTCATACGAGGCTTCACAGGGGGAGACGCTGCCCAGGAACGTGTTGGCGGAGGCGACAGGCTCGCTGCAATACCAGCGGATGAAGTTCAGCGCCTGCTCGGGCTGATCCGTAAAGCGGGAGACGCCCATGCATCCGCCGCCGAGCAAGGGGCGTCCGCCGGGCATCATGGCATAGCCTATACAGCTGCGAACCTTAGACGTATAGGCGACCAGCGGGGAGGCGTAGTTGTTGTACATGATGGCCATCGCGGTGTTGCCGCCGGCGAAGGCGGAGGCCGTGTTGCGCCACCACGAGCAGTAGTTGGGATCGGAGCAGGCGCGAATCTCCAAGAGCAATTCCAAGGCGCGGACGTAAGGGGGATCGCTTAAGACGACTTGGTTGTTCTCGTTGTAGAGGTTTTCCTGAAGGGCGAACAGGCGGGCGAGGTATTCGCTGCAGGCGACGGCGGTGGAGCCCAGCGTGAGCGTGCTGCCGAACTCGACGGGGGAATCCGGGTTGATGCTCCGGGTGAAGAACGCGGCGATGCGGTTATACGCCTCAAAGGTTTTGGGAACAGTCAGCTCGCAGCCGTATTGCTCTTGAAACATGCGGCGGTACATGGCGTTTGAGAAAAGATCGCTGCGGTAAAAGAGGAGCTGCGTGCTGGGGGAGGAGGGAAAGGCATACAGCGTATCGCCCACATAGCCGTAGGGCCCGGCGGTTCCGGCCAGAAAGGCGCCCAGCTCCTTGGCGATGTGCGGATCGATTTCTTCCAGAGGGCGGAGGATCTTTTGGGCGAAAAAGGAGAGCCACGCCACATCCAGACGGATGACGTCGAAGACGGCGTTTTCCCGCATGCTGTTAAAGATTTCGTAGGTTTCGTCGTAGGAATAGATGGTGATCTGGACGGGAATGCCGGTCTGTTTGGTGTAGAGCTTCGCGATGTCGCGCATGTTGTAGGCGGAGGGGCTGTCCAGCGTGACGACGTTGATCGGGTGCGCCGCGGGGATGGAGATCATGGGCGGCTTCCACGAGCGAAAGCCGGTATTGCTAAGAAGCTGCTTGGAAGGGGCGGGGCCGCCCTCCAATTGGCGGATGAGATTCTGCGCGGCGGCGTGCCCGAGAAGGCGGTAATTGAGCTCGTATTTCTTGAAATCGCCCTCGGGCAGGGTAAACAGCGGCGAGAGCGTGTAAAGGGCGGGAAGCGCGCCCGTGGTGAAAGCGCCGAGGAGATGGCGCACGGTCTGCGCCAATTCAAGACGGGAGCAGACGATGGCGTCCGCCTTGGCGATATCCGGGCATTGGAGGATGTTGAGGTGTTCGCTCTGCTTGTCTGTCTGAAGATAGGCGACATGCATGGACGTCTTTTTGGCGACGGAACGAAAGCCGCGGCAGAAGTCCGCATCGTTGGAGGACCAGAGGCCGCCTGTCAGCAGGACGACGTGCAGAAGGCCCTCTTTTTTGATGGATTCGGCGATATCGCGCCCGGCCTGTTCATAGTCAAAGCCGATATAAGGCGCGGAAAAGGCGGGTCGATGCTCCGCGTAGACGACCTTGATCTCTTCGCTCAGCGGGGTATGCATCATATAAGCGCTGCCGGCAAAGACGGCCATGCCGGAAAAGCCGTCCTTGATGACCTCCTGCTGGATGGATGCCTCGGAGCTGGCGTTGTCGGGCCCGGCGGCCAGATATTGACGCACGACGTAGCCGTGGCTTTCCGCATACGCCTGAAAGCTCAGATAAAAGTCGATATGGCGCTTGTCGCTCAGATCCGGCAGAAGGACGCCCAGCAGACGGGTTTGGTTGGAACGCAGCTGTTTTGCCCGCTCGTTGGGCACGTACCCAAGCGATTGGCAGGCTTCCAGCACGCGGCGTATTTTTTCGCTGCTGACATTGCCGCGGTTGTTGAGCACGTTGGAAACCGTTCCCTGCGCTACGCCGGCTTCCCTGGCGATATCCTTGATCGTGGCCATGAGGCGTTCCCCTATCTTTTTGTAGTCTGATTGAACCCATTATACCATATGAACGCGAAAAAAGCATCGAAGTGATCGGATTCAATAAGCGATTGCCCGATTTTATCGCACAATTGTTGTATCGATTTAATAGACTTATCATTGACTATACAAATATTTAACCGCAATTTTCGACAAAAACCATTGACAATGGATTGATGCATTGGTACAATTGGATAAACAGTTTCTTTGAAACGATACAATTGCGTAAAGGAGGAAACACGACAATGAAGAAACTTGTTGCTCTGCTTGTGGGAATCTCCATGATTTTCTGCGCGGCGCTTGCTTTGGCCGAGGCGACCGGCGCCGACGTAAAGGGGACGGGCGAGACCCTGACGATCTACACCAACTCCGGCGACTCCGGCCGGTCGGACTGGCTCAAGGAGCGCGCCGCGCAGGACGGCTTTGATGTGGTCATCCTGGAGGAAGGCGCGGGCGCCGTGCAGCAGAGGCTGATCGGCGAGGCCGCCAACCCGATCGCGGACGTTGTCTACGGCCTCAACGCGATCATTTGGAACGACCTGATTGCCCGCGATATCCTCGTGCCGTATGACGCGCCGTCGTGGGCCTCCGAGGTTTCCGAGGGGCTGAACGATCCGGACGGCTACTATTACGCGATCGTCAAGCAGGCGATCCTGCTGGTCTATGATTCCAATCAGGTCAGCGCGGAGGAAGCGCCGAAGGATTGGACGGATCTGTGGGAGAACGAAGCGCTCCACGGCAAATACCGCGTCGAAACCTCTCTGACCGGCGGCACCACCCGCAACGTGATCGCGGGCATCCTCTGCCGTTACCTCGACGAGAACGGCGAGCTCGGCGTCTCCGACGAGGGCTGGGCGGCGATCGAAGCCTTCTTCCAGAACGGAGTTCCCGCGGAGAGCGGCGTCAACCTCTATCAGGAGATGATCGCCCCCAACAAGCCGACGCTCATGGGCCAGATGTGGTCCTCCGGCGTCGTGCAGTATGACGCGGAATACGGCACGACCTCCGGCATCGTCGTTCCCGAGGTCGGCGTGCCCTACGCGGTGGAGGGCATCGGCATCATCAACGGCACCAAGAAGATGGATGAGGCGCTGCGCTTCATCGAGTGGTTCGGCAGCGCCCAGATTCAGGGCGAGTGGGCCGAGCGCTTTGGCACCATGCCGGCCAACGAGCTGGCCGCCGACAAGGCGGACGCCACCCAGCGCGAGCTCTGCTCCATCCCGACGCAGGATATCGATTGGGCGGTCGTCGCCGAGAACATCGACGACTGGTGCGAGAAGATCACCCTCGAGTACATGCAGTAATTGAATGGTTTCACTCTCAGTCGGACTCGAAGAGGGAGCGGGGCGCTGCTGCTCCGCTCCTTTTTTCCATACGCATTGAGGAGGACGCGATATGATTCGTCTCAACAACATCGAGGTCAAGTTTGGGGACTTCACGGCGCTGCACGACATCAATGTGCATGTCAAGGAAGGTCAGTTTTACACATTTCTGGGCCCGTCCGGCTGCGGCAAGACGACGACGCTGCGCACGATCACGGGGTTCAACGCCCCGTCCAAGGGCCGGGTGATCGTCAAGGACAGGGATATCACGGACATGCCGGTCGAAAAGCGCAACATCGGCATGGTGTTCCAGAACTATGCGCTCTTCCCGACGATGAGCGTATACGAGAATATCGCCTTCGGCCTGCGCGTGCAGAAGATCGAGAAGAGCGATATCGACAAGCGCGTGCGCGAGATGGCCAAGAAGGTGGAGCTCAGCGACCAGCAGCTGATGCGCAAGGTGGCCGAGCTCTCCGGCGGTCAGCAGCAGCGCGTCGCGATCGCCCGCGCGCTGGTGACGAACCCCGCGATCATCTGCCTGGACGAGCCGCTTTCCAACTTGGACGCAAAGCTTCGCGTCCAGCTGCGCAACGAGCTCAAGGAGATGCAGAACAACTTCGGCATCACGACGGTGTACGTCACGCACGATCAGGAGGAGGCGCTGACGCTCTCCGACTGCATTGCGGTGTTCAACAACGGGTTCATCGAGCAGATCGGCGCGCCGAACGAAATCTACAACCAGTCGAAGACGGAATTCGTGTGCAACTTCATCGGCGACATCAACAAGCTCATGCCGCAGATGATCGGGGCGATTGCGCAGCAGTCCGGGCGAGCGCTCGACCCGAACGCGGCGACCTATATCCGCCTGGAACGCCTGCACGTGAACTATCACGGCGCGCACGACGTCGTGACGCTGCCGGCGAGGATTCTGGCGCGCGAGTACTACGGCCTGTACATCAAGTACACGCTGGAGACGTCGGGGCAGAAGGTCAAGGCCATCGAGAAAAACGACGGCACGACGTATTTTCAGGTGGACGAGAACGTGACCATCTCCATGAATCCCGATGACCTCATGACGTATTGACGGAGGGGCAAAGCATGAAGAAATTCAAGGAAAGGCTCGGCAGGCTGACGCCCGGAAAAGCGGTCATCGGACTTTTGTTCACATGGTTTATTTTGACCTGCATCGTGATTCCCGTTGTGAACCTGCTCGGCACGGTCTTCTTTGCGGACGGCGGATTCTCACTTGAACCGATTCAAAAGCTGCTCAGGTCGAAAAAAGCCATGAGTTCGCTCAAAAATTCCTTTATTCTGGCGCCGACGCTGTCGATTACGGTCGGCTTTGTCGGCATTTCGCTGGTGCTCATCACCGAGTATTTTGACGTGAAGGGCGCCAACATTCTGCGGCTCGGGTATATGACGACGCTGATTTACGGCGGCATCATCCTCGTTTCCGGCTACAAATTCATTTATGGCGCAAACGGCTTTTTGACCAATATTCTGGCCGGCATCTTCCCCGGCTTCAACCAGAACTGGTTTCAGGGCTTCTGGGCCGTGCTGTTCGTGATGACGTTCAGCTGCACATCCAACCACATGATCTTTCTGCGCAACGCGATGCGCTCGGTTGACTTCCAGACGGTGGAGGCCGCGCGCAACATGGGCGCCAGCCAGTTTACGATTCTGCGCCGCGTCGTGCTGCCCGTGCTGCTGCCCAGCCTGTTTGCGGTGACGATTTTGACGTTTATCACCGGCCTATCCGCGATGAGCGCGCCGCTGCTGGTGGGCGGCACGGGCTTTCAGACGATCAACCCGATGATCAAGACGTTCGCCGACACGCAGAATTCCAAGGATTTGGCCGCGCTGCTTTCGCTTGTGCTGGGCATCGCGACGATGATCCTCCTGTTCATCATGACGCAGATTGAGAAAAAGGGGCATTACATGTCCGTCTCCAAGGTGAAGACCAAGATTGTCAAGCAGAAGATCACCAATCCCGTGGTCAACGTGCTGGTGCATGTGTATGCATACGTGCTCTTTGCGATTTATGTGCTTCCGGTGATCCTGATTGTGCTCTTTTCCTTTACGTCCAGCAAGAACATCGCCACGCGGACGCTCGACTTTTCCTCCTTCTCTTTGGAAAATTACAGGTATTTGCTTTCGAATACGAGCAATTACAAGCCCTTCGTTGTCAGCATCGTCTACTCTGCGCTGGCCGCCGTCGTTGTCGGCGCGATTGTGGTGGCGGCGTGCCGCATCATTCAAAAGAGCAAGAACAGCCTGAGCTCCGGCTTGCTGGAGTACAGCCTGATGATCCCTTGGCTGCTGCCGACGACGCTTATTGCGCTGGCGCTGATGATGCTGTATAATCAGCGGCACTGGTATATGTTCAATCAGGTGCTGACGGGAACGATGGTCATCCTGCTGATCGGCTATGTGGTCATCAAGCTGCCGTTTACCATGCGCATGACGAAGGCCGCGTTCTTTGGGCTGGACAACGCGCTGGAGGACGCCTCCCACAACCTTGGGGCGGGCGAATGGTATACCTTCCGCCGCGTCATCTTCCCCTCGATCCTGCCGACGGTCATGGCGATTGCCGCGCTGAACTTCAACGGCCTGCTGGGCGACTACGACATGTCCATCTTCCTGTATCATCCGCTGAACAAGACGTTGGGCGTGCAGATCAAGTCCCTGACGGACGAGTCCACCAACCCGAACAATACGGCGCTGACGTTTGTGTATGCCGTGCTGCTGATGATCATTTCCGCCATCGTGCTGTATCTGGTTTATGGCCGCGGCTCTCAGGACAATACCACATCAAAGCTGACGAAAGGATAGATTTCATGTACGGACAAGAGCGTTTTGCCAACATCAATCAGACGCTGAACAGGCGGATCGATCAGAAAAAACACCTGATCGCGGTGCATCGCGGAAGCTGGGGAGGCAATATCATTCAGAATACCGTAGAATCCTATACCGCCGCGATCAAGATGGGCGCGGACATGGTGGAATCCGATGTCAACGCGAGCACGGACGGCGTCCTGTATTCGTTTCACGACGGACATGAGCCGGACGTCTTTGGCGTGAGCAAAAACATCAAGACGATGGATTCCGCGGAGATTGAATCCTATCATCCGCTGAATGCGGTTTCGCTCAGATGTTCCAGACGGATCAACCGGCTGACGGAGATCCTCGAGTTTTTGCCGGAGGGCGTGCTGCTCAACATCGACCGCGCATGGGATATCTATCCGCAGGTGCTGGAGGTGCTGGACCGGTATCCGCAGGCGCGGTTTCAGGTTGTGCTCAAAGCGCCGCTGAAGGCCGCCGCGGCGTTTGAGGCGCTGTCGGCCCATCCGGTCAAATACATGTTTATGCCCATCTGCTATTCGCTGGCGGATGTGGACGCGGCGCTTGCCTATACGGATGTGAACACGGTCGGCGCGGAAATCATCGCGCCGACGCCGCAAGCGGAGCTGTTTGACGACGGGGCGATCGCATATATTCATGGGAAAGGGCTGTATTGCTGGGTCAACGCGATCAATCTGGGCGATGTCGGCAGGGACGGCCTGTACGGCGGGCTGGACGACGACGTTTCCGTCATCCGCGATCCCGCGCTGGGCTGGGGAAAGCTGTTCGACAAGAGGATCGACATCATCCAAACGGATTGGCCCGCCCTTCTGCACGCCTATCGTGCGCAGAGGCTTCGCGAATAACTCCTGCGGCGCTTCGCCTCAGACGGCGGCGATTCCGGCCGGCGG
>JAUNPI010000128.1 GCA_030536875.1 Clostridia bacterium
CGTGCCTTGCCGCTTGGCGACACCCCAACGCCCCCTGCAAAACAGCAAGGGGAAAAAGATGGGGTGAGTAGTGGGGCTCGAACCCACGACCTCCAGGGCCACAACCTGGCACTCTAACCTACTGAGCTATACCCACCATATGGCGCGCCTGGAGGGGCTCGAACCCACGGCCCACGGCTTAGAAGGCCGTTGCTCTATCCAACTGAGCTACAGGCGCACGTTCGACACGCTCCCGCGCTGCGGCGTTCCCGCTGACGAGTACTAATTATACCGTCGCCGATCCATTTTGTCAAGCGTTTTTTACACTTTTTTGAAAAACATGGCGCGCCTTCCTCTGCGCGCTTTTCTCCTGCACGGCTGTGTCCAAACGCTTGAACGTCTACGCAAAATTTGCTAAAATGGGTGAAGATTCACAGCCCGTCAAACGGCTCTCCCCCCACAACCTACAAAGGATTTGCTCATGTCACTGTTCAAACTCACCGCTTATGGCGCGCTCTGCGCCGCGATCTACCACCTCTTCCCGAAGAGAGGGCGCTGGTTCGTTTTGCTGCTGCTTAGCTATGGCTTTTATGCCGCCCGCGCATTCGAAGGTCTGCCCTTCATCCTCTTAACGACGCTTTCGACATGGCTGTGCGCCCTGCGCATCGGGCAGATCGCCCACGCTTCCAAAGCGCATCTACAGGCGCAAAAAGAGGCGCTCTCGCAGGACGAACGGCGCCGTATCCAATCGAACGCCAAGCGCCGTGAGCGCGCATGGTTCTTCGCCGCGCTGCTGCTCAACTTCGCCCTTCTGGCCGTTTTCAAGTATATGGACGGCCTGCTTGGGCTGTTCGGCGCCTCGCCGCTGGGGTTGCTCCTCCCTCTGGGGATTTCCTTTTACACCTTTCAGTCGATGGGCTATCTCATCGACGTCTACAACGGCAAGTATGCGCCGGAACGAAATCCGCTCAAATTTGCGCTGTTCGTCTCATTCTTCCCTCAGCTCATTCAAGGGCCGATCGGGCGCTACGATCAGCTGGCCCCTCAGCTCGTCAAGCCGCACGAATTCGATTTTAAGGACATGGAGCGCGGCGGTATGCTGATCCTTTGGGGGCTGTTCAAAAAGTTGGTCATCGCAGACAGGGCGCTTCCCGCCGTAAACGCCGTCTTTGACGCGGAACCCGGCGCATATGGCGGCGCGGTCATTCTTCTGGCCGTGCTGCTCTATTCCCTCCAGCAGTATGCCGATTTTTCCGGCGGCATCGATCTGGTCACCGGCATCGCGCAGCTGTTCGGCATCCGGCTCGCCCCCAGCTTTAAACGGCCTTACTTCTCCGTATCGCTTGGCGACTTCTGGCGGCGTTGGCATATCAGCCTCGGCGCATGGATGCGCGACTATGTCTTCTATCCGTTTGCGCTGACCAAGCCGGTGAGCCGCCTTTCCAAAGCCGCCAAGCGGCGGTTGGGCACGCACATCGCCCGCGCGCTCCCCGCGGCGCTGGGCAACGTTCTGATCTTCCTGCTTGTCGGTCTCTGGCACGGTGCGGCGAGCAACTACATTCTCTGGGGGCTCTATAACGGCTTGATTCTCGCCTTTACCGCGCTGATGGAGCCGGTCTACAAGCGCTGGAACGCTCGCCTGCCCCGTTTGACCGCCTCCAAGGGGTTTCATGTTTTTCGTATTTTGCGCACATTTGCCGTCGTCAACATCGGCTGGTATTTCGATCGCTGCGCGCGCGGGGCGGACGCTCTTCGCATGCTGAAAACGACGCTGACAGCCCCTCATGTGGAGCAGCTCTCCTTCAAGACGCTACCTGCCTTGGGCATCGCCCGGCCGGATGGCTATGTGCTCATGCTCGCCACGCTGCTGCTGTTTGCCGTCTCTTTGGCGCAGGAACGCGGCGTGCATATGCGCGATTGGGTTCTTCGTCTCTGGCTGCCCGCGCGCTGGCTGATTCTGATCGGCGGCGTCGTCAGCGTCTTGGTTTTGGGCATCTGGGGTTCCGGCTTCAACGAGGCTTCCTTCATCTATTACCAGTTCTGAGGATGAAATCAACATGAAAAAGAAGCTTGTCCGTCTGCTGAAAACATTCCTCTTTTGCGCGCTGCTGTTCGGGATTCTCGCGTCGATTTCCAAGGTCGTCGAACGCAAGGCGAGCACCATTCGCTTTAAGCCCTTTTTGGATCACGCCGAGGATTTCGACGTCCTCTTTATCGGAGACAGCCACTCGGTCAACGGCATCTTCCCGATGGATCTGTGGCAGGACTACGGCATTGCCGCCTACAATATCGCCTCTTACGGCAACACGTTGCCCGTCTCCTATTGGGCGATGATGAACGCGCTGGACTACGCAAGCCCCAAGCTCATGGTTATCGGCATCAAGGACGTCCATAGATACAACAAAGTCTCGGGCAGCAGTGGCGACGTCCACACGGCGCTGGATTGCTATCCGCTCAGTCTGACTAAAATCCGAACCATTGAAGACCTGATGAATACCCCCTATGCCATCGACGACGAGGGCAATTACTATGTCGATATGAAATGGGAGTATTATTTCACGCTGGGGAAATACCATTCTCGCTGGAGCGAGATCAACGATTCCGATTTTCATTACCGCTTAAACAGCCAAAAAGGCGGCGAAATGGCCATCGGCGTGGCGGATCCCAATGATTACGACATCATCGATGAGAATTGGGCCCTTGAAGAGGGCGGCGCAGGCTTTCAATACCTGAGGATGATGATCGAGGAATGCCAGAGCCGCGGCATCGATGTGCTCCTCATCCATCTCCCCTACCCCAGCACAGAGGAGGACCAGATGGCCGCCAACGCCGTTCAATACATCGCCGAGGAATACGGCGTCAACTATGTGGATTTTGTCAGCCTGGATCAGGTGGTGGATTACGAGGTCGACTGTTACGACTCGTTTTCCCACCTCAACCCGTCCGGCGCGCGAAAGGTCACGGATTTCCTCGGGCGCTATATCGCCGATCATTACGACATTCCGGATCGCAGAGGCGACGAGCGCTATCGGCATTGGGCCTCCGACGTCGACGTCTACACAGAGCTCAAGCTCGCCTACCTTCGCAGCCAAGACGACCTCCGAAACCTGCTCATGCTTCTCCACGACAGCCGCTTCAGCGCCTGTATCGCCATCCGCAAAAACTCGCCGGTTTATAACGACAGCAAGGTCATGCGGCTCCTGCAGAATATCGCCAGAGAACATATCTACGAAGAGGATGCGTTTGCCAAGTGGTCCAACACGCTGTTTCCGCTCTCTAAACTGGAAGACGCCGCAGCGCGCAGGGATGCCTATTTCCTTCTGATCGACAGAAAAAACGGCGCCGTCGAGGAATGCGCAGGGAACGACATCTCCGCGGAGTTTGATTCCTCCTTTGGCCATCTCGCCTACAGCGCCGAAGGCGGAGACGCAGCCTTGTCCATCGAAAGGGACGGCGCGCCTGTGCCGTATGGGGACATGGACGCCGCCGAAATACAGCCCGATATCCGCGTCCTCGTCATAGACGATCGAACAAGCGAAGTCGCCGCAGTCAAGCAGTTTCCCTTGATCTCCGCCGTCTCTCCGTGATATACTGGTTCTGTTTCCAGTTTCTCGCAGAATATCCCATGCAGGAAAGCCTCCCCTAGCCATAGAGACCGGAAGGAGTATGTAAATGACCAAACGCATCATGGCCCTGCTCTTGACCTTGCTGATGATTGCCGCGGCAAACACGGCGCTGGCTCTTGTCATTGAGGTTGCCGACGACGATCTGAGCGTCACGGAGGGATTGGATGAAAATGTGACCAATATCCTGCTGCTCGGCTCGGATTCAAGAACGGAAAACGCGGAAAACGGACGATCGGACGCCATCATCGTCGCCTCTATACACAGGGAGACGGGAGCGATCAAGCTGACCTCGCTGTATCGCGACATGTGGGTCACCATCAGCGGCGCCAGCTTCGAGGATAAGCTCAACACAGCGTATCGTTACGGCGGTCCGAATCTCGCCATGAAAATGGTCAACGAAATTCTGGAGCTCAACATCACCCAATATGTCGTGATCAACTTTTCCGGCCTTTCCGATATGATCGACCACGCCGGAGGCGTCACCCTCGAACTGACGAGCGTAGAATGCGGCGCCATCAACCGCACCGTCGAATCGGAAAAGAAGCCGGGCGAAACCGCAGCGCGCCTGAGCGTACAGGATGGCGAGCATACGCTCAGCGGAACTCAGGCATTGGCCTTCGCCAGACTCCGCAATATCGACAGCGGTTTTGCCCGTGACGGGCGTCATCGCCGCCTGCTGATTGCGTTGGCCGACAAAATCCGCACGCTCTCCCTTCTGGAGCAGATCGACTTTGTCACAACCGGGCTGCAATATGTGACAACCAACCTCTCTCTGGCCGATACGCTGGAACTCAGCTTCATCGCGCTGCGTTCCGGTCTTCAGGATATCCGGCAGCTGGAGCTTCCCTCCCAAGGGAATTATCGTTACGGTTCGGGCGACGGCCCGTCGCGGGTGATCTTCGATCAAACGCAGGTGCGCGACGAGGCGCACGCGTTCATCTACGACTGATCCCGCTCTTTATACACAAGGGGCCGACAAGCAAGAAATTGCCTGTCAGCCCCTTTGCTATCCCCGATTCGTTCCGCTTACTCCCATCGCAGCTCTTCAAACACGCTGTTGTTCTCATAAATACAGACATATAGACGATCCGAGGCATAAAACAGCCGCTCCTCGTCGCATCCCGGTACGCCCTCCTCCCAATTCTGCGCGCTGAAGATGGCGAAAACCCTGCCATCCGGCGTCCTGTCCAGATGATCCTTGCGCTGGAGCCACTCGTCTATTTCTCCATTCGTCCAGTTGTCCACCGTGAAGACCTCAATTTGCCCATCGGTGATTTCGGTCAGCACATTGGCATTCCAATATGTGGCGTATCCCTGTGTGCAGTCCTCCTCGAGCAGATACTGCGCGATGTTCTCCAATTCGGTCTCATCCGTGTTCATATCGATTTCCCGGTAGACGGCATTTCCGGCGAGAAACGCGCCTACAAGCGCCAACATAGGCAACACGCGGAGAGCTCTGAGCTTGCATTCAAAGCGGTCCAATGCCCAGAAAATCGAAAACACCATCAGCAGCGCCGCAGGCATATAGTAGCTCACGTGATAGGGAAAGAACATGTCCGACTCATCCGTCATCGTAAGCACATTGACGAGCATGCCCAGCAGCAGCGCAACCGGCATAAAGAGCGCCAAAAGCCGCTCGCAGGAGCTGAGATTCATACGCAGAAGCAGCATCATCGCCATTCCTGCCATAAACGGCAGGAGAACGGCCAGCACGGAGACGACGCCCTCTCTCGACAGCAGCAGCACGTCCTCGCGATAGCCGAAAAAGGCCATCAGGCACATGAGCTGATCGGTGAACATTTCCGGCCGCAGCGAGGCGAGCATCGTCTCATCAAACTGTTCAAATGTGTAGATGTCCGCAAGCACATTGGCGTTGACGGCGTTTCCGCCAAACGTTGCCGCCGCGCAAAGCAAACCGCCGGCCAGCAGCCGCGCCGAAGGGAGGGCAAGCGCCTGTTTCCAACGCTCGCAGCGGCGTACCTCTAGGAAAAAGTTGATCGCGCATGCGGCAAGCAGCGGCGCCACACAGATCATGATCAGGCGTATGCCGTTCAGGCCGCCGATAAACCCCAAAACAACCAGCAGGACCGGCTCGCGCAGCCTTCCTTTTTCCATGCGCAGCACAAGTCCGATTTCCACAAACGTGAGCGCCACACAGATCGTGTAAAATCCGCCGTAGACAAGCGTAAACGACTGATAGACCGTCACAGGCAGCACAAATGCCGAAGCGCAAAGCAGCGCCGAGGTGAACGACACGCCTAACCCCCGCGCCATATACATCAGAGACGCCGACACAGCGCACAGGAGAATGGCGATGGAGACCGTTCGCGCCAAATGCCAGCTGTCAAACAGCAGCAGGGCCAATTGATAGATGGGCACAGGGCTTACCAAGCGCAGCTCCGTGGAGTAAAACCAGTTGTCCGTGAGCAAGCGCCCTTCCTCGTTGAGCAGCTGGGCAAGCACAAACTCCGAGGAGATATCCGAATCCAGATTATGCTGACCATATGCCCAGTAATAGCCCACGGATATCGCCAAACAGGCGATAAACACAAGAATCGGAAGAAGCCGCGTCGCCTTTTTCATGGCTTTCATTCTCTTTGCCCCTTTTACGTTGGTGTACATGAAGAGCATACCACGTTCAATCGGATTTGACAAGGTCTTCTCCCACCGTGACTCTTTGTCTGGCCTTGTTTTCAGCCCGTATATCTGTTAGAATGGATATCACTTCAAGAAAGGGGGCGAATTATGCCTGACGTCACAGCTTTAGAGATCGACGAGGGAGCCATCCAGTCCTTTATCAGCTCGCTCACCCTAGCCAAGGTATTGCCTGCAATCGTGACATTGATCGTCTGCTGGATCCTGATCAAGTTTCTGCTTCGGGGGCTGGAGCGTTTTTTAGCAAAAACCCATATCGAAAAAAGCCTCCACGGCTTTCTTCGAACGCTGACTCGCATCGGCTTGTACAGCCTAATGGTTTTGCTTACCGCCTCACAGCTTGGGATCGAGGTCTCTTCCCTTGTCGCGGTGTTCAGCATCGCCGCTTTGGCGCTTTCCCTTGCCATTCAGGGTGCGCTGTCCAATCTGGCCAGCGGCATCGTCCTTCTATCCGCTCATCCCTTTAAGGTAGGCGACTTTGTCGAGCTGGACAGCATCTCCGGCACTATAACAGACATTGGCCTGACCTATACCCGGCTCGCCATGCCGGATAACAAGGTGATCTTTGTTCCTAACTCGGCGATCACCTCGTCAAAGATCATCAATTACACCCTCGAAGCCACACGCCGAGTGGATATTGCCGTCACCACCTCTCATCGCTACGCCATAGACGATGTGAAAGCCGCTCTTTATCAATCCGCCGAGACGGTTGGAAATCATCTGTCCTCCCCCGCGCCCATTGTCTATGTGACCGCCTATCAGGACGGCAATATTCAGTATTCCCTCCGCGTCTGGGTAGAAACAGCCGACTATTGGAACGTGTATTTTGCCCTGCTGGAACAGATCAAGCGGGATTTTGACACATTGGGCCTTCAAATGAGCTGTCCACATCTCCATATTCATATGGAACAGGAATAGCGATCGGCCCGGCTGCGTGCTAACCAAGTACAATGTTGTAAGCGTCAACCCGCCCGACGGCTTGCCTTTTCAAAGAGCACGAGAGAATACCCCAAAGCCTTATACTCATTCTGATTAAAATGGCTTCATCCGCGCACCATCTTTTCCGCTCCGGCTTTGCCTCGTTCCGTTCAACGTACCATGAGGATTGGAAGTTACTTTAATAAATATTTTTTCAACGCTTTACGATTATCAAAGAAGAACAATTCACTCTCTGCGCCGGAATTGAAATTACTGAAAAAAAACAAAATGAAATTCCGCTCGTTTTAATATACATGATATATATAAGTAAAAAGGGGGAGATTTCCATAGCGCAAGAAAACGTATATAGCCTTTCTCTTCCAAAAAGACTATATACGTTTTCTTCTATGGCTCCCCAGGTAGGGCTCGAACCTACAACCCTTCGGTTAACAGCCGAATGCT
>JAUNPI010000129.1 GCA_030536875.1 Clostridia bacterium
AAGAAGAGATGCAGCGAACCGGCGAACACCAGCGTGTTCCACACAGCAGACATGCTGCATCTCTCTTTGACACTACTATAGCACAAGGCGATGGTGATGTCAAGCATCAGGATATGCCAAACGACGCGCAGTATGCCATTGAAACACAGCAGCGCAGCCTTTTTGACCGCGATTTGCGCCCGCACGCGGACGTGGGCGACGTCTACGGCAAGGTCATGGCCAACATCGAGTTTTTGGAACGCAGCGAAATGGTCAGCCGGGACAACGAGTGGAACGTGCCGCTGAACGACTTCCAGACGGAGATGATCGACCGCTATGGACTGAGCGGAACGAAGCTTCCGGGCCTTCTCTATAACCGGGCGACGACCAAACAGCGCATGCTATGCGCAATCTTCGCGACGCCGCAGGACGTAAGGGGCATCGACCGCCTGACGCTCACCGAGCAGCTGGAGGCGCTCAAGGCGGGCAAGCTTGCCGTGGTGACCGAGGCGGACTACAACTACATTCTCTCGCAGGCGGCCATCGTCGAGGGAAGCGAAACGGACGAGAGCGGTCTGCCGCTCAGCCGGGAGGGCCAGCAGGCCTACGGGCGCATGCGCGACGCGCAGGCGAACGTTGAACCGGCGTCGCTTTCCGACAAACTCGGCGCATGGCGTTACATGAACCTGCTCTCCTCGCCGGTGACGACGATCAAAAACCTTTCCGGCAACCTGCTCATGCAGCAGGCGGACAGGATCAGCAAAAACCGCCTCACGGAATTCGTGGACAAGCTTGCACAAAAGAAGACCGGCACGCGCACGATTGCGCGCGTCACGCGAGAGGAGGCCCAGGCGGGCACGGAGGCGGCGATTCAGCGCGGGCGGGACGCCTTTGACGACTACTTCGTCGCGGGCACGAGCACCAGCCGAAGCCGCAACTATGACGTGGGCGGCGACGGACGCGTATTCCAAAGCCCGGCGCTGGAACTGGGGCGCAACCTGATCAATTTCTGCATGGATGCGGGCGATCAGGTCTTCATGGAAAAGGCGATCGTCGAGGAGATGGGCGCGCTTGAACGCATTCGGGCTAAGATACGCGACGAGGAAACCGGTGAAATGCGCGAGATGAGCGAGGGCGAACGCTATCAGGAGGCCTATGCCCGGGCGGCGCAGCGCTTCTATCACGACGATAACGCGATGAGCCGGGTGATGAACGGCGTCTACAACGTGCCTATCGTGGGCAAGGTGGCGCGCGTTCTCATCCCGTTCGTCAAGACGCCCAGCAATGTGGCGCTGCGCATGTTCGACTATTCGCCGCTTGGGCTGGCGAAGAGCATCTTCTATGACGGCCTATACGAGATGAACGCAAACAAGGGCGCGGATGGCGTCGGCGTGGGCTTTGATCAGGAGAAGTTTGTCATGGGCGTCGGCCGCGGCATGACTGGAACGGGCGTCACGCTCGCCGGAATCCTGCTCTATGGCGCGGGGCTCATCCGTTTTGGGCGAGAGGAAGAGGAAAACGACAGGCGGCGCGGCGTTCTGGGGACACTGGGCGAGCCTTACAGCCTCTACGTACAGATCGGAGAGACGAAGCACGAGCTCGCCTTCACGCTGCCGGTGACGGCGGGCCTCTCGATCGGCGCGGGAATCGCTTCGAAGCTGGAAAATGGGGACGAGGCCATGAACATCGTGACGGGCATTTTGGGCGAGCAATTCAATCAGATTTTTGACAACACCTATCTGTCCAGCCTGAACGACATCTTCCGCGGATACGACGACGGAGCGGGCATCGCCGAAAGGCTCGTAGGGACGACGGTAAAATCCTATGCGCAGCAGATGTTCAGCCCGTCTATTCTGCGAGCAATCGCCAAGGCGACGGATCCTTATCAGCGAGATACACAGAGCGCGAACAGCTTCAGGCAGGCGATGGCGGAAACCGTTGTCCAGAACTGGCCTGGGCTTCGGCAGACGCTGCCCATCAAGACCGACCTGACGGGCGAGCCCATGACGCAGCACAAGGCATATGGCCCCGGGGGCGCATGGGAAAGCGCGGTCATCCATTTTGTGGACAGTCTGCTTACACCCACGGCGACATATTCCGACAAGGACGACGCGGCGCTTTGCGAGCTGCTCGACCTCAGCTACCGCACAGGAGAGACGAGCTTCTTGCCCACGCAGCTTGCCTCCAAGAACGAGCTCAAGGTGACGAAGACGCTCGCCCAAAAGATGGGCGATGAGATGGGCGGCTACACCCTCATGCTCACGGACGAGGAAAGGCGAGAGGCAAACCGGATGTATGGCGACATCCTGTTTAACGGCACGAGAGGAATACGCTATCCCGGACCGAGCGGGGAGGGCTATGAGCCCATCACGGGGCTGCGCGGCCTGATGGAAAGCGGCGGATGGGAACGGATGAGCGACGCAGAGAGGATCAAGGCGATTGAGGAAACGGCCAAGACGGTGAAAGAACTGGTCATCGTGCAGGCAGTGAGCTGGGCAGAAGAATGAGAAAAGGCAGAATGAGAAAAGGAAGGAGGGACGCGCATGATCGAGGCGAGCTTTGACGCGGGGCGCGCACGCGGGGCGAGCGTCAGCGGGGCGTACCAATACGACACGGGACAGCGGCTGAGGCTGCACGGGCTGCCCACGCCCAAGGAGCTGCTGGAGATGGACGAGCTGCTCTCCGGGGAGACGGTGACGGTGCAGGTACAATACAGCCACAAGGGGGACGAGCAGAGCGAGATGCGGCTGGCGCGCTACGACGAGGAGGCGGGCGTGTGGCTGGCGGACGTGCCCAACGCATACCTGACGCGGAGTGCGGCGGTCATCGTCCACGTCTACGTGATGTACGGCGTGGAGGACGGGCTATCGCGGGCGAAGACCTGTTACGAGGCGGCCTTCACGCCGGTGAGCCGCCCGGCGCCCAGCACGATGGTCACGCCGGAGCAGGTGAGCTCATGGGACGCGATGGTCGAGGAGGTCAACCTGACGCTCTCGGAGATGAACGCGGCGATCTCGGAGGCGAACGCATCCGTCGAGGGAGCGAGAACCGCGGCGGACGGCGCGCAGGCGGCGGCAAGCGGGGCGAATGCGGCGGCGGGCAGCGCGCAGGCCGCAGCCCAGAACGCGAGCGCCATGACGGGCAAGCTGCGAAACATGCGGGTGACGGCGAACACGCTGAGCCCGGGGAGCAGCGCGACGGCGGCGCTATCGGACGACGGGACGCGCTTTTCGCTGGCGCTGGGCATTCCGAGCGGCGCGACGGGCGCGACGGGGCCGCAGGGCGAGCGCGGGCCGAAGGGCGACAAGGGCGACACCGGCCCGGCGGGCGTGAGCTTCCGGCTGGACGGGACGACGCTCTACATCACGACGGGATGAGGAGTGAGGGACGGCCCTCTTCCGCTTCGCTTCGCTCAGCACCTTCCCCCAGAGGGGGAAGCAAGGGGGGACGCGAAGGTTTTTGCGCAGAAGATCTCCGGAGGGGGAAGCAAGGGGGGAGCGAGGGTTTTGGGGCTGAAGATCTCCGGAGGGGGAAGCAAGGGGGCGGGAGAGGTCTTCGGGAGAAGTTTTAGAATGAGGAGGATGAAGCGGATGGGATGGAGCGGAAGCCTGAGCGCGGAGAGCGGCATCGGCGCGGCGATCGTCTTCACGCCGGAGACGGCGGCGGTGGGCGCATACACGAGCGGGAGCTTCACCGCGCCCAAGAAGGGCGTATATCGCTTTCGGCTCAAGGGGAGCAGCGGCGGAGCGGCGCAGGCGGCAAACGGGAACGGCGGCTACGGCAACGCGGCGGGCGGCGCGGGCGGGGCGACGGACGGATACCTGCTCATGGAGGCGGGGCAGACGGTGTATGTGGGCGCAGGCGGGCTATGCAGCGCGGCCTATGTCGCGGGGGCGAGCGGGGCGTTTGCCCAGCTGGCGGCGGGAAGCCTGCTCTTTGTCGCCGGAGGCGGGGGACAAGGCGGGCGCTTTTACGATTCCAACTACTACACCGGCTACAATTGCAGCCCCCACGCCGGCTGCACAGGCGGGGGCGCTTCCGGCGGGGCGCGCACGCATGAGCTCAACGGATACTCGGGCACGCAGAGCGCGGCGGGCACGGGCGTGACCGGCGCAGGCGGGGGTTACCCCGCAGTCGGGCGAACGGGAGGAAACGGCGGGGGAGCCGGAGACACGGGATATGCCTCGACGGGAGGCCGAGGCGGAGACGGCTATTTCGGCGGGGGCGGTGGCAAGGCGACCTCATCGACCACCGGCTGCTCTGCGGGCGGAGGCGGCGGCGGAAGCGGCTACATCGGCGCCGCTTCCCTTTCGGTATCCGGAACGACCTACATGAACACGACGAGCGAAGGACAGGGCGCGGCGGCGGGGGCCTGCGGCAGCGTCGAGGTGAGCTACCACGCGCGCGCCGAGCTGCCGGTCGTCTTCAACGGGACGAGGCTCACGCAGCTGGTTTTCAATGGAACGCAGGTGGGAAGCCTTGTCTACAACGGAACCAGGCTCTTTATGCGGCGGCTGAAAAGCATGACGAGGGCCGTGACGAGGGCCATGACAAGAGCGACGAGGGAGAGACGCGCATGTTGAAGCGGATCGGGCGGACGATATGGCTTTCGCAGGGGGACACGGGGGCGCTCGTGCTGCGGGTGCGGTCGCAGGGATACGCCTTTGCGGACGGGGACAAGGCGGTGTTCACCGTGCGCACGCCCAAGGGACGGCTGGTCATGGAGCGCTGCGCGGACATCGAGGCGGACGGGCGGGCGGTGGTCCCCTTCCTGAACGCGGACACGGAGGGCGCGGCGGCGGGGAACTACCGCTGGGACGTGCGCATCGTGCTGGGGGCCGAGACGGCGGACGGACGGATCACGGGAGGGCGAGCGGTGATCACGCCGCTGCCGCCGGGCGTCTTCCGGATTGTGGAGACCGTGGGGCGCGTATAAGGATGAGGCGAGAAGGGCGAAGGGAGGGGCGCAGATGCCGGAGCTGCCGGAGACGGGAATGGAGATGGAGAATGCGAAGGGAGAGAAGATGACGCCGGAAACGACGCCGGAGATCCTGCTTGAGATCGGAACGGGGCAAAGCGAGCAGAGGCTGGACATCGAGATGGAGACCTTTCAGGGGTTTCAGGGGCCGAAGGGCGAGCCCGGCACGACGCCGCGCCTGAGCGTGGGCACGGTTTCGGAGGGCGAGACGGCGCAGGTGACGATCACCGGGACGGCGGAGGAGCCCGTGCTCAGCTTTGTTTTGCCCGGATTGGGGCGCGGGGAATACCCCGAATACGGCGTCATCGCGGCGCACGCGGACGGCACGACGGACGACACGGTCGCCCTGACGCTGGCGCTGAACCGGAGCCGCGCCGCCGTCAACGGCGGGAACCGGCGCTACAAGCTCACGACGCTGACGATCAGCTGGCAGAAGGATTTGGTCATCCGCAATTTCACGTTTGTGCAGGGCGTATCGGTCATCCTGCGCAGCTGCGAGCGGGTGACGTTTGAGAACTGCCGCTGGGAGGACTTTCACGACAACGGCATCGCCAATGCGTTTGTTCAGGGCTGCATCCTCACGAGCGCCGGCAGCGACGTCACGGCGGAGAACGGATACCGGGAGGACGAGATCTGCCGGGATATCGTCTTCGAGCGCTGCACCTTCTCCGGCACGCGCTACTGCGAGCACTTTACCGGGACAGGCAGGCCGCACTACACCACGGGCATGGCGATCCTGCTGGCGGGTGTGGACGGCGTCTGCGTGAGGCACTGCACGTTCACGCAGAACCGGGGCAACGCCTGCATCCAGAGCAATTCGCGCGCGCTGCTGGGCGATTTTGAGATGACGGGCAACCTCTTCTATCTCAACGGGTACGGGGCGATCGAGCTGTTTGCCTACACGGCGATGTCGCCCCGCAAGCCGCGGCGCATCAGCGGGAACCGGTTCATCGGCTGCGGCGTGGGTTACCTGCCGCCGGCGTACCTGCTTGAGGTGGAGGAGAGCCGGCGCGGCGTGGGCTGCGCCGTGCTCTATGGCGGCTACAACGGGCAGAGCTACGACATGGACGACGAGAACGAGGACGGCATGGGCGGGTTTCTCTCCGTCATGGTGGACGGCAACATCTTCGAGGACAACGTGGAGAGCTCCATCGAGGGATGCGGCTTTAACCCCGTGCAGGGGAATTTCATCTACGGTCAGGGCGCCTTGCAGACGGAGGAGAGTGTGCAGCGGATCCGGGCCAAATACCGAATCGGGTATGCGCTCATGACGCGCAAAAACCCGTCGCAGAACGCCATCTACTGTTACGGCGCGGCGAGCGCCAGAGAGACAGACGAGCCGCACGTCTATCAGAACAACGTGATAGGCCGGACGGAGGGGACGGTCAACCCGATCCTCTTCACGGGCGAATACCCGCAGACGCTCATCGTGAAGGACAACGTCATGATGAACGACGGGAACGAGGCGGACGGCATTTACGCGCACTTTCTCTGGCCCACGCTGCGCAAGGGGCTGATTTGGACGGGCAACGCGGGATTTAACCCCTATTTCAACCGGACGAGCTTTGAGGGGACGAGCCGCATGGACGCGATGCGCGACATGCTGGACTGCGACTTTCACAGCGGCGCGCAGATCGAGGGCGCGCCCTCGCGGTTTCCGGAGCTCATCGCCGGCCGGTACGACGAGGCGGTCTGCCGGCTGCGCAACGAGGTCTCCACGGCGGACGGGGACAGATGCGTGACGCTGGGCTTTAAGCTGCTGCCGCAGACGCAGGAGCGGCCCGGCGGGGAGAGCTACTCCATCCGAAGCGAGGCGGACTACGGCGAAGAGACGGGCTGCGCTTTCGGCGGCATGGACGCGCCGCGGATCATCGACACGGGGATCGCCCCGGCGCAGGCGGACACGGGCTTCACCCTCTTTGTGGACGCGAAGACGCTCTCCATGAACGGCACCACGGGCAGCGAATACTACCCCATCCACCTGTTTGCGCTGGGAGACGGCACGCTGCTGAACGTCGGGCCGCGATACGGGGGCAATTTCCTCTCCGCGCAGGTGAACGGGACGTTTACCAACCTCTGCAACCGGGACGCGATCCTCGGCGCAGGCAAGCGCGCCAAGCTGCTGTTCCGGCGCGCGGCGGGCGCGGAGGGGATCGAGGTATACGGCGACCGGGACGACCTGCTGGATGCCAAGCAGACGCTTGCCGCCGCCAAGCTGGCCGACATCCCGTTTGCGCAGACGGGGAGCGGAACGCTGTGCATCGGCAACGCGCAGGGGGAGACGGAGGGGAAATACGCCTATCACGGGGAGATCTACGACTTCCTCTGCTACCCCAGAGCGCTGACGGACGCCGAGGCCGGAGAGCTGCTCTTTGGCGACGACCGGGAAGGCGGGGACGGGACGGACGGGAGCCTGATCTACGACATCCAAAATGACGCGCGATACGACGAGGAGGCGGGGGCGCTCGCCTTCGACGGGACGTTTGCCGTGGACACGGGCGTGAACCTGTTTGCCGATGCGGGCGACTTCACCCTGATCGCCGAGTTCCAGTTTGATAGGCTGACGGGCGAC
>JAUNPI010000006.1 GCA_030536875.1 Clostridia bacterium
GACAAGCCCCAAAGCAACACCGCCCGCCATCTGCGCGCGGGCAGCGCGATGGTCTGCGCCCGCGCAAAGCACGAGACCAGCTTCATCCGCCCGGAGGCGACGGCGCTCTCCGACGTGCTGCGCGCCTTCGAGGGGGTTGACTATGTGCTGCTGGAAGGGGATTACCTCGCGCCCGTGCCGCGCCTGGTCGCCGCCCACACGCAGGCCGACGCCCTGCCGCGCACCAATGCGCTGACCCTCGCCTATGTGGGCCGCGTCAGCGTGAAGCCGGAGATCGAGCTCCCCCTTCCCCGCTTCAACGCGCTTGAGGACGCGGAAGCGCTGCTCGACATGCTCGAGGCGAGCGTTCCGGATACGCCCATCACCGCCGCGCTCGACGTTCCGCTTCCCCCCGTGCCGGGCGTGACGGACGACGGCTTCTGCCAGTGCGGCTGCCATCACCATCAAAAGCGGGAAAACGCCGTCTCGGTCAGCATCGGCGGCAGGGAGCTGAAGCTCACCGCCCAGCAGGAGGAGACGCTGCTCGCATGGGCAAGGGAAGCCGGAGATGACCTGTGAGCTTTCGCCCCTTCGCCGCCATCTGTTTCTGACCGGCGAGCGGCAGGTGGGCAAATCCACGCTGCTTCGCCGGCTGATGGAGGCGCGCGGCCTTGCGTGCTCCGGGTTCGAGACGCAGGCCTTCTTCCTTTCCGGCGAGCGCCGGGGCTTTACGCTGCACGGGCGCGTGGAGATGCCGCCCTACGAAAACAACTGCGTCGTCTGCGTCCGCGTGGGCGAAAAGAGGAGCGTGCCCGTCCTGCCCGTCTTCGAGCAGAACGGCGTCTCCATCCTGCAAAGGAGCATGGAAGCCCCCGCGCCGTTTATCCTCATGGACGAACTGGGGCGGCTCGAGCGCGAGGCGTCCGCCTTCGGCGCGCAGGTCCTCGCCTGCCTGGAGGGCGAAAAGCGCGTGCTCGGCGTCCTCCAGCAATGCGACGCGCCGCTGGTCGAGGCCATCCGGCGCCGGGAAGACGTGAGCGTGATCACGGTGACGCGGGAAAACCGGGACGAGCTGCTCGAAGCGATTTTGCGCGCCCTATAAAGGCGAGCCGTTCCCGCTGCGCGCTGACGACACCATTTTCGATAGGAGCAAAAAGCAGATAATCAAACGCCTCCTGCCGCGCATAGGACAGGAGGCGTTTTTCTGTGGCGCGATCGGCTCGCGCGTTTAGCGCTTAGCCGCTTTTACTTGGCGTTCACGATGTTGGCGATGATCTCGCCGCCGACATAGCCGGAAGTCAGCGCCCAGCCGTTATTGGCGCCGCCAAAGGTGACATAGGGCTTCTTCTCGGTGAAGAGCACGCCGGCACTGTCGCTGCCCACGCAGAACAGGCCCTCCATCACGTTGCCCTCGGTGTCCAAGACCTGGAACTGCTCGTTGATGTCCAGCCCCGCGCAGGTATTGTAGCTGTAGCTGGCCATCGCGATCGCGTAGTACGGGCCCTCGCCGATGCGGGTCAGCAGGGCGGCGTCCTTGCCGAACTCGGCATCCACGCCGGTTTCGCAGTAGCCGTTATAGCTTTCGACGGTCTCGCTCAGCGCAGCCGCGTCCAGGCCGATCAAACCAGCCAGCTCCTCGACGGTGTCCGCCTTGTAGACGTAGCCGCGCTCAATGGCGTCTTCCAGCACGTCGTAAGCCTCCGGCAGCGCGATGCCGGACGGAATGGAGCCGCGGTGACCCAAGAAGCCCACGGCCGGGCCGGCAACGTCGGTCTTCACTCCGCTGGCAACGATGCCGTCGATCTGCTCCGCAGACCAGATGCTGAAGTAATTCGGGCCCGCGATCCACGGATCCAGCATCGCGATGCCGGTCTCGGAGGTGAAGCGCTTGCCGTCCATGCCCACGGCCAGGCTGTCGGCGGAGACGCCCATGATCAGCGGCAGATCCGCGACGGTCCAGCGGCACTCGCGGCCGGTGTTGAAATCGAGCGTTCCCTCGATCACGTTGATGTCGTAGCCGTACTCGTGCGCCGGCAGGAAGTCGACCGTGCCGGAGAGATGGACCTCCGGCGGCATCCCCATGTTGTAGGTCGCCGCGCCATGCTCGATGGCGGAGCGGAGCATCTTGCCGTCGTTGCCGTAAGTGCCGTAGATCCGCCAAGCGCCCTTGAGCGGATAATACGCATCGGAGAGATACTCGGTGGTCATCTCGGCGGAGCCGAGGAAGCCGCCGGTCGCCAGCACGACCGCATCCGCCTTGATGGTATACTCGGTGCCGTCCGCCAGGCTGCGCGCCTTGACGCCTGTGACCCTGCCGTCCTCGACGATCAGGTCGTACGCCTCGGTCTCCAGCATGTACTGGCCGCCCAGCGCCGTGTAATCCGCGATGAGGCGGTCAAAGTAGGTGGCAATCTCCGCCTTATTGTAGCCGTAGGTGGGCGCCGTCGGGTTGCGCTCATCGTAATTGGGCAGCCACTGGAACTTGACCTTGTAAACGTCCACGTCGGTAAAACCGGCCTGCGGCTTCATGTCAAACTGCGCGCCGTGGTCGAGCGCCAGCCAGTCCAGCGCCAGGCCGCAGTTCTCAAAGAAGAGATCGATCATTTCCACCTTTGCGTCGCCGTCCACATAGTCCAGCCACGCCTGATACATGGCCTCCGCGTCGCAGAAATCCTCGCCGTTATTGTAAAGCTCCTTGATGCGCGGAGGGTTGATGGCCTCGATTTCAGAGGTCAGCGCCGTCGTGCCGCCATAGCGCGCCTGCTTGTCGATGGCGAGCACCTGCGCGCCGGATTCCTGCGCGCGCAGCGCGGTATACGTGCCGGAGCCGCCCATGCCGACGACGAGGACCTGCGTGGCGATCTCCTCGCTGCCGCCCTTCTTTTCCGGAACGGTCTTGAAGGCGGCAATCGCGGAAGCGTCGCAGCCCGCGGCGGTCAGCGCCTGCGTCAGGCAGTCCGTCACGGCGGCCTTCACGGCATTGCTGCTCACCGTCGCGCCGCTCGCCGCGTCGACGCCAACAGACTGCGCCTCGAGAATGCGCGGGAAGAGCGTCCGCTCGACCGTGTCCAGCATCGGCGGCGTATCGCCGCAGTCCTCGCCATAGGCGATGGCGGTCATCCGGCCGTTTTCAATCGTGACGACGACCTTGTCGCTCACGGCCATGTCGAAGCCGTAGGCTTCGGCGGTGTACACGCCGTCGGCCAGCACGGCCTCGGCCGCGCCCTCGCCGCTTGCCTGCGCCAGCGCGGCGGCGGCCGCCTCGCGAACGGCGTTTGAGGTGACGGTCGCCCCGGCGACGCCGTCAATCTCGGCGTTGCCCGCTTGGACAAGCTGGGCGGCAAGGGGTTCGAGCGCATCCGCGCCGATCCCCGCCGTCTCGCTGTCGCCGGTCACGATTGCGTCGATGATGACGCCGTCTTCCACGTCCAGCGAAACCTTGACCTCGCCGCCAAACCCGGCGGACGCGGCCTCATAGGTCTGGGCTCCGGCCAGCGCGGGAAGCGCGAGCAGAGCGACGAGCACGAGGATCCATCCTTTTTTCATGGTTCCTTCCTCCTTCTGTGTTTTTCCTTCTTCGGAATGAGTGAGCGTTCACTCACTAATCAAAAGAATAACACATTCGCCCGGAAAGTTCAATACTCCCAGGCGAATGTGACAAAATTTATTTGATGTTTTCGGCCTTGATGTTCCTTCTTGGGGCTTGGGCGGCTGTGGCGCGTCACGCGTCCGCGCAGCCGCTTGGATGCGCGCGGATACTGTTCCAGATGGAATCGGCCGTGGCGTCCGCAAGGCTGCAAAACGCGGGATCCTCGGGCGTAAGCCCCAGATGAATGACATAGCGCGAGTAGATGGCGCAGTTGATGGAGATCAGGCGGTTGAGCAGCGGCTCGGGCAAATCGGCCCGAACCGCCCCCTCCAGCAGCGGCCAGAGCTTCATCTCCCGGATAACGCCTTCATAGAGCGTCTGAGAGAAGCGTTCGGAAAAGCAGTCATAACAGACCATGTCCTCGTATTTGCGCATGTATTCCAGATCCTGCGGGCAGATCGCCGACCACTTCATGATGGTATGCACAATGCTCTTGACGGCCTGCTCGGCGTTCATGCCCTCGATGGGGCGCTGGGGCACGCAGCGCAGCGTGTTATCGTGCGCCTCCCGGTAGGCCGCGGCCAGCAGCTCCTCCTTGGTGCTGTAGTAGCGGAACGGCGTGCCCGCGGCCACCCCGGCGTGCTCGCTGATCTTGCTCATGGGAACCATCGGGCCATATCGGTTAAACAACAAAATCGTCGATCGAATGATTGCGCTTCTCGTACTCTCTGGCATGGCCGCCGCGTTCCCCCTTGCCGCACATCCTTTTCGCGCCTCAGCGCCTGTCGCTCTCGCCGGTCTCCGCGCAAGATCACCTAAAAATCACCCTCGTCGGCCTCGCCGTCGTCCGCGAGCGCCTTGGCGTATTTGCGGCTCATGATGCCCTCGGCATACATGTACAGCACGCCGTTGAACGATTCCACCGTCTTGATATCCTGCGTGTCCTCTCTGGACTGAATGACGCGCAGCGCCTGATCGAGCTGGGGCTTGGTATAGTCGTACGGCGAGCGCATGAAGTAATACAGCGGCGTCGGCGAGGGATACGTCTTGCAGTTGAAGCGCACCATGTGCGCCACCGTCGTGGCGAGATCCTTTTCGAGCACCAGCATCGCGATCATCGCGTAGTTGTTCGCCATCACCTCGTTGGAGTAGAAGTATTCGTCCTTCTTTCCCGTGACGCTCGCGATATCCTGACAGGACTCCATCGCGCGCATCTCCGCCAGCATCTCCTCCAGCTGCGGTTCCTCCTCGGCGAGCGGCTTCTTCGGCGTGAGCTGCGCCGCCATCGAGCGATGGCGGATGTACTGGGCGAGCAGCTCGGCGGGCTTGCGCTCCTGCTGCTCCTTCTCGGCCTCAGCCTCGGGGTCGGGAACCATCGGATCCTCGCTGGGCGTAAACGGATCCTCGACCTCCGGCAGCGAATCCATATAGTCGAACAGATCCACCTTTTCTGCGCTCTGCGCCGCCTGCCGTTCGCCGCTCGCGGCGGGGGCCGCGCTGACGGCGGTTCCGTCCATCACGGCCTGCGCGCGCGCCGCCATCTCGGCCTTCTCCTCCTTGGGGTTGGAGTTGCGCGCCATCGCCGGATCGTTTCGGTCGGAGAACTCATCGGAAATATCCTCGGGCCTGAGTTCCACTTCCTTGGAAAAGCCCGGCTTGCGCCGTCCAAATAGAGACATACTGCTTCATTCCTTTCTGGTCGGGCGGATTTCTATGCAAACGCATATGCAGCTGAAAAAGAGGAGGAACCTCCCGGCTCCTCCCATAAGGATATCACATTTGGCTTACTTGATCAAGCCCAGCTCGGCGAGCTTGTCCGCCGCGTCGCCCAAATCGAACTTTTCGAGGGTCTCGCGGGTCGGAATGCCGGTCTCGACGTCCCAGCCCATCGCCTCGTAGAACATGTCGAGGCTCTTGGCGAAGTCGTCGCGGTCGAGCTTGACGGTGCCCTCTTCAAACGGCTTGAAGTCCGGATCCTTGTCGAAGACCCAATCGCTCGGCTGGTCATGGTCCTGACGCAGGTTCGTGCTGCCCAAATTGAGCTTGAAGGAGATCGCGGTGATCGCGCGCAGCAGCTGAGAGATGCGCTCGGAGTCGAACTCGAGGCTCTCGCGGGTGTAGTCCTCGCCGACGACGGCGCTCATGTACTTCGCGTCGAGGTCGAGGTCGCCGATGTAATTGCGCTTCTTGCTGGTGGCGATGGTCATCGGGTACATCCAGTTGCACAGCGTCGCGGAGTCGTGCCACTGCTTGCCGTTGAACGCCCACTTGGTGACCTTGATCTTGTTCTCGTTGATCGGCGTATAGGCCTTCTGCTTGTCGATGCAGCCCTCGCCGAACCAGTGCTCGAGCACGGGCCTGGTGATCTCCTCAAACGGCGCGCCGGAGCTGCAGAAGTTGATCAGGTGGTGGATCATGCAGTCACGGTTGTACATGAGGGAGTAGATCGTGCCCGCCTGCCAGCAGTTTTCCGGGCCATGATGGCGCGGGTAGCCGTTGTGGCCGATGTTGAAGTTCTTGCCGTTGACAAAGTCGTAGAAGGAGACGCCCGCAACGTTCTTGGCCGGGTCGTCCATGCCCCACTTCTCGTAGAGGCGATAGGTGCCCAGGCCGAGGTCGGAGAAGGTGCCCTCCTTCATGGCGATGCGGCGGTAGACCTCAAAGAGCCACTGCGGGTTGCCGCTCTCCATCAGATCCCACGGGATGGAATCCCACTCGGTCATGTCCGTGCCGCCCTTGGTGATGACGTCCTTGAGCACGCCGGTGGTATAGGCCATGTTGAAATCCTCGTAGAGGTTGCCGTAGTTGCACCAGACGCCGTAGTCGTCCGCCGCGCGGGCGCCCGCGCCGCCGAGGATCATTTTGGCGTCGCCCTCGTCCACAAAGTCGTGCGTGCTGGCGACCTCGTTGCCCTCCGCATCCTTGTGCTTGGGATACCACTCGAGCATCTTGATGATCGGCATGCACGTGTTGGAGACATGCGTGGGCAGGTCGTAATCCGCCAGCGGATCCATCTCATACTCGGTGTAGCAGCGAACCGGGCAGGAGGAGCATCCGCCCTGCTTGACGGTATACTTTTCGGCAATCGCGCCAAAGTCGAACACGCCCTTGTTGCAGCGCAGCGCGGCGACATTGATCACGCCGCTGGGCTGCTCGCCCATGTCGATCGGGCCGTTCGGGGCCTTGTCCCAGGTGACGCCCGGGCCGCCCTGCCAGCGGTTGGAGCTGACGGCGGAATATTCGGACCAGCTCTGCGGAATCGTCGGAACGGTGTGGTTGTTGTTGCCGCCGACCAAATCCTTGATCATGTAGTTGGACAGCAGGCGAACCTCCATCGGGCGCGCGATCTTGACCGCGCCGGTGCCGCGGCAGGCGATGGCCTTGATCTTCTTGGAGCCCAGCACAGCGCCCACGCCGCCGCCGCCGGAGTTGCCGAAGCTGGTGACCATGCAGCTCATCGGCACGAGGTTCTCGCCCGCCTGGCCGATGGAGACGACGTCGAACTCCGCGCCGTTTTCCTTGGCGAGCGTCGCGTTCGTCTCAAAAGTGCCCTTGCCCCAGACGTGGGAAGCGTCCTCGATGGTCACCTTGTCGTCGTCGATCTTGAGGTAGACCGGCTTGTCGCTCTGGCCTTCCACGATGATCGCGTCATAGCCCGCGTATTTCATCGCATGGGCGATATGGCCGCCCATATGCGCGTCGACGATGGAGTTGCCCTTGGACCAGCAGGAGAGGAACGAGACGTTCATGCGCCCCGAGCAGGGCACGCCGGAGGCCGTCAGCGGGCCAATGGCGAAAACCGCCTTCGCCGCCGGCCCCAGCGGGTCGGAATCCAGCGGAACCTCGTCCCAGATGACCTTGTAGCCAAGGCCCATGCCGCCGATATAGGGTTTATATTTCGGCAGGGTGTCTTCGGTGGTGATCGCGCCCGTCGTCAGGTTGACGCGCAGCACGCTTCCCGCCCAGCCGTTGATGCCATTTTTCACAGACATGTTATTTTCCTCCTCAAATCAGACTGCTTTTTAGCGTCGCTCTCGCGCTCAAACCGCCTGCGCCGCCGAAGAAACCTTGTCCCACGGGATGATGGACAGCGCGCCCGACGGGCAGCCCTCCACACAGGCGCCGCACATGACGCACTTGGAAGACTTCCTGGTCACCGGGTTCACCGTCGGCATGTGCCACGGGCAGGCCGCCGTACACGCCCCGCAGCCGATGCACTTGTCCGTGTCCACCCGGCGAATGCCGCTCGCGTCCGCATAGATCGCTCCCTGCGGGCAGGCGTTGCCGCAGGCCGGGTCCTCGCACTGGCGGCACGTGTCCGGGAAATACGTCCAGTTGTTCTCGGTATACAGGCCGTTTCCGTTCCGGCTGGAATACAGGTTGCGCGTCACCTTTACGCGCGAAATATAGCTGGAGCAGCAGCCGTCGTTGGTCAGCGTGCAGTTGATCTCGCAGCGCTGGCAGCCCACGCACCGGTCCGGATTGACCACCAGTAGCCCCTGCGGGAACGCCCACACCCTGACCTTATCCTCGGCCAGCGCGCTCGCGCTCACCCCCAGCGTCGAGAGCATCGTGCTGGACATCGCCACGCCGGCCAAGCTCTTTCCGGAGAGCTTGAGAAACTGGCGGCGGGTATAGTCCTTGTCTAGGAAACGCTTCTTGTCAGACATGAATGTCTCTCCTCCCTTACCTTCCGTCCCCGCCGGCAGACTCGGCGGAAAAAGATATAAATAATAGGAGCACTGCAAACAAGGCAGGACGCATTCTCTGCCCATAGGTTGCAGCACTCCTTCGCATGAGGCAGGCGCCGGGGTTGCCCCCGACACCCATTGGCCGCATATACCCCGAGGGCAACGGCGGCTTGGAGCGTATGAACTTCACCAAAAACCAGTTCATCGGTCTGCTTGGCTTTACAGATATTGTACTAAATATGACGGCGTTTGTCAATAGATGCTCGTCATTTTTCCGTCAATTCCTTCGCCAGCGCGTCGATTTGGGCCTCGCTCGCCTCGTTCATCGCGCAATTCAGCTTGACGGCGTTCTCCGCGAAGGCGATGTTCTTGCAGCCCTCCAGCATCGCGCGCATGACCTTGGCCGCCATCGGCGCCCATGCGCCGTTCTCGATCAGCGCAACCGTGCGGCCTTGGAAGCCCCGCTCGGTCAGCCGCTCGATAAACGTCTTCATCGGCGGGAAGACGTCCGCGTTGTATGTCGACGACGCCAGCACAAGCCTGTCAAACCGGAAGGCATCCGCGACGGCCTGCGCCATATCGCAGCGGGCCAGATCGTAGAGCGCGACGCTCTGGCAGCCGTTTGCCCTGAGCTTTTCGGCCAGACGCTCCGCGGCGCGTTTCGTGTTGCCGTAAATCGAGGCGTAGGCGACCACCGCGCCCTCGCTCTCCGCCCTGTAGGAAGACCACGTATCGTAAAGGCTCAGGTACGTCTCAAGGTTTTCCTTGAGAACAGGTCCGTGCAGCGAGCAGATGATCTGAATATCCAGCTTCGCCGCCTTTTTGAGCAGGCTCTGCGCCTGCGCGCCATACTTGCCGACGATGCCGAAGTAATAGCGCCGCGCCTCGCCGGCCCAGTCCTCCCGCACATCCAGCGCGCCGAACTTGCCAAAGGCGTCCGCCGTAAAGAGCACCTTGTCCGCCTCATCGTAGGTCACGATGACCTCGGGCCAATGCACCATCGGCGCGGCAAAAAAGCGGAGCGTATGGCGGCCGAGGCTGAGCGTGTCGCCCTCCTTGACGACAATACGGCGATTTTCAAAATCCGTTCCAAAGAAGCCCTGCATCATCCCAAACGCCTTGGCCGAGGCGACGACGGCCGCGCGCGGATACGCTTCCATAAAATACACGATATTCGCAGAGTGATCCGGCTCCATATGCTGAACGATCAGGTAATCCGGCTCCCGGCCCTCCAGCGCGGCCTCGAGGTTTTGGAGCCACGCCTCCCCGAAGTTCCAGTCAACCGTGTCCATGACGGCAACCTTGTCGTCCACGATCGCATAGGAGTTGTAGGCCATGCCGTTCGGCACGTCATACAGCCCCTCAAACAGGTCGATCTCATGGTCGTTCACGCCAACATAACGAATATCCTTGGTGATGTTCATGCCCGGCATCCTTTCTGTCCAATGTTGAAATTGAAGCGGAATCCTCCGCCTGTAGACAACGGCATATTATAGCCCCCCCCGCCGCCATGTCAAGATTCGCCTTTCATCCCCATCGCGTATCCCGTTGCACAGGCCCCCAGCGCGTAGGCGCCGTGACCCGCGGGAATCAGCCGGATATGGAAGACCTCCTCCAGCACGGCGGCCGCGTCCGCCGCCCGAGGGGAAAACGCCGCCCGAAGGCGTCCTCCCTCCATGACCAGCAGCTCATCGCAAAGCTGCATCGCCAGCGGCAGGTCATGGCTGACAAGCGCAACGGCGCGCCCCTCGCGCGCGAGCTGACGCAGCAGCGCCATGCACTCAAACTGCGCGCAGGGATCGAGGCTCGCCGCCGGCTCGTCCAGCAGCGCCACGGGCGCGTCCTGCGCCAGCAGCATCGCCATGTACGCCCGCTGGCGCTCCCCTCCGGAGAGCTGCGTCACCAGCGTGCCGGCAAACGCGTCCGCCCCCGCGCGCGCCATCGCCTCTTCGACGATTGTTTTGTCCGCCTGCGTGAGCGCGCGGCGCACGCCCATATGGGGATAGCGGCCGTGGGCGACGAGCTGGGAAACCGTCATCTCCGGCGCGGGCCTGAACTGCGGCAAAAAGGACAAAAGCTTCGCCCGCTCGCGCGGGGAGATCTTCGCCGCATCCCGCCCGCCGAGCGTCACCCGCCCGGACATCGGGCGAATCAGCCCGGCCAGCGCCTTGAGCAGCGTCGATTTGCCGCTGCCGTTCGGCCCGACGATCGCCGTGAGCTTCCCCTTGGGCAGCGACAGCGTCACATCGTGAACCCGCTCCGCGCCGCCGTATCCGGCGCAGAGCCTTTCAGCTTCCAGCATGGCGATTCCTCCGCTTCTGCGTCAGCAGCAGGAATAGAAAAAACGGAACGCCCAGCAGCGAGAGCAGAATCCCCACCGGCAGCTCATAGGGCGCAAAGAGCAGCCGCGCCGCCAAGTCGCAGCCCACGCACAGCAACGCGCCGCAGAGCAGGCAGACCGCAAAGCGCCCGTCCGCTTCCTTGGGCAAAAGCTGGCGCGAAACATGCGGCGCAATCAGCCCGACGAAGCCGATCAGCCCGCCCAAGCTCACCGCCGAGGCGGCCAGCAGCGCCGCCAGCGCCAGAAAGACCATTCGGAAAAGATTCGCGCGCAGCCCCAGCGAGCGCGCCGCCTCGTCGCCCAGCGAGAGGATGGACAATTCCGCGTGAAGCAGCGCGACGGCGCAGAGACCGCAAACCGCAAACGGCGCAACGGAGAGGATGCGCGCAAGCGTCACGCTCTCAAATCCGCCGATCGAAAAGCTCGTCCTGCCGATCGCGGCGTCCGGGTAAAACGTGACGACGGCGTCCATGACCGCGCTAAAGAGCGTGGAAATGGCCACGCCCGAGAGAATCAGCGTCGAGCGCGAAGCGCCCGAGGCCATCGACACGCCGCAGACCGCCGCAACCGCCAGCAGCGCGCCCGCAAAGGCCGCCGCCGGAACAGCGGCAGCCGCATGAGGGGCGAAGACCATCGCCAGCAGCGCCGCCAGCCCCGCGCCGCTGTTGACCCCGATGACCCCGGGAGAGGCCAGCGGGTTCATCAGCACGCTTTGCAGAATATAGCCCGAGGCGGAGAGGCAGGCGCCCGCCGTCAGCGCCCCCAGCAGCCGGGGCAGCCTGATATGGACGAGAATGGCGTAGGCGCTCCCCTCGCGCACGGTCAGCGCGGAAAGAAGCGCGCGCAGAGACAGGCCGCTCGCCCCAAGCAGCAGGCTGAGCGCGCACAGCAGCGCAAGCAGTGCCAGCAGAAACGGGATCAGCACGCGCCTATTTCGCATAGACCCATTCCTCGATGAGGGCATACGCCTCCGCCCAACGCGCATTGGGCTTGTAGTGGAACAGATCGCGCGGCAGCTCGTATACGCGCCCCTCCTTCACGGCGGTCAGCGTCCCCCAAGCGGGGTGGCCGGTCAATTCCTCCGCAAGCGCCTCCATCGCCTTCTCGTAGCTGGAGCCCATCGTGGTGATGAAGATGTAATCCGGGTCGTCGGCGACAATCTGCTCAAGCGTGATGGCTTCCAACACAGTTCCCTCGCGCTCGGCGATGTTCACAAGGCCCATGTCCCGCAGCACGGCTCCGGCAAGGTTGTCCGATCCCTTGGCGCGCACGCCGGAGGAATACGCGCGAAGCAGCAGCGCCGTCCGCCTGCCGTAGCGCTCGTCCTGCCTGACGCGCGATAGCAGCTCGTCGACGGGCGCCTCCACGGCCTGCCGCTGCGCGTCGATCAACTCCTCCCTGCCGTTCACGCGGCAAAGCGTCTCCACCGTCGCCATATAGTCTTCTCGGGTATTCGCCGTAAAATACGCAAACGGCACGCCCAGCGTCTCCAGCGTCTTTGCAAGCGAAACATGGCTGGCGTTGTCCGCCGAGAGCAGGATAAAGTCCGGCTCCTGGGCAAAAGTCAGCTCGAGGCTCGGGTTGTTGACCGTGCCCACGGCGGCGACATCCTCGCCCAGCGCCAGCTTGCGCTCGCTGATCGCGTCCTGCGTGGTTCCCACCAGCGTTCCGCCGCACAGCAAAAACGCATCCGCCAGCGAACCCTCCAAGGCCACCGCCCGTTGGGGCGGGTCGGGAACCTCGACCCTGCGGCCAAGCGCGTCGGTGAACGTCTCCGCCGCGCCGCCGCAGGGAAGCAGCGCCAGCCAAAGCGCCGCCGCAGCCCACACCGCTCTTTTCATCTCAGATAAACTCCTTCGCCACCGCCAGCAGCGCGTCGGGCTGCGCTTTGCGCCACTCCGCATAGCGCATGCCGCTTTTGGCGACCGTCTGTCCGAGCCTGACGAGGAAGGCCGGGATATCGCCCTCCAGCATCGCGCCCAGCTCGTCGCCCAGCCTCTCCTGCCCCTGCTTTTCGCTGCCGCCGATAAACAGCAGGAACGCGGGCCTCGGCTTGCCCTCCGCCATCTTGATGCCGCCCCTGAAGCCCAAATCGCCGGTCTGATGGGCGCCGCAGGAGGAAGGGCAGCCGGAGATATGGATCTGCGGCAGAGCGCCGTCCGGCAGCCCCGCCTCGCGCACGGCCTCCACGCACGCGCGCAGCAGCGCCTGCGAGTCGCGCACGCCGACCTGGCAGATGCTGGCGCCGATGCAGCTGACCGACGTCTCAAACAGCGAACGCGCGCTGTCGCAGGTGATCGCCATGACCTGCTCGGCCTGCGCGCCGGTGAGATTGACAAGATAGGCGCTCTCGTCCGGCGCAAGGCGCATTTCCGCATGCGGCATGCCCTCCAGCGCGTCGGAGAGCCTGCAGAAGACGTCCGCGTCCGGCTGTCCGCCGATGGGATGCCACAACACCGCGCAGAGCCCCTCCTGCTTCTGGCGGATGACGCGCGGGCTCTCCGGAATCGCGCTGCCGTCCGTGGGGACGGGCGCCTTCTGCGCCGCGCGCGCGATGTGCAGATCCTCCTCCCCGGCAAAGACCTCCTGGAGCTTCTCGAGATAGGCGCGCTTATAGGCCTGCGGCCCGCCCAGGGCCTCCTGCATGTAGCGCGTGCGCGCCTTTCCGCGGTTTTCGTAGTTGCCGTAGGCGCGGAAGGTCAGCCACATCGCCTTGATATAATAGAGAATGTCCTCCGGCGGCACATTGTCCGCCACCTGCACGCCCAAGCGCGGGTTGTTGCCCAGACCGCCCGCGCTGTACACGTCGAAATTCCCGTCCGGGCGCGCGGCAAAGCCGAGATCGCGATAGGTCGCGTGCGTCAGATTCGCCTCGGAGCTGGAAAAGCCGACCTTGAGCTTGCGAGGCATCTTCTCCGCCTTGATGAAATGCATCAGGTATTCGCCCGCCGCCTCGGCGTAGGGCAGCACGTCGAAACATTCCCCCTCCACAAGGCCGGAGAGCGGGGAACACATCACGTTGCGCGGAAAATCCCCTCCGCCGCCCATCGTGACGATGCCCGCGTCCAGCGCCTTGTCCATGATGTCGCAGACGGCCTGCTGCGAAAGGTCGTGCAGCTGAATCGTCTGGCAGGTGGTAAAATGCAGGCGGCGAATGCCGTGGCGGCGAATCATCCCGGCGGTAAAGGCGAGCTTCTCGCGCGTCACGCGCCCCGCCGTCATGCGCAGGCGAAGCATGCTCGCCTGGCCGCCCTTTTGGGCATAGCTGCCATACAGCCCGGAAAAGCCCTTGTATTCCGCCTTGCTGATCTCTCCCGCGTAAAACGCGGCGGTTTTCTCGGCAAACGCTGCCATATCCGGCTTAAAGCTCATGGGATCGACGGTCTTCACGATGGATTCCTTCTTTCTTTCCTCTTGTTTGGAACGCTCACGCGGAGATATTATAGCACGAAAGGCATCTTTCCATCAATGACCAAGTTCAATGGCCAAGCCTCCCGCCGACGCGGCGGCCGCTTCCGCCGCTGCTGCATTCGGGATCTCCTCCGCCCCCCCGAAACGCCCAAAAAGGCAAAACGCTCTTGACTTTTTTCCCGGGGTTGGATACAATAGACGACGTCAAAGGCGATGATGGGAACAAAGCGCGCAAGGACGCCTTAAGAGAGCCGGCGGGGCTGCGAGCCGGCGGGTCGATGCGCGGATAACTCCTCCCGGAGCTTCGCGGGCGAAAATACGGCCTTGTATGTCTGTAGTCCGCGACGGTCAGGCCCCGTGACAGGCCGCTGAGGGCCGCGCTCGCCGCGGCTGAATCAGGGTGGTACCGCGCTAAACAGGCGCCCCTGTGCATGAAGGATTCGTGCGGGGGCGCTTTTTGCGTCCCGACGCCGCATGAGGACGCAGCAATAGACGCAGCAATCAAGGAGGAAAGCAACCGTGAGCAAGGCTTACAACCCCGAAGAGATCGAACTCAAATGGCAAAAAAAGTGGGAGGACGCGCACTGCTTTGAGGCGGAGGCGAGCCACGACAAGCCGAAGTTCTTCGGCCTGATCGAGTTCCCGTATCCGTCCGGCGCGGGTCTGCACGTCGGCCATCCGCGCAGCAACACCGCGATGGATATTATCGCCCGCAAGCGCCGCATGGAGGGCTACAACGTGCTCTTCCCCATCGGCTGGGACGCCTTCGGCCTGCCAACGGAGAACTACGCCATCAAAAACCACGTCCACCCCGCCGGCGTGACCCGCCGCAACATCGACCACTTCCGCGAGCAGCTCAAGCGCATCGGCTTTTCGTTCGACTGGTCGCGCGAGGTCGACACGACCGACCCGAACTACTTCAGGTGGACGCAGTGGATCTTCCTGCAGCTCTACAAGCACGGCCTCGCCTACAAGAGCGAGATGCCGGTCAACTGGTGCCCGAGCTGCAAATGCGGCCTGGCCAACGAGGAGGTCGTCGCCGGCAAATGCGAGCGCTGCGGCGCGGAGGTCATCCGCCGCGTGAAGAGCCAGTGGATGCTCAAAATCACCGCCTATGCGCAAAAGCTGCTCGACGGCCTTAACGACGTGAACTTCATCGAGAAGGTCAAGGTGCAGCAGCGCAACTGGATCGGCCGCAGCGAGGGCGCGGAGGTCGATTTCCGCATCGCGGACAGCGACATGAAGCTGCGCGTCTATACCACGCGCCCGGACACGCTCTTCGGCGCGACCTACATGGTCGTCGCCCCGGAGCACGCCGCCGTGGACGCGCTGAAGGACCGCATCGAAAACTGGGACGAGGTCGTCGCCTACCGCGAGGCCGCCGCCCGCAAGAGCGACTTTGAGCGCACCGAGCTGGCCAAGGACAAGACCGGCGTCGAGCTGAAGGGCGTCCGCGCCATCGACCCGGTCAACGGGCGCGAGATTCCGGTGTTCATCTCCGATTACGTGCTCTCCACATACGGCACGGGCGCGATCATGGCGGTTCCGGCGCACGACGAGCGCGACTGGGACTTCGCCAAGAAGTTCGGCCTGCCGATCATCGAGGTCGTCGCCGGCGGCGAGGACGTGCAGAAGGCGGCCTACACCGACGTGGCGGACGGCGTGCTGGTCAATTCCGGCTTCCTCAACGGCCTGTCCGTCGCCGAGGCGAAGAAGACCATCATCGACTGGCTCGTTCAAAACGGCGTGGGCGAGCGCAAGGTCAACTTCAAGCTGCGCGACTGGGTCTTCTCCCGCCAGCGCTACTGGGGCGAGCCGATCCCGCTGGTCTATTGCCAGACGTGCGGCTGGGTGCCGGTTCCGGAGGATCAGCTGCCCGTGCTGCTGCCGGACGTGGACAACTATGAGCCGACGGATTCCGGCGAGAGCCCGCTGTCCAAGATCGACAGCTGGGTGAACACCACCTGCCCCTGCTGCGGCGGCCCCGCCAAGCGCGAGACCGACACCATGCCCCAGTGGGCGGGCTCCAGCTGGTACTTCCTGCGCTATGCCGACCCGCATTGCGACACGGCGCTGGCCCGCTGGGACGAGCTCCAATACTGGATGCCCGTCGACTGGTACAACGGCGGCATGGAGCACACGACGCTGCACCTGCTCTATTCCCGCTTCTGGAATTTGTTCCTCTACGACATCGGCGTCATTCCGAACAAGGAAGCCTACAACAAGCGCACCAGCCACGGCATGATCTTGGGCGCCAACGGCGAGAAGATGAGCAAATCCCGCGGCAACGTCATCAACCCGGACGACACCATCGCCGAGATCGGCGCGGACGCTTTCCGCCTCTACGAGATGTTCATGGGGGCGTTCGATCAGGCGATCCCGTGGTCGACCGAGGGCGCGCGCGGCTGCCGCCGCTTCCTGGAGCGCGTCTGGCGTCTGCAGGACATGCTGACCGGCGAGGAGGGCGTGCGCCACGAGATGGAGGCCCCCGTCAACGCGATGATCAAAAAGGTCTCCGAGGACTATGAGCGCATGAAGTACAACACCGCCATCGCGGCGATGATGTCCTATGTCAACGACCTCTACGCAAACGGCAAGGTCACGCGGGGCGAGCTGCGCGCGCTGATGCTCTGCCTGAACCCCGTCGCCCCGCATATCACCGAGGAGATGTGGGAGAGCTGCGGCTTCGGCGAGCCGATCTACAGGCAGAGCTGGCCCACGTGGGACGAGGCCAAGCTCGTGGCCGACGAGGTCGAAATCGCCGTGCAGATCCGCGGCAAGGTGCGCGGCCGCATCATGGTTCCCGCCACGCTCGGCAAGGACGACGGCGCGAAGCTGCTCGAGAACGAGACGGTCAAAAAGCTCGTCGGCGACGCGCAGGTGAAAAAGCTCATCTTCGTGCCGGGCCGGCTGCTCAACATCGTCTGCTAAGGCTCTTCACGCCGCATATTTAGGCTCCCCGTGTCAGGCGACTGGCATCGGGGAGCCGGTTTGATTGTATCGTTTGGGGCGCTCGCCATTTTGCTCTCTCTTGACAGCCTCCCCGCACAGTCGATATAATAGCTTGACTATACATGAAGTGAGGTTTTCGCACATGGAGCATCTATCAGGCGGCGCGGACGTCGCGCTTGAAATCGATCTGCTCTGCCGGGCGGCGCAGCTCATCCTTGAAAACGGCGGCGAAACCTACCGCGTGGAGGAGACGGCGCTGCGCATGGCAAAGGGCTTTGGCCTAAGCGGCGTGAGCATCGCCGCGCTGCCCACGTCGATCTTCGTGGGCGTGGGCGACCGCGTGCGCATCGTGCGCATCCGCCGCCGGGGAACGAACACCTCCAGGCTCGAGCGCACCAACGACGTCTCCCGCCACGTCGAGCGCGGCGAGATGTCGGCCGCAGAGGCCGACGCGGCGCTCCGGCAAATCGCCGCCGATCCCGGCGCCAGCCAGCTGACGCTGATCTTCGCCTGCGGGCTGGCCGCGGCGTCCTTCAGCCTGCTCTTCGGCGGCGGGCTGGGCGTGTTTGCGGTCACGTTCGTCCTCGGCATGCTCGTTCAGGCCGTGCAGCCGCTGTTTGCCAAGATGGAGATGGGCGTCCTCTTCGGCAACTTCACCGGCGGCCTGCTCACCGCCGTGCTCGCCCAGAGCATCGCCTCCGTCATCCCCTATGGCAGCGTCAACGCCGCGATCGTCGGCGGCATCATGCCGCTGCTCTCCGGCCTGCTGATGACCACCGCCATGCGCGATACGATGTACGGCGACCTGATCTCCGGCATCACGCGCGTGGTCGAGGCGCTGCTGCTCGCCGCCTCCGTCGCGCTGGGCGTGTATGTGGGGCTCAAGCTCGTGGCCATGATGGGAGGTGCGCTCCTGTGATCCGCTCGCTTCTCATCGGCTGTATCGGCGCGTTCGGCGGCACGGTTGGGTTTGGCTTTATGCTCAACGCGCCGCGCCGCGTCGTGCTTCCCTCGTCGCTGACCGCCGTGCTGGGCTATCTGCTCTACGATCTGCTCTTTCGTTTCGCCGGACAGAGCCTCATCTTCAGCTACTTCTTTGCGACGGTGGTCATCTCCGTCATCTGCGAAATCGCCGCGCGCGTGATGCGCATGCCCTCCACGATCTTCCTGCTCAGCGCGCTGGTGCCGCTCGTTCCCGGATACAGCTTTTACTGCGCTATGCTCGCTCTGGTGGAAAACGACGGCGCGGCGGCGGCCTCTCACGGCCTCATGGCCGTGCAGATCGTGGCCGCCATTGCCGTGGGCGCGGCGGTGACCTCCGTGGCCTTCCGCTCCGTCTCCGGGTATCTTCGCAGGGCGAGGGGCTAACCCCGCTTTGCCGTCCCAGCCAAGCCGCCCTTTGGGGCGGCCCAAACTTTACGTAATCCTTCGGATTTTGCCCATCAGCCTGCGCGCCGCCTGCCGGATGCCCTTGGGCACGGCATCCCAAAGCGCAAAGGCGATCAGCCGCGGCCCCATCTCCCGCAGATACGCCCTGCGCATCGCCGCGTAGCCCTCTCTGCGATAGACGTCCATCACCCTGTCCCGGCAGGCCGGGCGCGGCGTCGGCGCGTTCAGGCAGCCGTTGTGCCGCGCGGCGCGCTCCATATCGGAGGAAAGCCAGCGCAGCTCCGGCATCGCGGCCTCGAAGCGCTCCCGTCCGCGCTCCGTGCTCACGATGACCAGCGAAACGCCGCGCGCGGCGTTGAGGCCGTGGGCGCGCAGCGCCTGACCGTGCTCTTCGGCGGCTCCCCAGAAATCGCCCAGCGTGATGTCCCCCGCGCGGCTGCGTCCTGCATAGGGGCAGGCATAGCACCGCTCCCGATAGGTGCTAGAGCGCAGGTATTCGCCCATATAGCCCGTCAGCCTGCCCGGCATGCGCCGGGTTTTTGTTTTCTTCACGCTGCGGACGGTCACCGCCTGCGTCATGCCCTGCCCGCGCGCCTTATCGCGGAAGCGATAACCCGCGACCGGGCCGCCGAGCCTCCGCGCCGCCTCGGCGAGGGCATCCTCGAAAAGCCGCGCCTCCGGCACGCCATGACAGACGACGTCCACCGCAAGCAGCCGCTCATAGGGCCGCCCAAGGAATTTGCGCAGGGCGGCAATCTGGCAGGGTGTTCCGGAAAAGAGGACGCTCCGCCCCGCGTCAAGCGCCGCTTTGGCCCGGGGGAAGGCATCCCCCAAGTCGCTCTGCACGTACTTGGAGCCCATCAGCGCCTGCAGCTCCTCCTCGCTGCGCGCCGCCACGTGCCGCGCGCGGAGAACGCCGCCCTCCGGCACGAGCGCGCAGCCGAACACGCAGCCTTCCTCGGCAAGCACCCGCCGCGCGAGCACCGCGAACACGCCCCCGGAGGAAGCGACCGCCAGCGTCCTTGGATCCTTTGCCGCGGCGGCGTAGACCCGGGGAAGCGGCCTTTTTTCCCGCGCCGAGTCGAGGCTCCGCTTCAAATAGCCCCAGCTTGCCTCCCGCTTTTCACGCAGGAGCGCGTCGACCCGCGCCCAGTCGACGGGCCTTTCCATCTGCCGCGCCGCGTCGCTCTCGGGCGAAAGCCACCGCTCCTTAAGCCCCAGCTCCGCCAGAAGAGAGACAAGCTTCGCCCTCCTGCTGGGGTTCTCCGTATAGCAGAGAAAGGGTTTGTGGGCGAGGATGGCAAGCACCGTGCCGTGAAAGCTGCCCGTCGCCACGCAGCCCGACGCGCCAAACCGGCCCGCCCACGCAAACGGCGGCAGGCCCGCCGGCTCCTCCCACGGGCGCATACGCTTCGCCCGCGCCCACCGGACAATCGATTTCCTCGCGGCGCGAGGCCAATCCCCGGCGGCATAGGCCAGCATAAACGGCTCGTCCTTCCCCGCGCCGCCCACTTTCGTGTCGCCCACTTTCGTGTCGCTCGCTCCCGCCTCGCCGGTCCACGGCGGCGGGCAGAGGAACACCGGATCGAGCACGCGCACGGCTTCCCGCCCCGCCGCCTCGACCAGCCGGACCGCCGCGTCGTCCCTCGCCGAAAGATGCGCAAAGCGCATGATCCCCTCCTTCACATCGCCGCCAAGCGCATCCGCGCGCGTCTGCCCCGCGCTCGGCGCATAGGCGATGAGCGCGCCGCGCAGCCCGACGCCGTATTTGACGGGATCAAAGCTCTTGCGATCCGCAAGGTTCCAAACCTCGTCGCTGCCGACGATCAGCGCGTCAAAGCCCATCTCGTTCAGCCGGTCCGCGCTGCCCGCCCGGGGAGACAGGCGCAGGCAGCGGCGTCTTTCGCGCGCAAACATGCCCGGTATCCTCCATCCGCCGGCGCGGCGGAGCCAGCCCAGCGCATTGATTGCCCCGTGGCGCGCGTTCACCCGGTCAACCACATAGACCTCGTCCTCCGGGCAAAGGCTCTCGACGGCCTTTTGCAGCGCATAGGCCTGCAGGAACGCGCCGTAATTGGCGACGTAGTGGTGCGTGATGATGCCAATCCTCATAGGTGTTTCTTCGCCCTTGCCGGGCCCTTTCCCCCGCCGCTCGCGGCGTCTTCCGTATCGTTTCGCCTATCGCCTCTCCGGCAGAGACCGGTAAAACCTCTCCAGCCTTTCGGCCTGCCGCCCGATGTCAAAGCCCGCCTCCGCCAGAGCGGCGCGCACGTCCATCCTTGGCAGGCGGGCCATCTTAAGTGCGGCGCTCGCCCACGCCTGTGCGCCGTCACCCAGATTCAGCCTGCGGACAAGCGGCGTCACGCAGGCGCTTTTCACGCCCGGCACATCCGAGCAGAGCACGGGCAGCCCCGCCGCCTGCGCCTCCGCCAACACGATGCCCTGGCCCTCCGCCAGCGTGGGAAGGACGAACACGTCCATCGCCGCAAGCAGGCGGGGAACGTCGTCCCTCAGCCCGAGAAGATGCGCGGCGTCCTCAAGGCCCAGCGCGCGGGCCTTGTCGCAAAGCGCGCGCTCAAGCGGCCCCTCGCCCGCCAGCAGCAGGCAGGCGTCGGGCCGCTCTGCGCGCACACACGCCAGAATGTCCAGCAGCATGCCGGGATTTTTCTGTTTTTCCAGCCGGGCGACGCAGCCCAGCGTCAGCGCGCCGCCGAGCCCCAGCTCCGCGCGCGCCCCGCGCCGCACGGCCTCGTCAAACGCAAAGCGCTCCAGCGAAAAGGCGTTGGGCAAAATCCGAACGCCCGCGCTCCGCCCGAAGAGCCAGCTCGCCGCCTCCTCGCTGCACGCCATCAGGTGCGTCGCCGCGGCGCATCCGAGCGCCGCGCCGGCACGGCGATAAAGACGCCTGCCCGGCGACTCCGGCGGACAGGCGTAGTGGCTATGCAGAATGCGGCTTGGCACGCCGCAGGCCTTCGCGGCCCAAAGCGTCACATATCCGTTTTCGTTCTGGTGGCTGTGGACGGCGTCATAGCCCGGAAGCAGCGCAAGAAGCGCGCGCACATGCGCAAGCGGATGCCGGCTCCTCTGCGGCAGATGCATGACCCGGCAGCCCAACGCCTCAAACCGCGCCTCCAGCATTCCCCGCCGCGGCGTACACAGCGCCACGTCAAACTGCAAACCGCTTCGATCCATATGGGTCAAAAAGCGCAGCAGCATGCGCTCCACCCCGCCGCCGGAGGCGGCATACAGCACATGTAGAATCCTTCTCACCTGTGACCTCCGGCCGCCCGTCCCTTCCGGCGGCAACATGCCGACAATCAATTGACCGGGCAGCTATCCTCATACAGCCATTCCGGGTCAATATCGATGTTTTCAGGCCATGTCACGCAGCCATACTCCACTCGAGCCATTGAGAAAAAGCGTGGATTTTTCAGCTTAACATAGCATTTTCGATCAAGCAGCGGCTTTACGTCGAATATCCGCACCTCGCCATTGTCAAAAGATACTTTGAGCTTATAATGATCGAGTACCCGCACGTCAACAGCGTCCGGCGACAGCTCACGCATCCCTATGCACCTCACTTCAATGGGTCGATTCTAAAGGGCAGTTCGTCGTTCGCCGCAATATGATTATATCAAAATTCCACGCTGAACACCAGCCTTTCCGGCAATCCCTTCAAAATTCCGATGGCGGCTCTCGATGCCAACAATCCCCTGCAAGCGCTTTAGCGCCTGCGGGGGATCGCTGCGCGCCGAAGGCGCGGTCTATTGTCTCACTCCTCCGGCTCCACGGCCTCCCGCGCTGCGTCGATATCCGCCTGCGTCGCCGGGCGCATGGTCAAGCTCTTGTCTTCAAAGCGCGTCTTGTTCCAGCATTCGTAGCTGCCCAGCGTGTAGGTCTCGTGAAGCTCGTTCTTGCCGAGCGTCTCTTCCTGACGATAGCGCGTTGCGGTCTCCAGATTCCCGTCGATCGGGTAGCTTTGGCCGCCCGAGGTGATGCCGCCGGTGAGCCGCTGCTCCCAGATCGCCCCCGTCTTGCTCGGGTCGATAAAGCTGAAGAACAGGCCGTCGTCCGTCTTTTGGTAGAGCTCGCGGTCGATGACGGTGTAGTCGATGGTCGCGTAGAGCTCCTGCGGCTTCTCCTCGATCATCACGCGGTCGACGCGCACGCCGATGCTCTCGTAAACCACCGGCTCCGTGCTCACATAGACGCCCTGCACGACGCCCGCTTCATCCACGGCATTCGCCGCCGCGGAGGTCAGCGTCATCCTCTGCTCGGCGACCATGCGCCTGCTGTCATCCAACTCGTCCTTCTCCGGGTCTGTAAACGGCGTCAGGCCCACCTTGAGCGTGATCTTTCGCTCAGCACGGTCGTCTTCGTAGGTCGCCTCGCGGAAGACGGTCAGCGTGCCGTCCTCGCCGAGCGTGTAATCCATCGTTCCGCCGCCGCCTGTGCCGTTCTCCTCATCCACCGTCCAGACATTCACGCTGTAGGCCGACGCGCACCCCTTTTGCACATAGAGATCGTAAACCGTGCGCTCATCGGCATTGTCCCAGCTTCTGTCCGCGGCTTTCCAAAGGTTCTGCCAGTTGTCCTTCATGCTGCAGTCCGTGCCCAGCAGCAGGATCGTATCGTTTCTCGGCGTCACATCCACGGTCATGCGCGCCGTGCGCCCGTCGTAGTAGAGCTCGCGGATGTTGACCACGACGCCGTCCTGCTCGATGGTCGCCACATCGCTTTGAATGTAGCTCTGCGCGTCCTCCGGAATGTAAACATCCTGATGCATGCCTACGAAATCCAAGATGCCCATGCGGCTCGCCGCCGCAAGCGCCGCCGCAGCCGCCATCACAGCCACCAGCGCAAAGACCACTGCCACAGAAATTTTTCTCTTCATCGTCGGTTTCTCCTCTCCCCGCGCCGCCGCAAGCGCCCGCCTCCGCAGCTCAGGGGAAACATGCACGCAGGCCATCTCCGCGTGGAGCCTTTGAGAAAAATCGCTCTTTCTCATAGGGCCTCATCCCCTTTCACCATATCGCCCAGCATCGTTCTTGCCCGGCGCAGCCTCGTCGATACGGAATTGACCGGCAGGCCAAGCGCCTCGGCGATCTCCCGCATCTTCATGTTCTCATAGTAGTAGAGCACAATCACCTCGCGGTATTTGCCCGGCAGGTTCAAAACGGCCTGCGTCAGCTCGCCGCCCCCCTGTTCCGGGGCCGCGAGATCGAGCAGCGACTCGATCGGCTCGCTCTTCCTAAGCATGTGCAGCCACCCGCTGCGCAGCATGTCCCGGCAGACGTTGACCGCAATATGCGAAACCCACGTCTTGACGCCGCTCTCGCCGCGGAACGCCGGCAGCTGCTGCCATGCCTTGGTGACCGTCACCTGAAAGGCGTCCTCGGCCAGATACCGGTCGCCCAAGTAGAGCAGGCATAGGCGCAGAATATCGTCGCCGTATTCCCGGATGATCGTCTCTATATCCGTCTCGCTCGGGTTTGCCCCCGGGCGTCTTTGGGCTTCTCTCTCTTTGACAACACTTGCAGGCCTTCGCAAAGCGTCTGTCATGGTCCATCCCTCCATTCGTGGGTTTAGCGCGCTTCTTGTGTATTTCACCTTTATAGACGTGAGCTTGGCGGCATTTTCGTTCACAAAAAAAGATTTTGGTTCAAATAGGCGAAGGGACGTTGGCGGCCGGTTACAAAAAAGTGCCTATCTAATAAAAAGGTGCGTACTTGCGGGGACAAATGAGGAAGCCTATACTTATACCCGTGGCCACCAAAAACTGAAATTCCAAGTACACCTACCCCAAGGAGGAAATGAACCATGAAAAAGATCATTGCGATGTTGATTGTTTGCGCGATGCTGCTGCTCTCTGTTGCGGCGTATGCCGAGGGAAATTCCCTGACACCCACTGTTGTTGAACTCGAAAACGGCGTCGTTGAGGTTTATGATTTCGGTGAAAATAGGCTCCACGCTTATATTTCCGGCGACGCGCTCGGCGATGCCTGCTATGCGGTCGAAAGCACTGAAGGCATTGCGATGATCGAAAGCACCGCTTTCACCGCCAACAATGCCGCATGGAAAGCCTATGTGGACGGGCTGGGCAAGCCTATCGCAGGCAAGCTGATGGCTTTCCATCCCAACGGCTCCGACGCTTACAGCGAGGATCTTCCCTATGCGACGGAAAATGCCCTGACGAATTGGGGCGAAGGCGGCTCCATCCGCGCGCTGACCGACGGCTTTGTAGCCAGCTTCGGCGATGCGGTCGCCGCGGATCATCCCGCTGATGCGCAGATTGTAAACTTTGGCGACACTGTGAATATGGCCGGTCTCGACTTCGTGATCCGCAACGAGGGTGACGATGCCTATGGCATCGAGATTCCCGCGATCAACTGCGTGTACATCCACATGATGGGTTCTTCTGTCCACAATATCCTCACCAGCGTGGAGCACATTGACGCTTTCAAGGCTGAGCTCGAAGGCTTTGATTACGACCTCGTGCTGACGGGCCACCATGCGCCGGAAGGCAAGGACGCCGTGGCGGCCAAGATCGCTTACCTGACCAAGACGCGCGAGCTGGCTGAAACCTGCACGGACGCAGCGTCCTTCACGGAGGCCATGAACGAGGCGTTCCCGGACTATGCCGGCGCGAATTATCTGGAGATGACCGCCGGATTCCTGTTCCCGACCGCCGAGTAAGAACCGCGCATAGAAAAACAGCAAACAGCCCGGCGCTTCCTTCCCAAAGCTGAAGGAAAGCGCCGGGCCGCTTTATGGCTGTTCAAGCATTTTTGACCATTTCCTGATAGCCGCGTCCCCAAGATTCCATAGCGGCAATAATTGGGCGCATGGATTCGCCAAGCTCGCTCAACGCGTATTCCACACGCGGCGGAACCTCCGGATAGACGGTGCGCGTGACGACGCCGTCCTTTTCCAGGCTGCGCAGATTGTCCGTGAGCACCTTCTGGCTGATGCCGGGAATACTTTTGAGCATCTCGTTGAACCTCCAAGGGCGCGCAAGCAGGTTGCGCAAAATCAGGAGCTTCCACTTGTTCCCGATGAGCTGTACGGTCGTGGCCACCGGGCATTCCGGCAATTCTGACTTGGTGAGCATGCTCGTCCCTCCCTGATCGATGCAAATATGACGGTTACATTCAAAAAACCATGCTACATCCCTATTATAACTATTTCGGGCCAGCCTGTCAACGAAAAGGACAGCGCAGTTACAAAAAGGTGCCTATCTAATAAAAAGGTGCGTACTTGCAGATGCCGCTTGGAACCCGTAAAATGATCAGCACAGAGAGCAAACGGCGCTCTGAATACGTACATGGAGGTACAAACACATGGCACTTTTGAATCTGTTCGGATGGAGCAACAAGGCTGAGGCTGCTCCCGCTGCGGCTTGCGGCGCTTCTGACAAGCCGGAAGAGAAAACCGCCGCCTGCGGTTCGGCTTGCGGCACAGGCGACAAGCCTGCCGAGGCTCCCGCCGCGTGCGGCGCTTCTGATAAGCCGGAAGAGAAGCCCGCCGCCTGCGGTTCTGCCTGCGGCGCTGGCGACAAGTAATCCGCTCCATCCCCACAACCTGTTTCCGGCGGGAGCGCTCCTGCCGGAAACATTTGAAATGCTACTCGGTTGATCCGATTGATATAGAAACATCAAAAAGCGAGGTCAGGACGATGAAACCCTATTTTTCGTTTCAGTGGCACATTACGGACGAGTGCGACCAGCGGTGCAAGCACTGCTATATCTTCTCTGAAAACACCTGCAAGAAGCTGGACTCCATGAGCTGGGAGCAGATGCAGGACACGTTTTACAACTGTCTGGACTTCTGCGAGGTTTACAATCGTCTGCCCTATTTTTATATTACTGGCGGCGATCCGATCCTCCATCCGGACTTTTGGAGGCTGCTGGAATTGATGAAGCGGCAGGATATCCCGTTTACGATCCTCGGCAATCCGTTTCATCTGAACGACGAGGTGTGTCGGAAGCTGAAGGCATACGGCTGCCAGAAATATCAGCTCTCGCTGGACGGCACGCGGGAAACCCACGACTGGTTCCGCAAGCCGGGCAGCTTCGATATTACGCTCGAAAAGATCGCCTGCATCAAGCGTGCGGGGATTCGCAGCGTGATCATGACCACGGTATCCGGCGCAAACATCGACGAGGTGCCGGACATCATCGATACCGTGGTTGCCCACAAAGCGGATGTGTTTGCCTTTGCCCGTTACTGCCCCACCAGCGAAGAAAAGGACGTTGGCATTGAACCCATGCGCTACCGCGAGCTGCTGGAAACCTGCGACAGGAAGTTCAAAGCCTACGAGGCCGCAGGCTGCGAGACCTACTTCAACAAGAAAGATCATCTGTGGACGCTGTACGAGTATGAGACCGGCGCGTTCAAGATTCCCGAAGCCGCGCAGGAAGGCATGATCTATGGCGGCTGCAACTGCGGCAACTGCCATCTGACCATCCTGCCCAACGGGGATGTGTTTGCCTGCCGCCGGGTGCAAAACAGCAAGGTCGGCAATGCGTTTGACGACCGTTTGGCGGACGTGTGGGTGTGCCAGATGGAAGCCTACCGGGATTACACGAGGTTCGAAAAGTGCGCGAAGTGCGAACTGCTCGCATGGTGCCGGGGCTGCCCCGCCGTGGCCAGCGGCAGGGACGGCAATTTCTACGCGGCCGATCCGCAGTGCTGGAAGGAGGTTTAATCAATCATGGAAAACAAGAAAAATGAGATGATGGAAACCATTATGCACCGCCGGGCGATCCGGCGCTTTGAAGAGAAGCAGGTTGATGAAACGGCTTTACAGCAGATTTTGCAGGCCGGGCTGTACGCCCCCAGCGCGGGCGGGCGGCAGGGCGTGCTCTTTGCCGTCAGCCAAGACAGGGAGACCAACGAGCGGCTCGGCCGCATCAAGCGGGCCCATTCCCAGCCCCGCATGGCGACGGCAACCAGCTACGTCTCCCGCGAGCAGCCTAGCATCGCCGATGATCCGACGCTTAAAAATGCCTTTTACGATGCGCCCACGGTCATCACCCTGTTCGCCCCAAAGAACTTCCTGTTTGCGGCGGAGGATTGCGCGGTAGCGGCGGAAAACATGATGCTGGCCGCCGATTCGCTTAGCATCGGCTCCTGCTACATCGGGCAGGGCTGGACGGCCTTTGCCGACCCTTACGGTCAGGAGGTTTTGCGGCGCTGGGGGATTCGCACGGACTATTACGCGGTCATGCAGCTTTTGTTGGGGTATCCCCGCGAAGGCGACAAGCATCCCACGCCGAAGCCGCGAAAAGAAGGGCGTATCTTGAGGGTATAAGAATGCATGAGCGGCCTGAAGATGGAAACATTGGTCAGATTCCGGCAAAAATATAGGCGGCGTCTCACGTAAGGAAACGCCGCTCCTGTTCTTAAAACTGGTCTAAAATATCATGATGCCCCACATCGATGAGGATAATCATTTTGTCGCCCTCATAGTACCAGATAATGCGGATATCCATATTGACGCTGCACTCAAACAAATCCCTAGTGCCTTGGATGCGCTTGGTGCGTAAGGATGGGTGCATAGGGTTTTCAGCCAAAAGCCGCAATTTATTTTGAAGCTGCTTTTTCTCCTGTGCGCTCAGGTCCTTAAAGTGTTTTTGAAACCGTTTGGTAAAGGTAAACTGGTAGGCCATCAATCCGCCTCCAACTTCGCAAACAGTGCGTCCACGCTGTCAAATACAGGCTGTTCGCCGGAAGCAATCTTTGCTTTTGCCTCGTCAATTTCTCCACGGAGCTCGTCGAGGTACTTTTTCGGGTATACGACAACCGGCATCATGCAGATGGTTCCATCCTGCTCGAAAACATCCAGCTTATCCCCTTCGGAGAGGCCCAGCTTTACGATGATTTCTTTGGGAATGGTAATCTGCGACTTCTGACGCAGTTCGGCCAGCATACAATCATCTCCTTTACCGCAAAGCCGAAAGTAGGAATTTCCAACTTTCTCGCTCTTAGTATACCCGCTTTTTGAAGGTTATGCAAGAGGGATTCAAAAACTAACCAATGCAGACGTGATGATTTCAACACGCGTCGCCGGGAACATCGTCCATGTTCTGATGGAATGGTCATTGAATACCGGAATGCAGCTCCCGGCTTCTCCCTCCGCCGCTTCAGTTTTCCTCTTCCCGCGCCGCCTTCTCCATGACGACCATGTTGGGCCAGCGCTCTTCCATAAACGCGTCGTCGTAATATTCGTCGAGGAAGCTTTCGAGCACATTGGCGGCCTCGGGCCGCACGGCGCGGGTGTTGTAGCGCACCATTGCCGCGCAGGTGAGCACGCCGTTGCAGATCATGAGGATCATGACGGCCCATGTGATCAGCTTCCCGGCCAGCGCGGGCAGCTTCTCGATCATCACCGACATGCGAGGGTAGATCATCTTGATCCAAACCACCGACAGCGCGCCCCAGAAGAAGCAATAGAGCACATTCGTGCGCCCGCCGATGTTCAGCGGCATATGGCTGTAATCCCAGAATACCGTGCCGAAAACCAACTCGGTGAACACGCTGCACATGTATTCATACACGCCGCCGACCACAAAACCGGCCAGAAACACGTGACGGTCGTCCTTGTCGGCCAGCCGCTGGAGCGTGACGGTCAGCACCACCGCGCCCAAGCCCCAAACCACGCTGAACGGGCCATAGAGCACGCTGGAGCGGCTCATCCACACCCCGCCCGTCAGCCTGCAAAAGACCATTTCAATCAGATCGCCGATCAGCGCGGACACCAGAAACACCCAGATCAGCTTGTCCCAGCACAGTCCTTTGGCAAAGACATAGGCCTCCGCCTCCTGCTGCGTCACGTTTTCGATTCCGGGGTAGGCCTTTTGGAGCCGGCCCCAAATCTTCTTGTACAGCGCGGCGACGAGCTTGTCCCGAATGCCCCTTTGCTGATCCTCAAACCGGCTTGCGCGCCCCGTGCGCAGCACATAGGCCACGGAGATGAAATCCACGGCAATCAGCGCCATCGAAACCCACACGATGATTTCCAAAACGAGATCCGGAATCAGCAGCGCAAGCCCCATGAGCACCGGATGAACGATGAGATACACCAGATAATAGGCCGCGGCGATCGCAGCGGAGACGAGGAAGCCTCCGCCGCTGCCGCTGAACAGGCGCTCCCGATCCGGCTCCCAGCGCGCATTGCGGTTGACAAACCGTTTCACCATGTCAAACACACTGTCGACGACGGCGACGATCACCATCGTGCCGATATACCCGAGCACGTGGTTGCCCCTCAGCGTCGGCAGCGTAACAATCAGCAGATCAAACGTCACGCCATACGAGAGAATGAGCGGCAGAGACGTAAAGCCGCGGTTGAGAAACCGCCGCTTCGTGACGATATAATACGTCACCTCGACAAGCCAGCCCAAAAAGGAATAGACCAGCAGATAAAGCGAGAGCTCAAAGAGCATCTGGACGTCGATCAAATAAACTTACCCCTTTCCTCTTCGGTTCATCCGGCGGCTCGCCTTTCACGGCAGCCGGGCTTTTCCATTTCCAACGCGGCGCTTCCCTGTCGCCCGTCATAGGATGAGTATACCTGAATCACAGCGGGACGTCAATCTCTTCTTCCTCTCCGAGAACCACCTTGCCGCCCATGACGGCGCGCACGATTTTGCCGCGCTCCGCCCGCACGCGCACCTCCAGCACGCCGCCGGGCTCCGTAAAGGCATACGCATGCTCCCCGTCCTGCGCATCCAGCGCGAGCAGCCACGCCAGCGCCACGGAACCGGAGCCGCAGCTTCCCTCCCAAACGCAGGTATTCGTCGCTCGGACGTAGACCAACGGCGTCAAATGTCCCTCGCCGGCAAAGAGCACCCCCTGCGCGTCCTCGCGCGGCATCGCCTCCAGCACCTCCCGCGCCCGCGCCTGCGAAGGCTCTTCGCCCAAAAGCACCGCGTGGGCAATCCCCTCCATATACACGACCGGAACCTCTCCGCCGCCGATTCGGATCCTCTGAACGCCGCGGGGCAGCGGCATATCCGCATATGCCATCTCCCGCCCGGCATCCGCCCAAACGCGCACGGGCTCTCCGGCTCCGCTGACGGAGACGAGCAGCGTCCGCTCCCCTTCGGCGCGCCGCTTGGCGGCATACAGCGCAAACGAGCGCGTCGCATTGCCGCAAAACTCTCCGCCCATCATGTCCATGCGCGGAAGAGGGCCGCTCAGGCTCGCCTCGTCGATAAACGCGACCTGCTCTATCGATGGATCCTGCGCCATGAGGCGCGCGGCAAGCCCTGCGCGCTCCTGGCTGTGTACGGGCGAGAGCACAAAGCCGGTCAGATTCCCGGCGGGATCGGCGCGAAAGATGCGGATGCGCATGCGGAAGGCCTCCTGTCAATCATAAAAGCCCGGCAAAAGCCGGGCCGTCATACCATGAGAAATGATCCTTGGCAGGCGTGCCGTTCCCCTGCATCTCTTTTAGCCCATCGGGCGCGTGGCTGACACGAAATTGACCACCTCAAAGACTATTTCTCTCTTGTAGTATTTCGATTATATCATGTCTATTCCTTTTTGTAAAGAATTCGCTTATTTCTAAGGTATTATTCACTTCTTTTTTCGCCCTCTTCAACGTGCATCTACGCTATTTCTCTCGTCACCGGATCACTCGATCTGATCTTGCTGTCGGTTACCCTAAATTTGTTCAAAAAAATCTCTCGCATGGGGTTGACAACGCGCCGCTTCGGTGTTATACTTTATCACGCTAAAGCGTTAACACATTAAAGCAAACAAACGAGAGGGGATCATCACTATGAAAAAGATCATCGCCATGCTGACCGCCGCCCTGCTGCTCATGACCTGCTGCGCCGCGCTGGCGGAGGACACCGGCCTTGCGGATGTGCTCGCCAAGGGCACCTTTGTGATGGGCTTTGACGAGGCCTATCCGCCGATGGGCTTCGTCGGCGAGGATGGCTCGTACGTCGGCTTTGACATCGATCTGGCCACCGAGCTGACCCGCCGCCTCGGCGTCGAGCTCGTCCTCCAGCCGATCTCTTGGGACGCCAAGGAGCTCGAGCTCTCCGGCAAGAATATCGACTGCATCTGGTCCGGTTTGACCATCACGCCGGAGCGTCAAGAGCAGATGCTCTTCACCATGCCCTACCTCGCCAACGAGCAGATTCTGGTCGTGCTCGCCGATTCGGGCATCACCTCCGCCGCGGATCTCGCCGGCAAGACGCTCGGCACGCAGGCCGGTTCCAGCTCCGTGGATGTGTTGGACGCCAATCCGGAGCTTAAGGACTCCCTGGGTGAGATCGCGCTGTCCGACGATTTCGTCTCCGCGCTGATGGATCTTCGCCTCGGCGGCATCGACGTGCTGCTGATCGACTCGGTGGTGGGCAACTACTATATCTCCCAGCAGGACGATCCGTCCATGTTCACCGTGCTGCCCGAGGTGCTCGAAGCCGAAGAATACGGCATCGCGCTGCGCAAGGGCGAGCAGACGCTGGCGGACGCCCTCAACGAGCAGCTCATCGCGATGGATGAAGACGGCACGCTCGACGCCATCCGCGCCAAGTGGTTCGCCAACGACATCACCCTCATCGCCAAGTACGCCGATCAATACAAGAAGTAATCGGCATATCGCCTGAATTGCATAGGGCTGTAAAGCGCAATCCGCCTTACAGCCCTATTGTTCGCCATCTGCTTTCCTGATCAAACGCCGCGACCGACGGAGGCTCTCCTATATGAAGTATTTCAATAACCCAGAAGCGTTTCTAAAGCTCGTCTTCTCCATGCGGGAGGGCTTCATGGCGACGCTGCTCATCTTCGGCAGCACGCTGCTCTTCTCCATTCCGCTGGGTATGATCGTCGCCCTGCTGCGCATGAATCGCCGCCGCGTGATCAGCGTGCCCGTGTCGCTGTACATCCTCGTGATGCGCGGCACGCCGCTGATGCTCCAGATCTTCGCCATCTATTTCGCCATCCCCATGTTTTGCGGCGTCAACCTCGACCGCATGGCGGCGACGATCCTCGCCTTTTCGCTCAACTACGCGGCCTACTTTGCCGAGATCTTCCGCGGCGGCATGCAGTCCATTCCCGTCGGCCAGCACGAGGCCAGCCAGGTGCTCGGCCTCACCCGCGCGCAGACGTTTTTCCACATCGTCCTGCCGCAGGTCGCCAAGCGCGTGCTGCTGCCCGTGAGCAACGAGGTCATCACGCTCGTCAAGGACACGTCTCTGGCGAACATCATCGCCGTGGGCGAGCTCTTCCGCGCCGCGAAAAACGAGGCCAGCCGCACGGCCTCCGTGGAGCCGCTGTTCGTCGCGGGCCTCTTCTACCTGCTGATGAACGGCGTGGTCACGCTGTTTTTCAGCTTCGTCTCCCGCCGCATGGCGTACTACAAGGACTAAAGGAGGGACGCGCCATGCTAAGGGCCATCGACATCAGGAAAAGCTTCGGCAAGACCGAGGTTCTCAAGGGCGTCACCGTCCGCGTCTCGCGCGGCGAGGTTGTCGCCATCATCGGGCGCAGCGGCTCGGGCAAATCGACGCTGCTGCGCTGCCTCAACCACCTGGAAACCATCGACAGCGGAACGATCCTCATTGGCGGTCAGGCGATGGCGGAGACGGGAGCCGACGGGCGCACGGTCTACAGGCGCGACCGTGATCTGCGCGGCATCTGCCTCAAGATGGGGCTCGTCTTTCAGGATTACAACCTCTTTCCCCATTACAGCGTGCTCAAAAACCTGACCATGCCCCAATGCATGGTGCTGCGCCGCAGCCCGCAGGAGGCGGAGCAAAAGGCGCTTCTTCTCCTGCAAAAGGTCGGCCTCTCCGACAAGGCGAGCGAATACCCCTGCAACCTCTCCGGCGGGCAGTGTCAGCGCGTCGCCATCGCCCGCGCGCTGGCGATGGATCCGGAAATCCTCTGCTTCGACGAGCCGACCTCCGCGCTCGACCCTCAGCTGACGCAGGAGGTGCTCGCCGTCATCCGCCAGCTTGCCAGCGAAAAGCGCACGATGATCGTCGTCACGCATGAGATGAACTTCGCCCGCGACGTCGCCGACCGCGTCATCTACATGGAAGACGGCCTCGTCGTCGAGGACGGCCCGGCGGCGAAAGTGCTGGGCGACCACAGGAGCGAGGCGATTAAACGGTTTGCGGGGGATGGGGGGTATTGATATTCACGCAGCATAGAAAGATAGGAGTGTCAAGATAGCAAAATCTTGACGCTCCTACTATATGCTAAACCATCCCAAAATGCTTCAGCGCCTCTTTAATTGCCTTTTCGCCGCGGAAGAGGGCCTTCCGCGGCGAAAGGGTGAACGAGCTTACTCCCAAGCTGGGATGTACACGCCCTTGTAGACGGTGTCAAACAGCGCGCGCACCTCGTCGGAGTGATAGACCTCGGCGATGCGGGCGAAGACCGGATCGTCGGCGCGGTCGGCGCGCGCGGCGATGACGTTGATGATGCCGTGCATGTCCGGGTTCTCCGGATCGTACTGCTCCATGTAGAGCGCCTGGTCGTTGGTCAGGCCGGCATCCTTGGCGTGCGTGCCGTTGAGGAAGGCGATGGCGATGGACGGGTCGCTCATGGCGGAGGCGGTCAGCGCGGCCTCCATCTCGTTGAAGACGAGGTTCTTCGGGTTCTCGGCGATGTCGGCGACGGTCGCCAGCTCGGTGATGTCATCCTTGAGCGTGATCAGGCCGGCGGCCTCGAGCATGCGCAGGGCGCGCGCCTCGTTGACGACGTCGTTCATGATGGCGATGCCGTCGCCGTCCTGGATCTCGTCAAGGGACGTGTACTTGGAGGAGTAGATGCACAGCGGCGCGATCAGCGTATCGCAGACGGCGACCAGCTCCACGCCGTGCTCGCTCGACCAGTTGTTCATGAAGTTGTAGTGCTGGAAGGCGTTCAGGTCGACGTCGCCGTCGGCGAGCGCCTGGTTGGGGATGATGTAGTCGGAGAATTTGACCAGCTCGATTTCGATGCCCTCCTCGGCGAGGGTCGGGATGATGACCTGCTCCCACTGCTCGTTGTTTTCGCCGACGACGCCGACCTTGACATGGGTCGTCTCCGCGAGGGCCAGCGACAAGGACAGGCTGAGCGCCAATGCCAGCGCGAGCGCAAGGATCTTCTTCATAAATACGTTACCTCCTCAAAGTTTTGTCGTGGTTGAATATTCAGCAACGCGCCGGCGGCGCGTATCACTGCAGGCGGCTGGTCAGCAGGTTGCCGACCGACTGGATGATCGTCACCAAGATTAAGAGGATGATGACGGTCACGATGGTCACGTCCGTCTGGAAGCGCTGGAAGCCGTAGCGGATGGCGTAATCGCCAAGGCCGCCGCCGCCCACGCAGCCCGCCATCGCGGAGAGGGCGATCAGGTTGATGATCGTGATCGTCGCGCCGCGGATCATGCCGCCGAGCCCCTCGCGCAGGTAGACGCGAACGACGATTTCCCACGGGCCGGAGCCCATCGCCTGCGCGGCCTCGATGACGCCCTTGTCCACCTCGCACAGCGCGCTGTGGATCTGGCGGGAGAAGAACGGGATGGTGCCGATGACCAGAGGAAAGATGGCGCCCTTGGTGCCGATGGACGTGCCCATCACCATGCGGGTGAGCGGCAGCAGCAGCGCGATCAGGATGACGAACGGAATCGAGCGGAAGACGTTGATCAGCTTGTCGAGCACGGAGTTGATCAGCCTGTTTTCCATGATGCCGCCGGGCGCGGTCACCACCAGCACGACGCCGAAGAACACGCCGAACGCCGCGCTCCACAGCGCGCTGATGCCGACCATCTGCAGCGTTTGGAAAAACGCTTTGGTCATCTCCGGAAAGGTCTTGACCACGTTGGGGATGATCCCCTGCAAAAACTCATACACGGCGAATCACCTCCACACGGCTCGCGGCCTTGGTAAACGCTTCCAGCGCGCGTGAAACGGCCCTCTCTTCGCCGCGGAAGACGACGATCATCGTGCCAAAGGGCGTGCCCAGCAGCATTTCGACGTTGCCGAAGATGATGGAGATGTCCACGCCGTATTCGCGCGAGAGGCGGGAGACGACGGCCTGCGACGCGCTGTCGCCGGAACAGTCGTAGCGCACGACGATGTCCCCGGGGACAAGGCCCAGAGACGCCGGGTCGTTTTGAAGGATTTCCTCGACGCTGTCGATGTGCGTCGTCGTGCGGATAAAGCGGCGGGTGATGGCTTCCTTCGGGCTGGAGAAGACGTCGTAAATGCTCCCCTCCTCGACCACGCGGCCCGCTTCCATGACCGCCACGCGCGTGCAGACCTGCTTGACGACCGCCATCTCGTGCGTGATGAGCACGATGGTCAGGTGCAGCGACTGGTTGAGCTCGCGCAGCAGCTTCAAAATGTCCTGCGTCGTCTGCGGGTCGAGCGCGCTGGTCGCCTCGTCGCACAGAAGAACCGTCGGGTCGTTGGCCAGCGCCCGGGCGATGGCCACGCGCTGCTTCTGCCCGCCGGAGAGCTGGGCAGGGTAGGCGTCCGCCTTGTCGGTGAGGCCCACGATGCCCAGCAGCTTCATGACCTTCTCGCGCTTTTCCTCGCGGGTCATCTTTGACCCGAGCAGCGGATAGGCGACGTTTTCAAACACCGTTCGCGATTTCATAAGGTTGAAATGCTGGAAGATCATGCCGATTTTGCGTCTGGCGGCGCGAAGCTCCTTTTCCGAAAACGCCGTCAGATCCTGCCCGTCGAGGATGACCTGCCCGCTTGTCGGGCGTTCGAGCAGGTTGATGCAGCGCACGAGCGTCGATTTGCCCGCGCCGGAAAAGCCGATGATGCCGAAAATCTCGCCGTCCCCGATGGTCAGGGACACGTCCTGAACGGCGTGAACGTTTGCCGCTCTCGCTCCGGTCTCAAATGTTTTGCAGACCCGGCGTAATTCGATCATATGAAAACTCCTTTGACGTGCTCTGCCCGCCGGATGGCGCGCGGGCGAGGCAAGGGCTATTATAGCGCTTTTGGCCCGCATAGACAAACACGAATAAAATATGGCGAACCATAGGCTTAAACTATGGCATGGCATGGGACGGGAGTACGATAGATAAGGAAAAAGCGGCGAAATCGCCCGCGCGCAAAGGGATTTGGGAGGAGGGCGGCGAACAGAAACACGACGCGTTGTTTCCCTATCTTGAGACTGAAAAGAGGCAGATATCATGGATTTTTTATCGGACGCCAAGGCCCGCGAGGCCGACATGCGCGCATTTTTTGAAGACCTTCACCAGTATCCGGAGCCCTCGCACGGGGAGGTGCGCACCAATGCGCGCGTGCGCGAGCTGCTCGCCGTGCCGGGCATCGAGCTGCTAACCCCGAAAGAGAACATCACGATCGCGGTCGTTCGCGGCGCGCGCCCCGGCAAGACCGTCGGCATGCGCTTTGACACGGACGCCCTGCAGATGCAGGAGCTCACCGACCTGCCCTATAAGTCGAAGGTCGAAGGCATGATGCACGGCTGCGGGCACGACGCGCATACGACGGTCGGCGCGTATGTCTCGCTGCTGCTCGCGCAGCACAGGGACGAGCTTTGCGGCGCCTACAAAATCATCTTCCAGCCCGCCGAGGAGGGCGAGCGCGGCGCCAAGGAGGTCATCGCCACCGGGCTGGTGGACGACGTGGACGCCTTTTACGCGCTGCATGTCTGGAGCCCCTACGAGACCGGCACGCTGCACGCCTCCGCAGGCGGCGTCTGCGCCGAGCCGGACATGTTCAAGGTCACCCTCCACGGCAGGGGAGGGCACGGCGCGGTGCCGGAGGCCTGCATCGACCCCATCACGGCGGGCGCGGCGGTCGTTCAGTCGCTCCAGTGCATCCCCTCGCGGTTCATATCGCCCATGCAGAGCGTCGTGGTGACGGTCGGCTCCTTCCACGCGGGCACGCGCTGCAACATCATCGCGCAGGACGCCGTGCTCGAGGGCACGCTGCGCTGCTTTGACGACGAGGTTCACGCCAAGCTGCTCGAGGCGTTCAGGCGCATCATCGAGGACGTCGCCCACGCCCACGGCTGCACGGCGGAAATCGAGATCAACGAGGTCTGCGGCGTGACGGTCAACGATGCGCGTCTGGCGCAGCTGGCGCGCGAGGCCGCCGCCGGGCTCGTCCCGCCGGAGAAGATCCGGCCGCAGGAGCCCAGCATGCTGGGCGACGACTTCGCCGATTATCGCGTCATCGCGCCCTGCTGCTATGTGCAGGCGGGCATGAACAACCCGGAGAAGGGCTGCACGGCGGCGCACCACCACGGCCTGTTCACCGTGGACGAGGACGTGCTGCCGCTGTGCGTGGCATGGATGGCGGGCTGCGCCGTGAGGGCGGCGGGGGAATGAGCGGATGACACAGTGAAAGTACGAAGGGCGAAAGGAGACGGGAAAACATATTTATGCAAAAGATGTGGGAAGTAGGTGCTCTTCCACATCTTTTTATGTTTAAATTGGATCAGCGTATTTCTTGCTCAAGGCCGCGAAAATCATCCGTATCGAAGAATTCCACGATAGAGATTCCAAAGCCATCGCAAATCATCTTGATAGTCACGATGCCAGGATTCCGACTCGCACCGCTCAAG
>JAUNPI010000130.1:0-1601 GCA_030536875.1 Clostridia bacterium
AGCACATGTCCTTGGAGAGGGACATTAAAAACTACTACTCTATAATACAAGGAGTTAGAGACCCGTTATGCATATGAGAACAAAGAAATGGGCCAAGCCCGAGCTGGCGGCTTGTCCCTATTTTACGGACGAGGCCGAGCGCTACCGCGGACATTGGCGCGAGCAGTTTCCGGCGGATGCGCCGCTGTATGTGGAGCTGGGCTGCGGCAAAGGCGTGTCGACGGCGGCGATGACACGGGACACCCCCGACGTCAATTTTGTCGTTATGGATATCACTTGCAACGTGCTGGGCGACACGCGGCGCAACATCGCGGCAGCCTATGGCGAGAGCCCCGTCCACAATGTGATGATCGCCAGATACGACATCTCTTATATCGAAAAGGTGTTTGCTCCGGAGGATCGCGTGGAGCGCATTTACATCAATTTCTGCAACCCGTGGACGAAGCGCCCCAAATATGCCAAACGACGCCTGACACATCCGCGCCAGCTGATGCAATACCGCGAGTTTCTCGTTGACGGAGGCGAAATTTGGTTTAAGACGGACGACGTGCCGCTGTTTACCGAATCGCTCCCATACTTCGAAGCCTGCGGCTTTGAGATGCGATATCTGACCAGCGATTTGCACGCATCAGGCTTTGCGCCCAACTATGTGAGCGAGCATGAAATGAAGTTTACGGCGCTCGGCGTGCCGATTAAGTTTGTGATCATGAGAAAAAAACCCGGGCCGGTCGAGCTGGATCCCATTCGCTGGGTCATGCCGGGGGCGTTTGCAAAGCTGCGCTGTGCGGGCGAGGAAGAAGAGAAGCAGGGGGCGTAACGGCGCGGCGCAGAGAAAGCCGGATCGACGATCCCCGTGAGCCGGAAAGCCTATATCCAAGCGGTATCCGCCGGATTTTTTTGGCAAATGGGGAAGAAAAGCGGCGCATGGCTCGTCTTATCATTAAAAGGATACACAAAAGGAGTGTGAACATCATGAAAAAAGCACTGAGCATCCTTTGTATGGCGGGAATTCTGCTTTTGCTGGCGGGCACAGCCCTTGGCGAAAGCCTGTATGTCGACAACCGGGAAACGGACAAAATTTATCCCGAAAGGCTGAACCTGCGCAGCGAGCCTTCGCGAAGCGGCGGCATTCTCGGCCTGTATTACACGGGAACAGAGGTAAACGTTGTCAGCGAGGATAGCGACGGCTACACCAAGGTGGACATCGGCGGCGTGACGGGCTACATGGCCAGCGAATACCTGATCACCCTCGACGAGGCTCATGAGCGCTATGGCGCGGAGAGCGGCTTCGGCGACGGACGCGAGGCGGAAATTGATCTGAGCGGCATGTGGATGAGCTCGGTGCCCCTGCTCCCGCTCACGGATCCCGACTCGACCGCGCTCGGCGCTCTTTCGACGGGCGACGGCGTGGGCCTGCTCGGCATCGTGGACGATTGGGCCTATGTGACGGCGGACGTGGACGGCGAACGCAAACTGGGCTATGTTCCGCTGGATACGTTGACCGACGTCGGCGGAAGGAAGGTGCTCATCGTCGCAGGCAAGAAGGCGGACAGCCAGACCAACCTTTATGACGAGCCGACCACGCGCGCCCAGCCGATTAT
>JAUNPI010000130.1:1611-4243 GCA_030536875.1 Clostridia bacterium
AACGGCACAGCCTGCTTCAGCCTCTTTGGGCGGAGGGAAGGCGAGTGGCGCAAGGTGCGCGTCGGCGGCGTGACGGGATGGATCAAGGGAACACAGACGGGCAACCTCTATGAGCTGGGCGATGAGCCGCGCAGCGTTGTCCCCTATTATCCGCTGCAAATGCAGACCAAGAGCGACGCCCTGCTGCTGAGCGTCAAGGATGACAAGACGCAGCGTTTTATGACGCTCGGTCAGGATATGCGCGTCGAGGTCCTCGCCGAGAGCGGGGACAGCGTATATGTGCGCACGCTTGAGGGCGGCGCGGGAGCGTACAACTGCGGGGACTATGGTTTTATTGCGCTCAAGGATCTCTCGCTCGTCGCCGCTGGGAGCGGTTTCGGCGTTGCGCAGATGGACGACGGCGATTTGCCAGGCGTTCTGCTGAGCGAACCGGATGCGGACGCGAAGATGGTCGGCGCCCTATGCAGCGGCGCGCAGGTACGCATCGCTTCCTTCACGCAGACAAGCTATGTGCAGGTGTCGCTCGGCGAGACGACGGCTTACATCCTCAAGGATGAAATTCGCGTGCTGGGAGAAGAGGGAGAGCAGGCCTCCGAGCGCATCCCGCAGCGCGCCGTGGTCAAAGAGACGGCAAACCTGAGCACAAAGCCCGAAAACGGCGCGCAAAGCGAGGAAAGCGTCGAAGCGGGGGCGCGCGTCTACATGCTGGGCGTATGCGGCGATTGGGCGTTTGTTCAGGCGAGCGACAAGCCGGGGCTCACCGCTGACGGTGCGGACCATACGGGCTTTTTGCCGCTCTCCGTTCTGGATGCTCCCGCGAGCACGACGCACCTGACGGCAAGCGTCAAGACGGACAAGGTCAATCTGCGCAGCGAAGCGAGCAAAAACGGGCAGATTATCGGCAAAGCAAGGCTGGACGAGCGGCTGCGGGTGGCCGATTACGGCACGAGCTGGACCTGCGTGGTCACGCCGGATGGCAAGCGCGGCTACCTGATGACGGAATACCTCACTTTCCCGTGATTCATGCGCAGAGCACATCGTTTTTGTGCGTATAACACCGGGATCATATGGAAAAACCTCCTGTAAAGCATCGAAAACCGGCGAGTTAGCGCAAAAACTCGCCGGTTTTTCGGCTGTTTGAGGGAAGACGGGACAAAGACGCATCGGCACCCCATACCGAGTTGCCGTCTAAATGGACAAAATGCCGGTCTCAAATTTGGCTTTTTATCCCCGAACGGCTTCCGGGGCAGGTTGCAGGATCGGCGAGGATGGATTATAATGACGTCGCGCGGTCAAGAATGCATGGGAGGGAAACCCCTCATGTGCATAAGAGAGGAGGAAATGCTCATGAAACAGTTCAGCTATGTGCTGACGAATCCGGATGCCTTGCAGACCAAACACATGGGCAATCTGACGCGGGAGGCTTCGCGCTTTTCCAGCCGAATGAATCTGATCAACGGCGCGAAGGAAGCGGCGCTCAAAGAGCTTCGGGCCGTGATGGGGCTCGATATCCAGTGCGGCAACCGCGTAACGGTGACCGTCGAAGGCAAGGATGAAGAGGCTGCTGTTGCGGCGATCCAGAATTACTTTGTAGCCAATATGTGATCAAGAGCTCCCAAAAACGGGAGAAAAAAGAGCATCCGGCGATTTTAAGCGCTGGGGATGCTCTTTTTCGTTATCGGGGACAGGCGAAGCGCTGCTTAATCAGCGCTCACCGCGGCTTGGAGGAAGGAGAGGGGACGCGGCGTTCCTTGGAAAGGAACGTCATGTATTCGCACTCGAAGCGTCCGTTATAAAAGCGGCGGCGCTTATCCGCCCGGCGTCCCATACAGCGCTCAAAGCCCGGATGCGAGGTGATGGCGGAGAGGGAGAAGCCCGGATGGCGCCGGACAAGGAGCCCCAGCTCACGATAGAGCTCCTCGCAGCCCTTGCGGTCGCTCAGCCTTTCGCCATAGGGCGGATTGCAGAGAAAAACGCCGCGCTCGGCTTCAAGCCGGCAGTTTCGAACGTCGCACACACAGAAGGGGACGCGCCCATCGAGCCCGGCCTGATGCAGGTGGCGCCGGGCAAGCTCCACGGCCTGCGGATCGATGTCTGAGCCGGAGATATTTTCGACGTTTTCGGGCGAAAAGCGGGCCCGCGCCTCCTCGCGCAGCCGGGCAAAATCCCGCAGGGGAACGCCGCGCCACGTTTCCAGAGCGAAATCGCGCGTGAGCCCGGGGGCGCGGTTTGCCATGCGCATGGCAGCCTCGATCATCAGCGTACCCGTTCCGCACATGGGGTCGTGAAGCGCCATGCCGGGACGCCACGGGCTCAGGGCGACCAGCGCCGCGGCCAGCGTCTCTCTCAGCGGAGCTTCCCCGTTCCACGTGCGATATCCCCGGCGGTTGAGCGCGATGCCGCTCGCATCGAGTGTGAGCTGCGCGATATTGCCGTGCAGCGAGACATCGACGGCGACGGTCTCGGCGCTCTCTTCAAACCAAGAGACGCCGTAACGGCGCTTTAAACGCTCGACAATGGCTTTCTTGACGATGGCTTGGCAGTCGCTTACGCTCATCAGCTGGCTTCTGGCGCATTTGCCGCTCACCGGGAAGCGGGTATCCCGAGCGATGAATTCTTCCCACGGCAGGGC
>JAUNPI010000130.1:4253-7509 GCA_030536875.1 Clostridia bacterium
CCTCAAAGCTGCGCGCCTCAAAGCGGCCGACAACCAGCAGCACCCTGTCCGCGCAGCGCAGCCAGAGGTTGGCCTGAAAGGCCTCTTGCAGCGTGCCCATAAAGCGAGCGCCGCCGTTTTCGGCTTTTGCCTCGATGCCCAATGCGCCCAGCTCCCGGGCGACGACGCCCTCCAGCCCGAAGGCAGCGGTCGCGATCCATTCGTATCGTGTTGACATGCGCAGGTGTTCTCCTTGTCCGTTTTTTCGGTGAATAGTATACCCTTGCGGGGGCTTATCCGTCAATTCATCTTTTGACCGGGCAAGAAAAAAACCGGGGAAAGCGCTGAAAATCGGCAGAATTTTGATCTTGGGGCTATTCAAAACGTGAAAAAATTGCTATACTATCCATAAGGCAGAACCCAAGAGACCGGCGCGGCGGCCTATGCGCCGGTTAGAATGATGAAGGAGTGAATCAACATGGCACTTGTTACCACAACCGAAATGTTTAAAAAGGCTTATAACGGCGGCTATGCGGTCGGCGCTTTCAACGTCAACAACATGGAAATCGTTCAGGCGATCACAGAGGCCTGCCGCGAGGAGAAGGCCCCTGTGATTCTTCAGGTGTCCAAGGGCGCGCGCGCCTATGCAAACCACACCTATCTGGTCAAGCTGGTCGAGGCGGCCGTCATCGAGTGCCCCGAGATTCCTATCGCGCTGCACTTGGATCACGGCGACAGCTTTGAGACCTGCAAGTCCTGCATCGACGGCGGCTTCACCTCCGTCATGATCGACGCATCCTCCAAGCCGTTTGCGGAGAATATCGAGATCACCCGCAAGGTTGTCGAGTATGCGCATGACCACGGCGTCGTGGTCGAGGCCGAGCTCGGCGCTCTGGCCGGCGTTGAAGACGAGGTCGACGTCGCGGCGGACAAGGCCCATTACACCCGTCCGGAAGAGGTGGAGGAGTTCGTCTCCAAGACCGGCTGCGATTCGCTGGCCATCGCCATCGGCACCTCGCACGGCGCATACAAGTTCAAGCCCGGCACCAAGCCGCAGCTTCGTTTCGATATTCTGGAGGAGGTCTCCAAGCGCCTGCCGCAGTTCCCGATCGTTCTCCACGGCTCCTCTTCCGTTCCGCAGGAATATGTGAAGATGGTCAATACCTATGGCGGCGCGATGCCCGGCGCGATCGGCGTGCCGGAGGAGCAGCTGCGCCACGCGGCCCAGCTGGCTGTCTGCAAGATCAACATCGACTCCGACCTGCGTCTGGCGATGACCGGCACGATCCGCAAGTTCTTTGCGGAGCATCCGGACAAGTTCGATCCGCGCGAATATCTCAAGCCCGCCCGCGCCAATATCAAGGAGCTCGTGCGTCACAAGCTGGTCGACGTTCTGGGCTGCAGCGGCAAGGCGTAATCGCAAAACCTACTCGGAAACGATAAGCTCATGCTCCGGGGGATTCCCCGGAGCGTTTTTTTGCGATTTGTTTCTATAATGTTGCAAAACGAGAGTTATTATTGTATGATGGTGCAGATGGGTTGCTTCACTCAATCAGGGCATATCGCTGTCCTATGTCACAGAAAGGAAGATGACCGATGAAAAAGTTCGCCGTTTTGACGGACTCCGCGTGCGATCTGCCGCAGACGCTGGCGGAAAAACATCACATTGATATACTCTGCTTCAAAATTGCGCTGGACGGAGAAGGCTACACCGAGCGCGTGGATTTCACGCCGGAGGAGTTCTGCGACATGCTGCGCGCCTCCAGCGGGCTGCCGACGACCTCGCAGGTCACGCAGTTCGAGTTTATGGAACAGTTTGAGGCCTACGACAAGCAGGGCGTGGAGGAGGTTGTCTACATCTCCATCAACGCGGGCGGATCCGGTACAAACGCCGCGGCGCATGCCGCAGCGCGGCAGTTCCATGAAGAGCATCCGGACAGCGGCATGACGATCGACGTCGTAGACAGCTACTGCTATTCCTTCGCCTACGGCGTAGAGGTCGTTCGCGCCAGCGAGATGCTGGAAAGCGGCGAGCCGATGGAAAAGGTCGTCGCCTACCTCAACGAGAAGTTCAGGCGCACGGAGATTCTGCTGACGGCTTATACGCTCAAGGTCATTCGGAAAAGCGGGCGCGTCAGCGCTGCGGCGGCCATCGCAGGCGACTTGCTGGGCATTCACCCGATTTTTACGCTCAATGACGGCGTGAGCCAAGTGATCAAGAAGGTTCGCGGGGACAAGCTGGTCGTCACCAATATGGTCAGCCAGATGAAAGCGCGCATGGCGCCGGGAACGCCGTATTATATCGGCGTTGCAGACCACAAGTTCGAAGAGGAATACGCCGCTGCGTGCGAGAAGGCCGTAGGTTATCCGCCCGCGCTGGTGTTTCATCTCGGCTGCGCCATCTGCTCCAATACGGGGCCGGAGGCGGTCGGCCTCATCTATGAAGGCACAGCCGTTCGGGAACGGTAAACAGGGGATTGCAGATCGGGCCGGCAGATACTGGCCGCAAAAGAGGAAAAAATAATCGGGATGCCTGCTGACAGGCGGAGGGCTGTTTAAAGCCCATCGACTGCCACAAAGCGAATCCCTGCCAGTTGGTCAAGAGCGGCGCAGCCGTTCCTTTGCTCTTGACGCTTCGGCAGGGATTTGCTGTTTTTTTAGGGAAAACGCTTGACTGTAAACCTCGTTGATAGCTTATACTCGAGAAAACGGACGCGTTTGGAAAGAGGTGTACGCCATGACAATCAAAGAGGTTGAAGAACGGACCGGGCTATCACGTTCTAATGTGCGCTTTTATGAAAAAGAACAATTGATCGCTCCGGCGAGAAATGAAAGCAATGGTTACAGAGATTATTCCGAGAGCGACATAGAAAATATAAAAAAGATTGCATATCTTCGGACATTGGGGATTTCCATCGAGGACATACGGAATGTCATCTTGGAAAAAGCAACCTTGCGCGAAACGATTCAGAGGCAAAATGATCTATTGAAAAATCAAATGACCGATTTGAGTAGAGCCAGAAACCTGTGTGAAAAAATGCTCGACGATGAAAACATAGACTACGCTCATTTGAACATAGAACAGTACGTGGCAGAATTAGGGGACTATTGGCATGACCATCAGACCGTATTTAAACTGGATTCCGTTAGCTTTTTGTATATATGGGGAAGCTTTATCACGTGGGCAATCCTTGCGATAGGATGCCTATGGATCGCCTTCTTGTTTTACAGAGAGCTTCCGCCGGAAATACCCGTACAGTGGAATGATGGGACGGCG
>JAUNPI010000131.1 GCA_030536875.1 Clostridia bacterium
TTCTGCTGGCGGACCGCAATGTGAAGCCGCTCGTCTTCTCCCTTGCGGAGGCGCGTACGGCGGCGATGGCCTCGCAGGTGCTCTCCGGCGCGATGGCGGAAGCGCTCGGCGAGGGCGTGGGGTATGACGAGCTGATGAACGTGCGCATGGACGAAAAGGGGCAGGTCGCGCTGCTCTCCGCCAATACGCTGAAAATGAACCTGCTCGCCGACCGCGCGGGCGACGCAGCGCTCCGGCGGCTTCAGAGCATGAGCAGCGAGGAGGTCAGCGTTCCGCTCGGCGCGGCGCTGGGCATCACGCTCTTTGCGGGCGCAGGGCCGCAGATTCCCATATCGATCGTGCCCGTCGGATCGATCAGCTCCGATTTTGCGACCGAATTTGAGGCCTGCGGCATCAACCAGACGCGCCACAAGGTCTATCTGCAGCTCACCGCAAGCATACGCATCGTCATCCCGAACGGGGCGAAGACGACGCAGGTGAGCGCCAACATGCTGGTTGCCGAGTCCATCATCGTGGGTGCCGTGCCGGAGAGCTTTGTGGGCTACGACCTCAACGAGGCGGAGATGAACCTCGTGCCCTAAACGGGGCTTGCGCGCCTATGGGGGAAATGGTATAATTTGTGCGGAAAAGCGCTCCTGGGCAGGGAGCGGAAGACCGGCGACAAAACGCTTTTCCCCCCTTCAAGGAGCCTTCAAGGAGGGGAGGAGCGGGCACACAGGGGACGGAAAGCGCGAGGTGGCTTGTGAAGGTTCTCGATCTGGACATGGATTTCTTTTTGACCGACGCGTGCCCGTTGGCGCCGCTCGGCGAGCGGCCGGAGGAGGGCTGCGCCGAGCCTTACGCAGACGAGGAGGTCGTCCGCTTCCTTGAGGAGCAGTGCGGCCTTTCCAAGGCGCATCCTTTGCCCGGCGCAGTGTTCGACACGCACGACAAGGCTTTGGATTTCTGGCTCTCGCGCATGCGCGCAGGCGAGCTCGCCGCGCCGTTTGAGGTCGTCCACGTCGACACGCATTCCGACCTCGCCTTTGGCCCGCCCGGGCCGGACTTTGTGCTCAAGGCCGTGCTGACCAGAAGGCCCGACACCCGCGCCGCCCTTCAGGCATACCGTCAGGGAATCAAGCTCGACGAGGCGAACTACCTGCTCTTTGCGCTCGCCTTCCGGTGGGTCAGCCGCCTGACCTACGTGCGCAATCCGCGCTCGCGGCAGGATGTGCCGCCCTGCCTGATCGAGGATGCGGCCCATATCCGCCTGCGCAGCGATATCGCCGCGCTCATGGAGGGCGTCAACGGGCGGGAACCGTCCATTCCCTTCGAAGCGGTGGACGATTACCGCGCGTTTTCCCAGACGGGATTTGACTTTGTGACCCTGGCGCAGTCGCCGCGCTATGCGCCGGGCAGCGCAGACCGCATCATGGAAATCGTTCGGCCGTATATCGCTGAAGTCCCCTTTTGCGGCTGATCGGCGCGAAATTTGACTCGGGGAGCAGGGAGCGTTTTCTCTGCTCTTTTCTTTTTGACGCCTTTTTGTCGTTTTTTGATTCTAAAACGGCCCTTTTGGCATATAGTTGGGATGGAGCCGCACCGGAAGAATGCGTGATTTGCCCGTTTCGTGGGCTTCACAAATAGGGGAGATTGTGGTATAATTAACACCAATTAGGATAGAAACATAGTATTTGAAAGTATTCATTCAATCGGGAGGGATCATCTTGGAAATGGTTCGTGTTGTGGTTGCGGATGACAATACGCAGCTGCGGAACATGGTGACGGAGTACTTGAACAAGCAGAACGGCATCGACGTCGTGGGCTCTGCCTCCGACGGCGTCGAGGCGATCGAGCTGGTGCAAAAGCTTGAGCCGGACGTGCTCATCTGCGACATGATCATGCCGCAGATGGACGGGTATACGGTGCTCGAACGCCTGTCGCAGATGAAGCTCGAAAAGAGGCCGGGCGTCATCGCGCTGACCGCGCTGGGGCGCGACGATTTCATCGCCCGGGCGATCAATCTGGGCGTCAACTATTACATGGTCAAGCCGTTTGACTTTTTGACGCTGGCTCAGCGTGTGCTCGAGGCGGCGGGGCAGGGCGGGCACGCCGAGGCGCTCGGCGTGCGCATGGTTCAGGAGAGCGCGCCTGCCGGGGCGGAGAGCCTTGAGGAGCGCATTGCCAACCTGTTTTTGACGGTCGGCATTCCGGCGCATATCAAGGGCTATCAGTTTTTGCGCGAGGCGGTGCGCATGGTGATGGAAAACCCGGACATGATGGGGCGGATCACCAAGGAGCTCTATCCGGGAATCGCTCACCGGTTCGGCACAACCTCCAGCAAGGTGGAGCGCGCGATTCGCCACGCTATCGAGGTGGCGTGGAACCGAGGGTGTATCGAGGCGCTGGACGAGGCCTTCGGGCGCAACGTCTGTTCGCTGGAGGATAAGCCGACCAACGGCGAGTTTATCGCGCTGGTCGCAGACCGGCTCAGCGTGGAGAGAAACGCGCAGGGCAGATCGGCGTAAGGCTGCCCGCGCGGCGTTTGGCCATTGAACCGCGGCAGAGGCATTGGGGCCGGAAAGCGCATCAGAAAGGGCAAAAAAACGGCAGATCCCCGCTCAGACGGCCGTCAAGGAGCGGGGATTTGCTTTTTTCGCAAAACGGGCTCGCTTGATTGACAGCGTCACGTCTGCAGATTATAATCGAAAGCGAACCGGCATGCTGCCGGCGGCATCACCGACGAAACTTTGTAAATTCCGCTGCTTTGCGCCCGAGGCCGAAACCGAGCGGAAGGATTTACATAACAAACCGGCATGCTGCCGGCGGCATCACCGGCAAAATGTACATAACAAAGCATACGGCTGCGAGGCGAGGAGAGGTTTGCGATGAAAAACGGGCAATACTCCATCCATCGACGGATCATTATCATTGTGCTGATTCCGTTTTCGGTGCTGCTGCTCCTTCTGGTGGGGATGTATGCCGCTTATGAGACCTCTGTCCGCCAGCAGGCGCAAGCAGCGTTTGATTCGCTGGTGGAACAGCGCAAGAGCGGCATCGAGGAGAAATTGGCCGGCGTTCAATCCGCCGCGGAGAGCATCGGCTATTCGGAGATCGTGCAGCAATACCTGGTGGACATGGACGCGCAGGAACGCTTGAGCATCTATTCCAGCATTCGCCAGAACTTCAATATGCTCATCGGCGCAAACCCCGTGCTGCGCGCGGTGTATATTTCGGACAACGAGAGCGTGTTCCTCGAGTCAAACAGCGGCTTTATGTACCTGTTTGAGCGCGCCAACAGCGAATACCGGATCGCCGAAAACCCGCCGGCGACCGGCTTTTATACGCGGCCCTATGCCCATCGCGGGCAGAGCGGCCTGAGCGCATCACGCTATTGCGTCTATTATATGCCCGTCGGCGTGATTCAGCCCATCAGCCAAAGCCGGGAGGCCAAAAGGCTGACCTGCGCGGTTCTCTTTGACGCGGCGGAGCTGTTGGATACGGACAGCGCCGTTCAAAACGCGCTTGAGGCGTTGGTATGGAACGATGAGCTGATCGCCTCCAATACGGAATTGACGCCGGAAAGCACGCGGAAGCTGATCGCCGCGGCGCATGACCACGGCGCGCGGAGCATGCCGCACGAGGGGAAGAGCTATTATCTCCATGCTGCGCCCGTCTCCACCGAAAACGGGCTGGAGTATATCTTTATGGTTCCGACGGACGGGCTGGCGGGCGATTTGCACGCCTATCTGCGCTCGTTTTTGCTGCTTGGCGCGGGCTGCGCCGTCGCGATGGTCTTCCTGCTGATCGGGCTTCGGAGAAGCATTTCCGCGCCGGTGAACGAGATTGCGATGGATATGCGCCAGATCACGCTGGAGACGGTCTCCATCCAGCAGAGCAGGGCGAAGGAGCTCGCCGTTTTGACCAGCGGGGTCAACAAGATGCTCTCATGGCTCCAAAAGATGCGAAAGCAGGAACTCGACAATCGCGAGCAGGCCTACCAGCTCAACCTTCGCCGAATGCAGGCGGAAATGCTCGCTTACCGAAGCCAAATCAATCCGCATTTTCTGATGAACACGCTGGAATGCATGAGCGGCATGGCGCGCTATTACCACGTGCAGCCTTTGGAGGAGGTTGTGACGGCGATGAGCGGCAGCTTCCGCTATACGCTGCGCGCGCCGGACATCGTGGAGCTGAAGGAGGAAATCGGCCACTTTGAAAACTACATGCGCATCATGGAGATCCGGAGCCCGGGCCGATACCGCCTGATTCTGCGGGCGAGGGAGGATACGCTCCGCCTGCGCGTGCTCAGCCTCATGCTTCAGCCGCTGGCGGAAAACGCCGTGGAACACGGCTTCAACGGGTTTGAAAAGGATGCACCCTGTACCCTGCTGCTCATGACGCGCGTCGATGAAGACAAAAACCGCCTCCACATCCGCCTGGCGGACAATGGAAACGGTATGTCGGAGGAGGAGCTGGATGCCGTCCGCAGACGTCTTGACGACATGCAGCCTACGATCGAAAAGCATCATGTCGCGCTGAACAACATCCATCGAAGGCTGAAAATCACCTATGGTGACGACGGGTGCATGGAGATCACATCCCGAAAGGGCTTTTACACCTGCGTGGATCTATACATCCCCTTGGGCGGCGCGCCCCGTATGTGACGGCGTTAGCGCCGCTGCTTGCGATAGGCCTCCGGCGAAAGACCGTAGGCCTTTTTAAATAGTCTGGAAAAATACGCGCTGTCCGCATAGCCGACCGCGGAGGCGACCTCCTGAACGCTTGCGCGGGTGCCGGCGAGCGCCGCGGCGGCCATGCACATGCGCACATGGGTGATGAAGGAAACCAGCGTCATGCCGCATTCGTTTCGGAAGGCGCTGCACATGTAGGTCTTGTTCAGGTAGAATTTTGCGGCCAGCGCATCCAATGTCAGCGGCTGCTGATAGCACCGGACGATGTAGCTTTGCAGAGAGGAGACCAGATCCGAGGCGGCGAAGCGGAAACCGCATTTGGCGCTCTGGATCGCCTCGGCGATCATGCGGTTCAAGGAGGAAAAATCCTTCTGCGCGGTGCTGATTCCCACCTCTCGTGGCAGCGCAAGGGGGGTAAATCGCCGAGGGAGGAACCGAGCAGGGCCACGGCATAGCCGCTCTCCGTTTGATCGGCCATATAGAGGGCGTAGTCGGTGTCGAAGCGGGCAAGGGCGGCCAGCTGGGCGTGGAGCTCGCCGCACTGCATGGGGAAGCAGAGCGCGCGGCAAACCGGATAGGCGGCCTCGATCCTGCGCATGTGTTCGGTGTCGGAACTTCGCTTGGGCGCCGAGCGCATGCGTTCGTCTATTCTGGAGAGCAGCTGGGCGAAATCCGTTCGAGAGACGGGCTTGAGCAGGTAATCGATCACGCCGTATTGGATGCCCTCGCGGGCCGCGTCGAAGTCGCTGTAAGCGGAGATGATGACCATATAAACGTCGATCTGCTCGCTGGCGCAGGCGGCGATGAGCTGCCTGCCGCCCATGCGGCCCATTCGCAGATCCGTGAAGACGACGTCGCAGGGATGCTCCCGCAGGAAGCTGAGCGCCTCGCAGCCATCGGCGAAGGAACCGACCAGCTCGACCTGCTCGCACTCGCCAAGCAGCGTCTCCAAGTCCCGGCGCACCCAGATTTCGTCATCCACCAAGACGGCCTTCAGCACGAACCATCCCTCCCTCGAGGATACACAGCCAAAATGCTATAAAAAACCATTCTCAATCTATATCATTATACTGTGATTATACCAGATGCTCAGAACCGAGTCAAGCAGATTGGCTGAGATTTGCGGTTTGAATTGCCGGGGCATGGCGGTTTGCGATTAAAGAAAAGGGAAATATTGTCCAAATTCAACGAAAGATCGTGCATAGACAAGTTTGGATTGGAGGGATACACTGGTTTCAACAGGGAAACGCACGGGAACGACGGACAAAGCTGCGGTTTCCTCAAACAGGAGATTGGGAGGTATACGGATGTGAACAAACCCAAGAAGACTGCGGCGCCGGGCGGCGCGGCGCGCGTGATGCCGAGGCACAACCTCTGGGCGGAGATTGTGCAAAACAAGGAGATTTATCTGCTGGCGCTGCCCGCCGTCATCTGGTATCTCGTGTTTTGCTATGGCCCGATGGGCGGCCTGATGCTGGCCTTTAAGAGCTTCAAGGCGAAGCTTGGCATTCTGGGGAGCCCCTGGGTGGGTATGGCCAACTTTGAATCACTCTTCAGGGATTCGTCCTTCTTCAACGCGGTTGGCATCACGCTGTGGATCAATATCGTGGAGCTTCTGCTGTGTTTCCCGGCGCCGATCCTGCTGGCGATCATGCTCAACGAGCTGCGAATGGGCCGCTACAAGAAGATTTTGCAGACGGTTTTCACCTTCCCGCATTTTCTTTCATGGGTCATCGTGGGCAGCATCATCAAGAACCTGCTGAGCGTGGACGGCGTGCTCAACGGGATTCTATCCAACCTGGGCCTCGAGCGGGTCGTCTTCCTGGGCGACAGAGACCTGTTCCGCCCGCTGATCTATATCACGGAGATCTGGAAAGAGGCGGGCTGGTCCTCCATCATCTATCTGGCGGCCATCAGCGGGATCGAGCAGCAGCAATACGAGGCCGCGGAAATCGACGGCGCCAGCCGCCTGCAGCGCATTCTCTATATCACGCTGCCCAGCATCCTGCCCACGGTGGCCGTCATGCTGATTTTGCAGATGGGCGGCATCATGGGCGGACACTTCGACCAGATTTACAACCTGCAAAACGACATCATCGCGCCTGCCGCGGAGACGCTGAACCTGTATATTTACCGGATTACCTTCAAGCGCACGCCGAATTACGGCTTCTCCACAGCGGTCAGCCTTTTCTGCTCGGTGGTCAACATGGTGCTCTTGCTGGGAACGAACAAGATTTCCGAGCGCTTCGGCGGCACGGGGCTGATGGGAGGCGTCAAATGATGAACACCGCAACGGGCGCAAAGCGCCGCGCTTACAGCCGCAATAGGCTTTCCGCAATGGATTATGTCCTGCTCGTCCTCCTCACGCTGATGGGGCTGGCGATTGTGCTGCCGTTTTACAATGCCATCATGATCTCCTTTGTCACGGAGGCGGAGTATTTCAAGACGCCGTTTATCTTCTTCCCGAAGCAGCCGACGCTGGAGGCCTACAAGAGCCTTTGGGAGACGGGCTCCATCCTGACCGGCTACGGCAACACGCTCATTCACATTGGCGTTGGCCTGCCGCTGAGCATGTTCATCACCTTCGCGCTGGGGTACGTGCTCAGCCGCCCGGCCTTTCCGGGGCGCAAGCTGCTGTTTATGTTCGTGCTCATCACGATGCTCTTCAACGGCGGCATGGTACCCTCGTTCCTGTTGATTCGCAACCTGGGGCTGATGAACACCCGCATGTCGGTCATCCTGTCGTGTTTGGTCAGCACGTATTACGCCATCCTGATGACCAACTTTATTCGTTCGCTGCCGG
>JAUNPI010000132.1 GCA_030536875.1 Clostridia bacterium
AAGAGGGCGGCCGTCATACGCCGTTCTTCAACGGCTATCGTCCGCAGTTCTACTTTCGCACGACCGACGTGACCGGCAGCATCAAGCTTCCGGAGGGCGTGGAGATGGTGATGCCGGGAGACAACGTGGATATGGAATGCACGCTGATCACGCCGATCGCGATGGACGAGAAGCTGCGCTTCGCTATCCGCGAGGGCGGCCGCACGGTGGGCTCCGGCGTTGTCACGAAGATCTTCGAGTAATCAAAGATTGGGACGCGCGGGTGCGCTTCAAAAGTGAAAAGAGAGAGCTTCGGAGCGATTCGGGGCTCTCTTTTCTCATGACAAAGGCAAATCGGAGAGAGGCGGAGAGGGAAACATGACGATCGGGGCGACGCGCGCGACGATTCTCGAGTACGCTTTGGGCACATACGGCACGGAGCCGGATAACCCGTTTCGGGATTCGCCGGAGGCGGCCGTGCTGCGCCATGAGGGAGGGCGCAAGTGGTACGCGCTGATCCTGCGCGTGAGCAGGAAGGCGCTGGGCGTCGGCGGCGAGGGCGCGGTCGATGTGCTCAACGTGAAGGCCGACCCCATTTTGGCCGCGTCCCTGCGCGGGCAGGCGGGCTTCCTGCCGGCCTATCACATGAACAAGGAGCGGTGGATCTCCATCCTGCTCGACGGCAGCGTGGAGATGGAGCAGGCCCGCGCGCTGCTGGATATGAGCTACGACCTGACGGGAAACAAGAGGCCAAGGGCGGCTAAAGCGCATGCGCAGGGGCAGAGCGTAACGCATGAAAGCGCAGAGACGTTTGATTTTTGAGCTATTGCGTGAAAAACGGAAGGCGAAAGCTCAAAAACGGGAGAAAAACGGAGAAAACGAGAGGGCTTTGAAAGTATTTTAAAAAAATTGAAAAATTCGGTTGACAAGAGGACATGCAGGGTGTACAATAATCGAGCATGTTTGGCAGGCGTGTTTCGTCTGCATTTTGGAGAAGGAGGTGCCTTGTATGGCTGCTGCTGGTGTTCGCGTGAAGATCACGCTGGCCTGCACGGAGTGCAAGCAACGCAATTACAACACAATGAAGAATAAGCGCAATAACCCGGATCGTATCGAAATGAGCAAGTATTGCCGTTTCTGCAAGAAGCATACGGTTCACAAGGAAACCCGCTGATTCTTGCGGCATGACGGATAAGGATGTGAAAGAGATGTCTGAAAAGAAGGAAGTAAAGAAGACCGAGAATCCCGGCTTCTTTGCCCGCGCGAAGAGCTGGGTAACCGCGCTGCCGGGCCGCATCGCCAATGCGTTTAAGAACATGGTGGCCGAGCTCAAGAAGGTCGCGTGGCCGTCCAAGAAGGATCTCATCAACTACTCTGTCGTCGTGATCGGGTTTGTCGTGGCGCTGGCTATCATCGTCGGCGTGCTGGATACCGCTTCTTCGTTCTTGGTCAAGAAGCTCATCGAGCTGTAAGACGACGCAAAGAGGCGCAGGAGGGTTAACATGGCGGACGAGCAGGCCCTTTGGTATGTCGTTCATACCTACTCAGGCTACGAGAACAAGGTCGCCAGCGATTTGGTCAAGACGGTCGAAAACAACGGCATGGGCGACCTGATTCAGGACGTCAAGGTGCCGATTGAGGAGGTCGTCGAGACCCGAAACGGCAAGCCCCACACCATTCAGCACAAGCTCTTCCCCGGCTATGTCTTGGTCAAGATGATCAAGACGACCGAAACCTGGTACATCGTGCGCAACACGCGCGGGGTGACGGGCTTCGTGGGCCCGGGATCCGAGCCCATTCCGCTGACGGACGAGGAGTTCGAGCGCATGACCAGCTGCCAAGGCACGATCCGCATCGATCTGGAGCCGGGCGACTCCGTGCGCATCAAGACGGGCAGCGTCGAAAACGCGATCGGCACCGTTGAAGAGATTATCGCTGAGGAGCACAAGGTCAAGGTTTCCATCGAGATCCTGTCCCGCAAGACCACGGTGGAATACGACATCAGCGAGGTCGAGCGCCTTTGAGCGCCGGCACGACGAGAGAAGGCGGCAATTCCCGGGAATATCCCGGTTTGCTCAAAACGGCCCGCCCGACACAAGGGCGGGGTGCAGCCCGAGCGCGCCGCGCTTGGGCGTGGGAGGAACGAAAACGTTCCGCGTGACCACAGATTTAGGAGGTTAATATCATGGCGAAGAAAGTTACTGGCATGATCAAGCTGCAGGTGCCGGCTGCGAAGGCCAATCCTGCCCCGCCGATCGGCCCGGCGCTCGGCCAGCACGGCGTCAATATCCCGGGCTTCTGCAAGGAGTTCAACGAGCGCACCAAGAACGATGTCGGCCTCATCATTCCGGTCGTCATCACCGTCTACTCCGACCGTTCCTTCACCTTCATCACCAAGACCCCGCCGGTCCCGGTGCTGATCAAGAAGGCGCTGGGCATTGAGTCCGGCAGCGGCAAGCCCAACAAGACCAAGGTCGGCCAGCTGACGCAGGCCCAGGTTCGCGAGATCGCCGAGAAGAAGATGCCCGACCTCAACGCCGCCGACATCGAGGCTGCGATGAGCATGGTCAAGGGCACCGCCCGCTCGATGGGCGTCACCGTCGCCGACGCCTGATCAAGGCTTTTCAGCGCGGATATACGCCGCGCGAGGCGGCCCCGAGACAAGGGCCGGAATCGTGGGAGGATTTAAGCCGTTTGTACCACAAGGAGGAACATCAAAATGAAGCATGGCAAGAAGTATGTCGAGAGCGCAAAGCTCATCGAGAGCAGCAAGCTGTATGATCCGGACGAGGCCGTGAAGCTCGCGCTTCAGACCGCGAAGACCAAGTTCGACGAGACCCTAGAGGTGTCCGTCCGCTTGGGCGTCGATCCCCGTCAGGCCGACCAGCAGGTTCGCGGCGCCGTCGTTCTGCCCAACGGCACCGGCAAGAAGGTTCGCGTCCTCGTGTTCGCCAAGGGCGATCAGGCGAAGGCCGCCGAGGAGGCCGGCGCGGATTACGTCGGCGCCGAGGAGCTCGTCGCGAAGATTCAGGGCGAGAACTGGTTTGAGTTTGACGTCGTCGTTGCGACCCCGAACATGATGGGCGTCGTCGGCCGTCTGGGCCGCGTCTTGGGCCCGAAGGGCCTGATGCCGAACCCGAAGAGCGGCACTGTCACGATGGACGTCGCCAAGGCCATCGCCGAGATCAAGGCCGGTAAAGTCGAGTATCGCCTGGACAAGAGCGCGATCATCCACTGCCCGATCGGCAAGAAGTCCTTCACCGCCGAGCAGCTGACCGAGAACTTCACCACCCTGATGGGCGCGATCAACCGCGCCAAGCCCGCCGCCGCGAAGGGCATTTACCTGCGCAGCGTCGTCCTGTCTTCCACGATGGGCCCGGGCATCAAGGTCAACCCGCTCAAGTTCTAATCAAATAGGTTTGCCGGCCCTCGCGGGGTGATCCCGCGGGGGCTTTTTGCGTGTATAGAAGGCATAAGGAACGGCGGGATGCGGCCATTTGATCTTGCCAAACGGGCTAAAATGGAATACAATGAAAGAATCAAAATGCGGGCGTATGCGCTCACGCGTTTTGACGGAAGATAGGAGAAAACACAGAAACGAGGCTTTTTCCCATGAGCAGGCTTTCCTATATGGTCAAGCGCGCGGCGAAGATGGATTACCGCGCGATGATGAAGACGGCGAATATGCTGCACAAGAAAACCGGCAAGAGCCGCGTCTGGCTGATGGCGGACATGGCCAAGTGCGCGGCGAGGTACAACGCGGGCTATGTCGACTACAAGATCGCAGAGATGTACCGGCTCACGGACGCGCAGCGCAGCACGCAGATCACGCGCGGCATTTCCAACGGCATCGTCAGCAGGATGAACGACAAGAAGTTTTGGCATTTCTTCGACAACAAGACCGAGTTCAACGAGCTCTTTTCCGATCAGGTGAAGCGCGAGTGGCTGAACCTGACGACGGCGACGCAGGAGCAATTCGCCGCGTTCCTCAAAGGACGGGGGGATATCATCTGCAAGCCCATCGACGGCTCGAGCGGGCAGGGCATCCTCAAATGCACGCCGGAGGAATACGGCGATCCCGCGGCGCTGTATGCGCGCCTGAAGGCGGCGGGCATTGGCATCGTGGAGGACAAGGTCATCCAGCACGAGGCGATTTCGGCGCTTTGCCCCACGTCGGTCAACACGATCCGCGTGGCGACGCTGCTGGGCGACAAGAAAGAGGGCATCGTTTACGCGTATATCCGCATCGGCAACGGCAAGGTCATGGACAACGTGGACTGCGGCGGCATGGCGGCCCCGGTCGACCTGGAGACGGGCGTGATCTGCGGCGTGGGCGCGAACAAGGCGGGCGAGGCCTTCGAGCGCCATCCGATGACGGGCAAGCGCATCCCCGGCACGAAGATTCCGTACTGGGACGAGGTGCGCAGCATGTGTCTTGAGGCGATGCGCGTCGTCCCGCAGGTGCGCTTTGTCGCGTGGGATGTCGCCATCACGCCGGACGGGCCGGTGTTCATTGAGGGCAACTCGTTCCCCAGCCACGCGATTCCGCAGTTTGCCGCGCATTTTCCGGACGGCATCGGCATCCTGCCGCGGTTTGAGGAGTTCATCGATTTATGATCTGCACGCTGTGCCCGAGAAATTGCCGCGCGGAGCGGACGGATGAGGCGGGAAAGGGCCTTTGCGGCGCCGGCACGATGCCGCGAGTGGCGCGGGCGGCGCTGCACCGCTGGGAGGAGCCTTGCATCAGCGGCACGCGCGGGAGCGGGACGGTGTTCTTCTCCGGCTGCGCTCTGCGCTGCGCGTTCTGCCAAAACGAGGCGATCAGCCACGGCGGGACGGGGGAAAACGTCTCCGTGCGCCGGCTGGCGGACATCTTCCGCGAGCTGGAGGGGCAGGGGGCGCACAACATCAATCTCGTGACCGCGGCGCACTTTGTTCCGCAGGTGATCGAGGCGCTGTGTCTCTACCGCCCGCGTGTGCCCATCGTCTACAACAGCAGCGGCTATGAGCGCGTGGAAACCCTGCGCATGCTGGACGGGGTGATCGACGTCTATCTGCCCGATTACAAATACATCGACCCCGCGATGGCGGGGCTGCTCTCCGGCGCGCCGGATTATCCGGAAATCGCGTGGGCGGCGATTAAAGAGATGCGCCGCCAGACCGGCCCGGCGGTTTACGACGAGGCGGGCATGATGACGCGGGGCACGCTCGTGCGCCATCTGCTGCTGCCGGGGCTCGTCGGCGACTGCATGAAGATCCTTGCGCGCATCCGGGACGAGCTGCCGGGGACGCCCGTTTCGCTGATGGGGCAGTATATGCCCTGCGGACGCGCGCGCTCCATCCCGGGCATGAACCGGCGGGTGACCCGCCGGGAATACGACCGCGCGCTGGCCTATATGGAGGCCATCGGCCTTGACGGATACCGGCAGGAGCTCGCCGCCGCGAGCGAAGCTTTCGTGCCGGACTTTAATCTGGAGGGCGTTCAGGAAAGCGCCCGTTCTTCATAAGCGAAAAATTCACGCCTGAAGGGGCGTGTGCAAAGGAGCGGATACGCATGTTTACAGTGAACAAAGGGATCGACGAGGAACACGGCTATGAGGTTCTCGCGATGACCGGAGCGGGCCACGAGGCGCGCATTCTGCCGTGCGCCGGCTTCAACCTGTTTGACTGGCGCTTCGAGGGGAAGGAAATCCTCATGAAGCCCGTGGACATCACGATCTTCGGTACCAAGTACGGCATTCCCATCCTCTTCCCCGCGCCCAACCGCATCAAGGACGCGACCTATGTCTGGCGCGGCAAGCGGTATGTGATGACCAAGCGCGGCAAGAAGATCATGCGCCACGGGCTGGTCAGCGACGAGCCCTTTGCCCTCAAGCGGCTGGAGGCGCGCGAGGACTGCGCCGTCTGCGAGGCGGAAATCGCCATCGCCCCCGGCGGGCCGCTTTACGAGGGATATCCCTTCGCCTGCACGCTGACGGTTTGCTACACGCTCGACGCGGCTGGCCTGCACTTTAGCGCGAGGGTTCACAACGACGGCGAGGAGGACATGCCCTTCGGGCTTGCGCTGCACCCGTATTTCTCCAAGCGGGGCGATGCGAAGAGGGTGTTCATCAAAGCGCCGGTGAGGCGCGTCTACGCCTGCGACGCCGAGCTGATTCCCAGCGGCGAGCTGCTTGACGCCGAGGGCGGCCTTTGCATCTGGGACGGCTTCCACGACGTGGAAGGCCTGTATCTGGATAACGTCTACCGCGGCATGACCGCCGACATGGCTTCCGAAATCCGCTATGAGGACATCACGGTGAGCATCCGCGCGTCCGACTGCTTCCGCAATTTGGTCGTCTTTACGCCGCATGACCGGCCGGGCTTCTGCATCGAGCCCCAAACCAACGCGACGGACGCCTTCAACCTGCATGCGCGCGGCCTTGTCGACGAGAGCGGGCTGCTCATCCTGCCCGCCGGGCAGACGTTTGAGGGGACGGTGGACTTTGCCGTGGAAAAGCGCTAAGCGTTGACAGGGAGATCGTTTCAGAGTACAATCAATGGGCGCCAAAGCGATTTGAACGATAGATTTGAGCGATAGAGAGGAAGGGATTTCCCATGAGAAAAACAAAGATTGTCTGCACGCTCGGCCCGGCTTCCGACAGCGAGGAGATGGTCGCCAAGCTGATGGACGCAGGCATGAATGTCTGCCGCCTCAACATGTCTCACGGCACGTATGAGGAGCAGGGAGAGCGCATCGCGCGCATCAAGCGCCTGCGCGAGCAGAAGAAGATTCCGGTGGCGATCCTGCTGGACACCAAGGGCCCCGAGGTTCGCACCAAGACCGTGGAGGGCGGCAAGGCGACGCTGGAGGCGGGCGGCGAGTTCATCCTCACCAGCCGCGAGATCGAGGGGGACAGCCGTCAGGTCTCCATCACCTATCCCAAGATGGTGGAGCTGGTGAAGCCCGGCACGCGCGTGCTCATCGACGACGGCCTGCTGGCGATGGAGGTCGTGCGCATTGAAAACGGCACGGACATCGTCTGCAGCGTGACGAACGGCGGCACGCTCGGCAACCGAAAGGGCATTTCCGTTCCGGATATCGACCTGCAAATGCCCTCCATCGGGGAGAAGGACCGCAGCGACATCCTCTTTGGCATCGAGCAGGGCATCGACCTGATTGCGGCGTCCTTCGTCTGCCGGCCGAGCGACGTGCTGACCATCCGTCAGCTCTGCCAGGATCACGGCGGCGGACACGTGCGCATCTTCTCCAAGATTGAAAACCGGATGGGCGTGGACAACTTTGACGAGATCCTCAAGGTGTCGGACGGCATCATGGTCGCCCGCGGCGACCTGGGCGTGGAGGTCGACATGGAGGAGGTTCCCGTGCTGCAGAAGCAGTTCATTCACAAGTGCAACGTTGCGGCCAAGCCGGTCATCACGGCGACGCAGATGCTCGATTCCATGATCCGCAACCC
>JAUNPI010000133.1 GCA_030536875.1 Clostridia bacterium
CAGGCCGAGACGGCGGGAAGAACGAGGCGGGGGAGGCAAAAGCGGATGACGCACATCACCATCGAGCCGGGCGCCGCGAGCGTCATGGACGCGCTGCATGGAGCGGGACATCGCGCCTACGTCGTGGGTGGGTGTGTGCGCGACAGCCTGCTGGGCAAGACGCCGCACGATTGGGATATCTGCACGGATGCGACGCCGCGCCGGGTGATGGAGATCTTCGGCGAAGGGCGATGCATTCCGACGGGAATGGCTCATGGGACGGTGACGGTCAAGGCGTGCGGCTCGCTCTACGAGGTGACGACCTTCCGAACGGAGGGGAGCTATTCCGACGGACGCCATCCGGACAGCGTCGCCTTTATCGGCGAGGTGGAGGGCGACCTGGCGCGGAGGGATTTTACGATCAACGCGATGGCATACGGCGAAAAAGAGGGGCTCATTGATCCGTTCGGGGGAAGGGAAGACCTGTTGTGCCGCCGGATCGTCCGCGCCGTCGGAGTGCCGGAGCGGCGGTTTGAAGAGGACGCGCTGCGCATTCTCCGGCTCTTCCGGTTTGCGGCGCGCGAGGGGCTGAACATCGACGCGGCGACGCTGTCGGCCGCGCTTGCGCTGTCGGGCGGGCTGAGGCGCGTTTCGGCGGAGCGCATCCGCGAGGAGCTGACCGGCATCCTGCTTGCGCCCAAGCCGGGAGGGGCGCTGCCTGCAAGGGTAGTCGGCGTGTTTTTGCCCGAGGCGCATGCGCTCCAAGCGCGCAAGCATCCTCGGGGCGGGACGGCGTATGACGCGATGCTGCGCGTGCTGGACGCCTCCGAGCCGGAGCGGATGCTGCGGCTTGCGGCGTTCTTTCTGCCGCTTGGCGAGGCGGGAACGACGGTGGAGGCGATGGCGCGCAGGCTGCGCTTTGACGCCCAAACCGTCAGGACGCTCTGCGCGCTCGCCGGGGAGCAGGCGCTCGTGCCTGAGCAAGGGGAAAAGGCGCTGCGCGTGCAGGCGAGGCGCTGCCTCGGCGCGATGGGCCTTGGGCAGCTTGAGACGCTGGCGGCGTATCGCGGCGCACAGATCGCCTGCGGCGAGGGCGCAGAGCCGCTGGACGGGCTTTTGCGCGCGGCGCGCTCGGAGGAGGCCGCGGGCTTCCCCTGCCGCATCCGGGATTTGGCGGTGACGGGGCGCGACCTGATGCGCGATTTGGGCGTCGCGCCGGGGCCGCAGGTGGGGCGGCTGCTGGAAACGCTGCTGGAAGCCGTGATCGCGGAAACATGCGAAAATGAGCGCGGCGCGCTGCTCTCTTTTGCGCGAAGGATAAGGATGTAAAACGGCGGAGCTTGGCGTCTTGCCGATGCCGCGCCTGCGGTTGCCTGCCGCCCGGGCGGGCGATTACCGGAGGGGAAAAACAAAGGCGCCGTATCCAAAGCAAATGGAAACGGCGCGAATGCAGATTGGGCCTACCAAAGTTAGGCTTACAGAAACTGGATTTACAGAAGGAGGACGGAATCATGGAAACCATCGAGGTGGTCGCCGCGCTGATTCGCGACCGCGACACGTTTTTGCTCTGCCGGCGTCCGCAGGGGAAAGCCCGCGCGGGGCTATGGGAATTTCCCGGCGGCAAGGTGGAGCAGGGGGAGACGAAGGACGCGGCGATCCTGCGCGAATGCCGGGAGGAGCTGGGCGTGAGGCTGGTCTCCTTCGGGCCGCTGATGGCGCTCACGCATGCATACCCGGAGGTGACCGTGCATCTCACGCTGATGGATTGCCGGGTGGCCGAAGGCGTCATCACGCGGCTGGAGCACGACGATATGCGCTTTGTGACGACGGCCGAGGCCGCCGCGTTGGCGCTCTGCCCGGCGGATCAATCCTTTTTGGCCGAGCTATCCGCCCGGGAAAGCGCGGGCGAACGGCATGCCGCGCGGGCGAGGGAGCTTTTCGGGCAGGGCTGCAACTGCGCGCAGGCGGTCCTGTGCGCCTACGCACAGGAGATCGGCCTGCCCGAACGGACGCTGCGCAGGCTGGGCTCCTCGTTTGGCGGGGGAATGGGCGGGCTGCGGGCGTTCTGCGGCGCGGCGACGGGCGCGTTTATGGCGCTTGGTCTGCTCGAGGGGTACGACGATCCGCACGATCAGGAGGCCAAGAAGGCGCACTATGCCAAAATCCGCTCCATCAGCGAAGCGTTTTGCCAGGAGCATGGCACGCTCTGCTGCCGCGAGCTGCTCGCCTCGCTGCCGGGCAAGCTGCAAAGCGACCCGCTCCCGCGCACGCAGGAGTACTACAAGATACGCCCGTGCGTTCGCTTTGTGGAAACGGGGGCGAAGCTGGTATCGAGATTTTTGAAGGCGGAGGAATAAACGACAAGGAGTAGCGGTCTGCTGCTCCTTGTTGATTTTGAATCATTGATAGGGGCCTTGGGCAGGGAAAGACGCGCCTTACGCTTCCACCCTGAAGGCGTAGATCGTCGTCGTGTCGTACTTTTCGCCCGGGCGAAGCACGGTCGTTCCCGGGAACTGGGGGTTGTTCGGAGAGTCCGGGCAGTGCTGCGTTTCCAGACACAGGCCGCTGTAGGGCTCGTAGCTTGCCCCGCTCTTGCCGCCGCTGAAATGGGTTTGGCAGGCGGTGTAGAGCTGGACGGCGGGCTGATCGGTGATGACCTCCATCACGCGGCCCGTCTCCTCGTGCCACAGGCAGGCGGCAAGCGCCATCGCCTCGCCCGAGCGAAGGACGAAGTTGTGATCGTAGCCGCCCGCGATAGCCATCTGCGGGTTGCTTGGGGTCTGGTCGAGGCCCTCGCCCAGCAGCAGGCCGTCGCGCAGGTCGAAGGGGGTATCCGCGACGGGGGCGTATGCGCCGGTGGGAATGAGGCCGGCGTCGACCGGGGTGACGACGTCCGCGTCGATGAGCAGGAAATGGTCGCGGATGGTGCCGTGATCGTGGCCAGCAAGGTTGAAATACGTGTGGTTCGTCATGTTGCACAGGGTCGGTTTATCCGTCGTCGCCTCGTAGCGAATGATCAGGTTGCAGCTCTCGTCCCACGTATAGGTGACCGTCGCGGCGAGCGTGCCGGGGTAGTTTTCCTCGCCGTCCGGGCTGACGGTGTGAAGGCGCAGGCTGTCCTGCCCCTCGCCCTCCACGGGGGTGACCGTCCACATCTTTTTGCTGAAGCCGGCAAAGCCGCCGTGCAGATGGTTTTCGCCGTTGTTGAGCGCAAGCTGATAGGTGACGCCGTCCAGCGTGAAGCGGCCCTTGCCGATGCGGTTGCCGTAGCGGCCGACGGTGTCGCCCATGCAGCCGTGATCGCGGAGGTAGGGCTCCAGCGTGTCAAAGCCGAGCGCGACGTCGGCGAGACGGCCGTCCCTGTCCGGGACGATGATGTTGGTGACGATACCGCCGTAATCGATGAGGCTGACGCTCGCGCCGGAGCGGTTGGTCATGGTGTATTGGGTGACGCTCTGCCCCGACGGGGTCGTGCCGAAGGGGGTTTGGGTGATCGCCATAGGATGGACCTCCTCAGTCGTTTGATTCGTTTCCCCTATTGTATCGCATGGACGGACAATGTTCAAGAGCAAGGCGGATGGGGGAGCGTTTTTTTGCCGTGCGGTTGACAAATTTGCCCTGATGACGTATACTTTCCTTGCGGTTTTCGCTCGGCGTGTTTTTTGCGCGGAGCGCGAAGGAGGCAGACATGAACGCGCTGATTCTTCAATCGGATTTCGGCTATGCCGACGGCGCTGTGAGCGCCATGTACGGCGTGGCGGTCGGCGTATGCGACCGGCTGCGCATTTACGACCTGACCCACGATATCCCGCCCTACGACATTTGGGAGGCCAGCAACCGGCTGATTCAGACGCTCATGTACTGGCCTGCGGGCAGCGTGTTCGTCAGCGTGGTCGATCCCGGCGTGGGTTCCACGCGCCGGAGCATTGCCGTGCGCACGGCCGGCGGGCAGGTGGTCATCACACCGGACAACGGCACGCTGACGCACGTCATGCAGCATACCGGCTTGCAGGAGGCGCGCGTGATCGACGAGACGGTCAACCGTCTGCCCAACTCGGGGGAGAGCTACACCTTCCACGGGCGCGATATTTACGCCTACACTGGAGCGCGGCTGGCTTCCGGGCTGATCGCCTTTGAGGAGATCGGGCCTAAGATCGACCCCGCGTCGCTGGTGACGCTTCCCGTCGTGGCCCCGTCGCTGGAGGGGAGGAGCGTGCGCGGCACGATCGACGTGCTGGACGTTCGCTTTGGCTCCCTGTGGACCAACATCCCGCGCGAGCTGTTTTTAAAGCTCGGCGTGGGGCACGGAGGGCGGGTGACGGTTTCCATCACGCATTACGACCGCGTGATTTACAAGAGCGTCATGCTCTACGCGCGCAGCTTCGCGGATGCCAACGTCGGCGAGCCGCTGCTTTATGCCAATAGCCTCGACTGCATGGCGGTCGCCATCAATCAGGGCAGCTTTGCCAAGGCGTACAGCGTCGGCACGGGCATCAGCTGGCAGATCCAATTGAGCGCCGAAGGCTAAGCGTTTTGCGCGGGACAGCCCGCACAGAATAGAGAACCCATCGGATCCCATTAGACCCCCATGAAACCCAATGAAAAAGAAAAAGAGGTACGCAAGCATGAAAAACAATTCCATCAAGACGGTTGTCGCCGTAGGCATCGGCGCTGCGCTGTTCTTCGTCCTGGGCCGCTTCGTGCAGATTCCCAGCGGCGTTCCCAACACCAATATCAGCGTGCAGTACGCCATTCTCGGCCTGCTGGGCGCGATGTACGGGCCCGTGGCCGGCGCGCTGATCGGCTTCATCGGCCATACGCTGATCGACCTGTCGTGGGGCGGCAGCCCGTGGTGGAGCTGGGTCATCGCCTCCACCGTGGTGGGCGCCGTGTGCGGCCTCGTCGGCAAGCGCGTTGCGCTTGAGGAAGGCGTCTTCGGCAAGAAAGAGATGATCACCTTCGCCGTGCTCAACATCGCCGCGCACATTGTCGCATGGCTGGTGGTTGCGCCCGTGCTGGACATCGCGATCTATGCGGAGCCGGCGAACAAGGTCTTCGCGCAGGGCGCGATGGCGGCCGTCGTCAACTCCCTGACCGGCGTGATCATCGGCGGTCTGCTCTGCATGGCTTACAGCAAGACCATTGCGGGCAAGGGCAGCCTCGACAAGGAATAAGACGGGAAAGGCAGGGGGGAACCCTGCCTTTTTTGCGTGAGGCTCCTGCCTGCCGGGCGCGGCGCTCCGGCAAAGGGGGCGGCAAGGAGGAAGACAGATGGCGACGCCGATCATATCCTTTCGCGATTTTAGCTTTCAATACCGCGCGCAGAAGAGACCGACGCTGGAGCATGTGAACCTAGACATCATGCCGGGGGAGCGCGTGCTGATCGCCGGGCCTTCCGGCAGCGGCAAAAGCACGCTGGGCAGCTGTATCAACGGGCTGATTCCCAGCAGTTTTGCGGGCAAGGTGACGGGCAGCCTGACCGTGGACGGCGTGGACGCGCCCAAGGCGGGCATCTTTGCGCTCGCCAGCCACGTGGGCACGGTTTTGCAGGATCCCGACGGGCAGTTTATCGGCCTTACGGTGGGCGAGGACATCGCTTTTGCGCTGGAAAACGACTGCGTGCCGCAGGAGCAGATGCGCGAGACGACAAGGCGCGTGGCCCAAATGGTCGGCATTGAGGGGCATCTCGGCTTTGCGCCGCACGAGCTTTCCGGCGGGCAGAAGCAGCGCGTCTCTCTGGCGGGCGTGATGGTCGATCAGGTGAAGATCCTGCTGTTTGACGAACCGCTGGCCAATCTCGACCCGGCGACGGGCAAGCAGGCGATCGAGCTGATCGACGAGATTCAGAAAAAGACGGGGACGACGGTCGTCATCATCGAGCATCGCCTGGAGGATGTTCTCTGGCGGAGCGTCGACCGGATCGTGCTGATGGATGAGGGGAAGATCGTCGCGGATATGCGTCCGGACGAGCTGCTTGCCGGCGATTTGCTCGCGCGTCACGGCATTCGCGAGCCGCTGTATGTGACGGCGCTGCGCTATGCGGGCGTTGAGGTCCGGCCCGAGATGCGTCCGGCACGGATGGCCACGCTGGCGCTGTCCGACGCGCAGAGGCAGAGCGTTCGCACATGGTTTGAGCGCACGCCGGCCGCCCCGCCGCCGGCGGAGCGTCAGCCGCTGCTGACCGTCAGCGGCCTCAGCTTCGGCTATACGCCCGAGCGCAGAACGCTGGAAGACGTCAGCTTCACCATCGGGCGCGGCGAGATGATCAGCATTGTGGGCCGAAACGGCGCGGGCAAATCGACGCTCTCCAAGCTGATTTGCGGATTTGAAACGCCGGAGCGCGGCAGCATGACGCTCGCCGGCGCGGATATCGCCGCGCTGTCCATCCGCGAGCGCGCGCAGCATATCGGCTATGTGATGCAAAACCCGAATCAGATGATTTCCAAGACGATGATTGCCGACGAGGTGGCGCTCGGCATCAGCCGGCGCGGCCTGAGCGAGGCGCAAATCCGCGAGCGGGTGGAGGAGACGCTGCAGATCTGCGGGCTGTATCCGTTCCGCAACTGGCCGATTTCCGCGCTTTCCTTCGGGCAGAAGAAGCGCGTGACCATCGCCAGCGTGTTGGTGATGGGGCCGGAGCTGATCATCCTCGACGAGCCGACCGCCGGGCAGGATTTCCGCCATTACACGGAGATCATGGAATTCCTGCGCGGGCTCAACGAGAAGGGCGTGACCGTCGTCATGATCACCCATGACATGCATCTCATGCTCGAATACACGCCGCGGGCGCTAGTGTTCAGCGACGGGCGGCTGATCGCCGACAAGAGCGCCGCGGCGGTGCTCTGCGATCCGGAGCTGGTGGAGCGGGCGGCGCTCAAGGAGACGAGCCTCTTTGATCTCGCGGGGGATTGCGGCATCGCGCCGCCGGAGGCATTTGTGACCCGCTTTATCGACACGGACAGGGAGGTGCGCGCGCATGGCGGCTAAGACCGTACTCAATTATCTGCCCAGAAAGAGCGTCGTTCACGCGCTGACCGGCACGACGAAGCTGGTGTTCTTTTTGCTCTTCACCTTTGCCAGCATGATCACCTACGACACGCGCGTGCTCGTGGGGCTCTTTGCGGTGAGCCTGATCGCCTTCCGGCTGAGCCACATCCGGCTCAAGGAGGTTCGGTTCATGCTCGCGTTCATGGGCGTCTTTCTGCTGATGAACAACTTCTTTGTCTTTTTGTTCAACCCGGAGCAGGGCGTGGAGATTTACGGAACGCGCCATGTGCTCCTGACCCTCTTTGGGCGTTTGGATATCACCGCGGAGGAGCTGTTTTATCTCTTCAACATCACGCTCAAATACTTCGTTGCGCTGCCGGTGGCGATCCTCTTTATCTCCGCCACGGACCCCAGCGAGTTCGCCGCGAGCCTAAACAGCATCGGCGTCTCCT
>JAUNPI010000134.1:0-275 GCA_030536875.1 Clostridia bacterium
GGCCTTTTCCATCGCGCGCGCATAGAACGCGTCAAACTCCTTGTCGCTCATCCGCGCGATGGGGTTGCCCCCATCCGTCTCCCCTGCGCTCGCCGCGCGAACCGTCGGCACGCCCATCCGGCCCGCCAGCGGTCGCCCAACCGTCGCCCCGCCAGCTGCCGCCTCGCCAGCCGTCGGCCCGCCGGTCGCGCTGTTTGCCGCCGCTCCGTCGTCCACCCGGCCATCCGTCACCCCGCCAGCCGCCGCCTCACCAGCGGTCGCCCGGCCAGCCGCCG